>CAZIEA010000080.1:0-10038 GCA_964538495.1 uncultured bacterium | reverse complement strand
AATCATGCACGGTCAACTAACCAAAAGGTGTCAAACGGAAATCAGGACGTGACATGCGAGCCCCGCAGGGGCGAAGCAATCTCCCTACGCCTTCAAGGCTTTAAGAGATTGCTTCGTCGTCCCTCGCTTCGCTCGGTCCTCCTCGCAATGACGTGGAAAGATCGAATCTTGGCGTCTTTGCGTCTTTGCGTCTTTGCGTCTTTGCGCCTTTGCGTGAAGAAAGCGGCAGTTCCTTCAGCCTTCAGCCTGTCTTTTCAGCGCCAAGCCTCAAGCCTCACGCCTCACGCCGAGTTCGAGTACGATTAATCTGTGAAATCTGTGGACATAGCGGCATAGAGCATAGGGCATAGAGTCCTAAAAGCAGGAACCAGGAGACAGGAGTCAGGAGTCACAAAAACTCGTAATCCGTAATCAGTGATTCGTAATCCGGCGCCGGATTTGGCGGAGATTCGCGAGATTAGCGGTTAAATCGCAGAAATCTGCGTAATCTTAGTTGCCGTTGGCGGAGATTCGCGAGATTAGCGGTTAACCCGCGGAATCTCAGTTCTCGGACCCGAGGCGGCTCTGGAGGTGGGGAACTCCCGCCTTGAAACGCTCGAGGGTGATGTTGAACCCGTCGGTGACCGAGACCACGGTCTCGGTTTCCCCGGAGGCCTTGACCAGGTTCACCAGCTTGCCCAGGATGCGCAGGCGCAGGCCCGGGCGGAATTCCCCCCGCACCGCCCCGTCGTAGATGACCAGCCGGAGCGGGTCGGTCTTTTCCCCGTCCAAATAGACATTCTCCAACCCCAGCACCAGGGGCACGTAAAGGGAGTGCAGGTTGTCGGTCACGGTCCCGAAAACCTCGACTTCCTCCTTGACCAGCTCGACCCGGCAGTCCCGGACCGGGGCCAGGGCCGGATCGGCGTAGGCCCAGAAGGTGCAGACTTCTTCCCCCTCCACGTACATTTTCAGGGGCCAGAACTTGCCGTATTCCACCACCTGCTTGTCGGGCTGGCTGTAAACGATCCCCCAGAGCTTGCGCGCGGTCGAGAGGTTCTTTTCCGGGGTGTTGAAAAAAACCAGGTCGATGTCCCCGCCTTTCTTCCCCAGGGCCGAGGAGCCGGTGATCCCCAAGGTGTCCATTTCCACCCCCAGGATATCGGCGGTCTTCTCCACCACAGCCTTCACGTCGGGGTGATGGTCCATCAGGTAACGCAGCCCCCGTTTCGGCTCGAAGTAGCCGGCGAAATCCTCCAAGGGGAAAGCCATCTGGTACTCGGCCAGGACCAGGCGGTTGGACTCCGGGGGCAGGTCGGGCAGGAGCCGGAAGACGCGGCGGAGCTGGTCCTCGTGGGAGATGTAGACTTCCTCCCCGTCCTTCTCCTCCTTGACGATGCTGGTATAGCGGCGGCCGTGGATGGACTTGCGCCCCCGGGGGTCGGGATAGTAGATAAGCTTCCCGATCACCTTGCCTTCCGGGTGCCAGTAGCCCTCGACGTAGACCAGGCCCCCGTCCTTTCTCAGCATGTAGAGGGCGTCGTAGGGGCCCTCGGTCAGGCCCGACAGCGGCCGGATCAGTCCGGAAACCACCTCGTCAAACTTATCGGCGCTCATCTTCTCCCTCCCTCTCTCCCCCTTCACTAACCACAAACTAAGATTACGCAGATTACCGCGATTTAACCGCTAATCCCGCGAATCTGCGCAAATCAAAACTGAGATTTCTCAGAATTTTTCTTCTCCACAGATTCTTGCGTTCCTGACTCTATGCTCTATGCCCTATGCGCTATGCCCTATGTCCACAGATTTCACAGATTTTTACCTTCATGCTCTTCATGATCTTCATGGTGAGAAAAACAGGCTGAAGGCTGAAGAAAAGGCCGCATCGTTCACATGTAGGCATGTAGGACATGTAGAAAGTCAAATTCGAATCAGGCGAACGATTAATCTGTTTAATCTGCGAAATCTTAGTTTCCGTCAGCGGGGGCCCGTTTCGATCCGGATGACTTATAGTTTAGCATGAGGGAACGGAAGGGGGAAAGGCTCCTCCTCCACCAGCCGGTCCGGCCGCGCCGGGGCGGCCGGGCCTCCCAGGCCGCCTTGAGGTCTGGGCACGAGTCCAGGTAGGCCAGGACGGCCCGAGCGGCTTCCGGGTCCCGCCGGTCCCGGCGCAGGACCAGGACCCCCCCGGAGAAGAAAACCGGGGCGTAGGTTTCCTCCTCGACGTATTCCCGCAGCCGGCGGTAAAAAACCCGGCTTTTCCGGGCCCAATTGTTGAAATCCGTGAAGACGCAGTCCACCGGTTCCCCCCGGAAATGGAACTGGGGGGTGACCAGGAGAATGTCCCGTTCCAGGAAATGGGGCCCCAGGTGATTGTCAGCGGTCAGGGAAACCCCGGGGGGAATGTGCCGGGCCGCCTCCTCGAGGACGCCCAGGTAGGGAGGCGGCTGGAAGAAACCGGTCCGGAACTGGCGGTGGACTTGAAACTGGAGGGAGGAGGCGAGCGAAACCGCCAGAAAGGGGAAGACCCCGTATTCCCGCCACCAGCGCCCGGCCCGGCCGGGCACGGCGCCCAGCCGGAGAGCTCCCCGGAGGGCGGCGAGCAGGAAAAAAGGCAGCGTCACCGCCAAATAGCCGACCCGGATGTCGAGCTGGAGTTCGTAGGAACTCAGGTAAAGCCCGATCAGGACGGGAACGACCGGAAGCAGCCATTCCGCCCCCAGGACCGGGAGAAAGGCGAACGAGCGGAAGAGGTAAAGGAGGTTGTCCAGTCGCCCGGGAGAGGCGTTGCCTCGGAGGTAGGCCGCCGGCGCGGAGAGGAAGTTGGCGGCCATGGCCCAGGGCGTGGGCCCCAATTTCCGGAAACGGTCGCGGTGGGGGAAGTAGCCGGGGGAACGAAAGGCGGGCATGACCCACTCGACCAGGACCGCCAGGTAGGCCCCGCAGGCGGCGGCCAGGACCAGCCCGGCTTTCCGGTAACCGGGGCGCAGCAGATAAACCAGGCCCAGGCCCAGGAAAGGAACGGCCGTCACTTCGTAGAGGGATACCGCCAGGACCAGGCACCCGGCCGCCGGAAGCCAGCTCCTTCGCTCCAGGAAATAAATCCCGAACAGGGCCGGAACAACCGCGAAGAGCTCGAAGTGATAGTCGAAAAGCACCCCCACGGCCAGGGTGGGGTGAAGCAGGTAGGCCGCCGCGGCGGCCAGCCCCCAGCGCCGGCCCCCGGCGATCAGGTCCCCGAGAAAGTAGGCGCCGAACGCGCCCGCGGAGACCCAAGCCGCCTGCAGGACGATCATCCCCTCGTTCCCCAGGAGCCGGTAAAGGGGGGCGAACAGATAAAGCCCGGGCCAGAAGTGATTGGCCGCGAAGCTGTGTTCGAAAAAACTCGATTCCATGAACCTGCCCCGCAGGAGGTTCCAGAGGAGCTGCGAGTGCAGGGCCAGATCGAGCGAGGAAGAGCGCCAAGTCCGGTGGAAATAGACCCCCAGGCCCCCGTAAAACCCGGTCCAGAGCAGCCCCATCGCTAAGAGGCCCCAGAGCCAGGGTCGGGTGGGAACCGGGAGGTTCCCCCTCCTCAGGAGCAGAAGCGCCAGGAGCAGGAGAGCGGCGCCGGCGACGAGCAAGGGCCGTTCGGGGGTGGTGCAGGAAAAGCCGACCCGGGGAAGGCGCAGGGGCCCCCAAAGCAGCACCGCCGCCGCCGCGAAGAGACCCCCAAGCGCGGCCGCCAAAAGCAGCGCCGGCAAAACCATCCTCCGGGTTTTCCCGGAGTACCCTTCAGGCACGGGCGTATTTCTCCACGAACTCGAAGAAATCCAGTTCCCCCGCTTCCAGCCCCTTGGCATAAACGTAGTCGGAGGCCAGGGCGGCGGCAAAAAAAGCCTTCAGGTAATTATCCGGCAGCGTCTTCATCATCCGCTGGGGCGGATATTTTTTCAGCAGGACCGGGGGGCAATGCTCGCCCAGGACCTTTCCCACCAGCTCCCGGCGGTCGGAAAGCGCCGACTCCCGCACCAGGTCGGTAACCGTGTTGATCTTGTCGCTGAGGCGGTCGGAAAGAATGGAAAGCGCCGTCCCGGAGGCCTGGTGCCCGGCCCAGAGAACCAGGAACTCCCGGTGGGCGTTGCGCCGGATATGGCTGATGATCTCCCGGATGTAGCGGTCCCGGAAGGCCGGCGGCCGCCGTCCGGGGGCCGCCACCATCAACCGCTCGTACTCCCGATCGGACATCACCAGGGAAGCCAGAACCTCGAGCGAGGAGGAGGTGACCCCGCCCTTGTTGGCCGAGGCGTCCTTGATCAGCGTCACCCCCGCCTCCTCCAGGCGCAGGCGGGCCTCCTGGGTAATGAAGAGGTTGGCCCCTTCCACGATGACCGGGGCCCGGGGGGTCTTCCCGTCCTCGAGAAACATTTCCCAGTTGTTGATGTTGATCGCCCGGGGGCGGCCCCCGCAGGGAACGAAGAGGTCGGCCTTGAGCCCGGGATGGAAATGGAAAAGGTTGCGGAATTCGGTCCCGTTGGCGACCTTGGTCCCGTCGGGCAGCACGACTTCCCGATCGGCGACCCCGACGAAATAACCATCCCGGGAAAGCCGGCCCCGGCGGAAGCCGGAGACGGTGGCGCGGGCCCGGGCCAGCCGGATTAGTTCCTTCCGGTCCAGCCCCCGCGGGTCGTAAAGGACCCCGCTGCCGTCGATGACGGCGACGGTTTTCTCCCGGGCGAGCAGGATCTCGTTGCTGCCCAGGTCCCCGTCCGGGCCCCCGGTCTGGAACTTGGTGAGATCCTCCAACCGCTGCGCGCGAGCGGCAATCACGTCCTCCACGAACTGTCGAACCCCGTGGGTGGTCATGCCGTGCTCGTCGTGGGGGATGCCGCCCAGTTCGGGGCTTTTCCCGGTGGTGAAGGCCCGCCAGTAGCGGTATCCCCGCTCCCGGGCGTGCCGGGCGGCCCAATCCATCAGGTCGGCGGTGCCCTCGTCCGGACCCAGGAAAAGGATTTCCTCCCGGCCCAAGTAGTCCACCACCCGCGGGTGAGGCAGGATCACGTCCAGGAGACCGTCGATGTAATGCCGGAAAAACTCCTCCCGGCGCCCCTCCATCCCGCAACCGGGGAGAATGGTCCCCTTGGCCCCGCCTTCCGGAATGTCCTTGTTCTTGCGCTGTTGGGTCATGGCCAGGTTGTAATTCTCGTCGAAGATGAAGTCCGAGTTGAGGTCATAGTCCGAAACGCTGGGAGAACGGACGAAGCGGATCCCTCCCCGGGCAATGTCCCGGAAGCGAACGTGGAAACCCCGGAAACCCCGGCCCAGAAGGAAGAAAATCCCCCAGGTCCGGGCCGGGTAGTCCACCGGGTTGAGAAATCCGGGGTCGAGCCGGAAGCAGAGACAGTTGCGGTCGGTGCGGAAAAAGTTGGTCTTGCGGATCGAGTCGTTGAAGACGATCAGGATTTCCAGGATGTGTCGGGAAATCTCGGAAGAAACCTCCTGGGCGATCAAGGTGGAGGCCTTTTCCTGCTTCGCCTTCCAAGAGCGGCTTTTGAGGTCGGGATCGAAGCGGGCGCGAAACGCTCCGTAAAGGGTCTTGAGAATCCCCGGGTGCTTGCGGAGCACGTCCAGGATGCGCTCTTCGTGGTAAGTGTCCTTGGCCAGATGGGTCTTGAAAACCGACAAGAGCCCCAGCATCTCCGGTTGGCCCTGGAGGGCCCGGGAAAGGGCGGTGTATTCCTCGGTGTGGGTAGTGAGAAATTGGTGGGCGAAGGCGCCGGCCGCCGCCGCCCAGGCGGTCTCGGCGGCCGTCAGGGCCCCGGAATAAAAAAGCTCCGCCAGCCGGCCCTCGACCGGGCCGAGCGCGGCGGAAAGTTCCCCGCCCAGGCGGGCGCGCCGGGCCGGATCCTCGATCCGGTCGGTGTAAATGGAATAGATCACCGTCCCATCGGCGAAGGGCTCCACGTACTCGCGCCGGACCGCCATGCCCAGACGGCGAAACACGAAATCAGAGGCGGTGAAAAAACCTCCCGGAGCCGGACTCTCCACCGCCGCCATTACCCGGGTCTCGCCCGTGTCCTGCCGGTCGGAAAAGCGGACCAGCGGGACCCGTCGTTTCTGGAACTCCTCCCAGAGCCGGCGGTAGCGTTCCACCGTTTCCAGGGGCGAGCGGCGGGAGAACTCGACCCCGGCGGCGGCGGCGAAGCCGGATCCCTTTCCGCGGGGAAAGCTGGGGGTGGACACGTTGAGCAGCCGCAGGGGATATCCCCGGCTCCGGTAACTCTCGAGCCGGAAGGCCTGGTAATGGGATTCGATCCGCTGCTTGGCCCGGCGGACCTCGTCGGGATCGTCCCGGACCATGTAAAAGGCGGAAGCCCCCTTTTCACTGAAGACATGGATGTCAGCCGGCTCCCCGGAACTGTTTTCCGAAATGATCCGGGAAGCCGAGAGGCTCTCGAGATGGCGGGCGATCTCGCTCAGGGGGGTGTGCCGGAAGTAGTATTCGCCGATCCCCAGTTCCCGGCAGAACCAGTTCAGTTCCGAACGGACGCGCGCCGGGGAAAACACCCCGCGCGCCAGGAGATTTTTTTCCAGGCGAGCAAGCTGTTCCGGGGAAAGCGCCCCCCGGGCGTCATCCGGGGAAAACGATTTTTCCCGAGCTGTCTTCATCCTCGTCCTCCTTCTCGGTTCTCGAACAATAGAATTTTTCCTGAAACCCCTAAAAGAAAATGGTATCATTTTTTCGGTTTTTTCCAAACCAGGGAAATCGTCAACCGTTTACCGGTTCCGGGGGAGGACGCCGTGAGAAAAATCATGTGTTTGCTCCCGCTCCTGGCAGCGGCCGCCGCGGCCCATGCCGGAGAGGGGAACTATCGCGACTACATCCTGGGCGAGCGCGCCGCCGGGATGGGCGGGGCCGCCATCGCCCTGGCCAGTTCGGTGGAATCCTGCTTTTATAACCCCGGGGGTCTGGCTCTCACCCCCAACAGCACGGTCTCGCTCTCGGCCAGCATTTACGGTTTTTCCCGCTACCAGTCCAAGGACGGCTGGGCGCCCGGCCAGGATATCGACGTCGATTCCTTCCTGGTCATCCCCACCACCTTCGGCTCGGTCTGGAAGGTGGACGAGCGCTGGCGGCTGGCCTTCTCGGCCTTTGTCCCCTACATGGCCCGAAGCAACGACCTCGAGGCCTATACCCAAAGCTACGATTACTACAAGTACAACAAGGACGACCAGTCCCTCTGGCTTGGACCCAGCGCCGCCTTCCAGGTGGACGAACGCTTTTCGGTGGGGATGTCGATCCTGGGGGTTTACCGCACCTTCAGTTGGTTCCGGGACACCATCCGCGCCGCCCAATACACCTGGTCGGAGGACATCAAGTACAACGACTTGAGCCTCCTCGCCATCCTGGGCGCCCGCATCCAGATGGACGATTACTGGAGTTGCGGCTTCACCATCCAGCCCCCTTCCCTGCACATCACCGGCAGCGGCGAGTACCTGCAGAAATACAGCTACGGGGGGATGAACCTCGTCAACTACGTGGATGACGCCGAGACCAGAAACACCGTCCCGGGGAGAGTCTCGGGAGGGGTAGCCTGGAGCAAGCCGGGAGCATGGGCCCTGGCTCTGGACCTGATCTACAACTTCGCGGCCGACTACAATCGGATCGAGGGCCAGGACCAGTTCGGGATCACCTGGCGCTACGGGGCCAAGTACGAACCTGTCCTGGACTTCAGTCTGGGGGGGGAATACTACATCACCGAGCGTTACCCGCTCCGGGCCGGGTTCTTCACCAGTCTCTCGTCGGCCCCCGACTCCGACCCCACCACCTCCTGGTATCCCGCCCATATCAACAAGTACGGCCTGACCATGAGCGTAGGGCGGGAAACCGAAAACACCACCATCAATCTCGGGCTCAACTACAGTTGGGGCAGCGGCGACTTCATCGGCTGGAGCCAGGACGGGCAGTTGACCAAGGTTGACGCCCAAGAGTCCTTCCTTTATGTTTTCGTCGGCTCCTCCTATTTCTTCTAAACAGAATAAAGGGTTCAGGGTTCAGGGTTCAGAAAAACCCGTGATCCGTGTAATGGGGTATGAGGCATGGGGTGTGGGGTGTGAGCCTGATTTGGCCGATTGCGACTACGACAACGAATTAATCTGTGAAATCTGTGGACATAGCGGCATAGCGCATAGGGCATAGAGCATAGAGTCCGAAAATCAGGAAACAGGAGACAGGAGTCAGGAGACAGGAGTCGCAAAAACTCGTAATCAGTGATCCGTAATCCGGCGCCGGAATTGGCGGGGATTTGCGAGATTCGCGGTTAATAGGCGCGACGGTTCCTTCAGTCTTCCAGCCAAACTTCCTCACCACAGAGCTCACAGAGAGAAAACAGAGGGCACAGAGATTTTTTTCCTTACCGTGAAGAACATGAGGAAAAATCCGTGAAATCTGTGGACATAGCGGCATAGCGCATAGGGCATAGAGCATAGAGTCCGAAAATCAGGAAACAGGAGACAGGAGTCGCAAAAACTCGTAATCCGTAATCAGTGATCCGTAATCCGTAGCGTGGATTTGCTGGGATTCGCGGGATTCGCGGTTTCATCCTGCGAAATTCTGGGAAAGTTCCACGCCAGGGGCAACCCCAACAAAGGGAGGTGCAGATGAAAGCAGGGTGGTTGATCGTGGTTGCGGCGCTCCTGCTCGTGCCCGGGCTCTTGTTCGCCCAGGTCACCGGGGACGTCCGGCTGATCCAGAACCCCCGCTGGGACGGGGCCACCGTCAACAGCGGCCAGGGCGGGTTCTGGTTGCTGCCCCAGTTCCGCTATCAAACCTGGAAAAGCGATGCCGGCAAGGCCAACGCCTGGCTGATCGGCCCGGTCTTCGCCTGGTCGCCGCAGGGCCTCCCCGCTCTCGAGGCCGGGACGCGCTTTTTCCTGATGAATTTCGATCACAAAGAGGGCTCCAGTTCCACCGGGTTCAGCGACATCGACCTCTGGGGCAAGTACCAGTTCCTCACCGACCCGCTCCTGCTCTCGGCCGGGTTGAGCTTCACCCTCCCCACCGGGGGCGAGAAAATTGTCCATCCTTGGGCCAGCGGCGAGTTCAACTTCGAGCTTTTCGGAGCCTCCCGCTATTATATCAGCGACATCCTGGCCCTGATCGGGCACCTGGGGCTGCGGATCAACGCCGACGCCGACAAGAAAATCGGCGGCAATAAAGTCAAGATCGACGGCGAGACCCAGTTCGAGTTCGGAGCCGGGGTGATCTGGCAGGCGATCGAAAAGCTCGATCTCAAGACCGAGCTCAACTTCGCCACCAAGCCTTACAAGGACTCCGACAACGACATCGAGATCACCTTCGCCGGAGAATACTTCTTCAGCGACCGCTTCAGCGCCGACCTCGGGATCGGAATCGGCATGGACGACGCCGCCCCGGACTTCGAGCTCATCCTCGGCGCCCTGATCCTTTTCTAAGCCACCGTCCTGAACCTGGGATACAGGAAACAGGAGACAGGAATCAGGAGACAATAAATTCGAAACTCGAAATTAGAAATTCGAAATAAATCTCAAATTCGAATTTCCTAAAACTCGCTTTTAGGTTTTGCGGTTTCGAATTTCATTCGAGTTTCGTCATTCGAATTCCGAATTTAACTACATGTCCTACATGTCTACATGTGAATAGCGCGGCGGTTCCTTCAGCCTTCAGTCTTCAGCCTGTTTTTTCACCATGAAGGCCATGAAGAGCATGAAGGAAAAAATCTGTGAAATCTGTGGACAGATTTAATCCGCGGAAATCTGCGGAATCTTAGTTGCCGTTGGCGGAGATTCGCGAGATTCGCGGTTAAATCCGTGGAAAAAATCTGCGGTAATCTGCGTAATCTTAGTTGCCGTAAACCTGCGGAATTTTAGTTCCGCCACCCCGGAATCGACAGTTTGGACTTGGTGGCGGGGGGGGCCGGTGCTAGACTCCCGGCCATGAAAAACAGTCTTCTCGCGCTCTTGGGGGCGGCTCTATTCGGGGCCGGCTGCGCCGGGGTCAAGGCCCCCGCGCCCGGCGCCGGGGCGGAACCGTTTTTTCTC
>CAZIEA010000079.1:2024-10042 GCA_964538495.1 uncultured bacterium | reverse complement strand
GATCCAGGGCGGACCGGAATTCCGGGCGGCCCAGGGCGAAGAGAAGCCGGGAAAACATCCGCAAATGGGCCCGGACGCCGGGGCTGACCAGGAGAAAGACCGCCCGGACCGGGACTCCGTCCGCCGACCAGATCGGGAGCGCCGAACTCGGGAAAAACAACCCGACCAGGGGGGAGAAAGCGGGCCGCACGATCGGATTGCGGACATGAGGAAGCGCGCCTCCGGCGCCCACGCCGGTGAATCCCAGCGAAGGGCGGGACGCCAGGATCGAGGCCAACCGCGCGCACTCCTCCGCGGCGAAAATTCCCAAGCGCCGAAACATCTCCTCCAGGACGCCGGCGGGGCCCACCCCCTCCACCCCGCGGTGGACCCCGCCCGCCTTGAGCAAGGACTGCAGGGAAAGTTCGGGGGCGGCCTCCGGGCCGCGGAAAAAGACCGGAGAAACGGCCACCCCGCGAATGGCCGACCATTCCAACAGATCGGCGGGATGGAAACGAAGCTGCTCGTTGGGACGGTGGGAAGGGAGCCGGTCCCGGCGCATCCAGCGATAGATCGTCCGGCGCGGAACCTGGAGCAGGACGGCGGCTTGGCTGATGTCTATCTGCATGGCGCCTTCAAGACCGGGAGGCCGACGCGGGCCCGAGAAGGGCGCGGGCGCGCCGGTCAGCTCCTGGGGGCTCCGCTCCGATCGGCGATGTAAAAACCGGTCTCGGTGGCGGCGATGATCTCCGGCGGCGGGGGCGGCGTGAGCAGGCTCACGACCACCAGGACCGCCACGGAGACGAGGAAGGCGTAAAGGCTGAAATGAACCGGGAGAGGGGCGCAGACGAGGTAGTGATAGAAGCGAACCGGGCCCTCCTTGGGAAAAGCGGGGCCGAACTTGCCCAGATAGCCGAAGATCACCGACGCCGCCAGCCCGGAGAGCATCCCGGCCAGGGCGCCCTCCCGGGTGGCCCGTTTCCAGTAGAGCCCGGCCAGCAACGGCGCCACGAAGGTGGCGAGCATCACCCCAATCCCCATCCAGATCAGCCAGGCCAGCAAGTTGGGAGGAGAAACGGCCAGCGCGGCCGTCAAGAGGGCGATCACGACGATGGCGATCCGGCTCAACCTGGTGATGCGCGCATCGGAGGCGGAGCGGGAAATCAGGTTTTTGTAGATGTCCCAGCCGAAGGCGGCCCCCACCGTGAGCATGAGCCGGTCGGTGGTGGACATCACCGCCGCCAGCACGATCACCGCAAAAAACGGCCAGATGATCGCGGGCAGGGAGTGCTGGATCGCGGCCACGAAAACATTGTCCGGTTTGTCCACCGCCAATACCCCCTCCACCGCCATCGAGCGGCCGGCAAAGCCGATGATCTTGATCATGAACATGATCACCAAATAAATCGCGAAGGCGGCCAGCGGGGTCCACTTGAAATAATGGACCTTGCGGGCGGTCATGATGTTGCCGACGATGTGCGGGGCCGCGCCCAACCCCAGCCCCAGCAGCAAGGAAAACGAGACCAGGAAAGCCGGGGTGCAGAAGGCGTAGGGGGCGTAGGGGGGATGCTGCTGGGGAAAGGCCAGACGGAGCAAATTGGGGTCAATGCCCTTGAGCACGGCGTTCACGTGAGTAAGGCCGCCGGCGGCCTGGATGATGAAGGGAAAAACGGCCGCCACCCCGAAAACGATAAGCAGCCCCTGGAACAGGGTGGTCCAGGCCACCGCGTACATCCCTCCGAGCACGACGTAGAGCATGACCACGACCGCCCCAATGGCCAGGGCGTAAAGATGGGGAATGCCCAGGATCCAGCCCAGGACGATGCTGATGGCGGTATATTGCCCGACCAGGTAGATGGAAGAAACCACCAGGACCGCCGCCGCCGCGGCGCCGCGCATGAAGCGGGGGCTGTAAAAGCGGTGGGCGAAATAGTCCTGGGGGGTCAGGTAGCCCTGCCGGATGCTGACCCGGTGAAGTTTGGTGCCGTAGAGAAGGATGCAGACGGCGCAGGTGAGGGGAACGAAGATCTGTTCCCAGATGCTGGGCCAACCCGCCACGTAGCCGAGCCCGCTCACCCCCAAAAGCGTCATCCCGCTGGTGCAGGAAGCCACCACCAGGATGGCAAAGACCCAAAAACCCAGGTCGCGGCCGGCGATGATGTAGTGCTCGACGGTCTTGATCTTCTTGGAGGCCCAGGCCCCGATCAGGAGCATGCCCAGCAGGTAAACGGACACGATGACGACGGTCGCGATCATTTCCGCCCTACCGGTTGAGGTCCGAGGGGCGGTAAAAGACCCCCCAGAGGGTTAAAAGGATAACAAGCAAAAGCGGGACCGCCACCAGGACCCGCAGGGTCCCCGGTTCCAGGCCGAAATTCATTTTCTCCTCCTGTTATCGTCCTCGTACTCGCATTCACATGTAGACATGTAGGACATGTAGAAAACCTACTTTTCTCACGCAAAGGCGCAAAGACGCAACGACGCCAAATTTGGGTTTGTTTTTCTGGCCCTATGTCCTATGCCCTATGCCCTATGCTAAAACGTCCACGGATTACACAGATTAAAACTTCATGCTCTTCATGAACTTCATGGTGAGAAAAAAATAATTCTCTGTGGCCTGAAGACTTTTCTCTGTGCGCTCGGTGGTGAGGAAGGCAGGCGAGTCTTAGTCGGGGCGGGAGTCGGAAGGAGCGAAAATTAAGGAGAAATATAAGGCTTCGGGGAAGAAGGGGGCAAGAAACTTCCGCCGGCTTTCCAAGAAAAAACGACGGAAGCGCGGGGCTTGTTCCGCCGGGAAATCCGTGCTATATATCGAATAAACCGCGGTCTAACCCGGGGAGGAAAAACAATGTCAAGCAATATTGCGGCGGCGGTGCTGGCGGCGGCGCTGGTTTGGGCGCTCCCGGCTGCGGGGCAGGAATGGGAATTCTCCACCGACGTGGGCGGCAACACCGTCTACGTCGGCGGCGCGGACACAGGCGGAACCTCCCTGTGCTGGGCGGTGATGGGAGGCTTCACCAAAAAGGGGGATGTCTTTTACTACGATGGCGCGAGCTGGGCGGTCCAGACCGCCCTTTACAGCACCCAGACCGGAGAGCACCGGGGGATCTTCGTCAACGAGAGCGGCACCCGGGTCTGGGTGGTGGGCAATTACCTCGGGGGGCCGGGGAACATATCCCACTACAACGGGACCGCATGGATACACCAGACCTCGCTGGTGGGGGGGAGCCAATATCTTTACTGCGCCTACGCGCCCGATCCCAACCATGTCTGGGTCGGCGGCAACGCGGGCAATATCTATCATTCCGCCAACGGCGGGACCGCCTGGGAGCTTCAGACCAACGTTGGAGCCGGAATCTTCGTCCGGAGCATCAGCGGATCGAACTCCGAAAACGTCCTGGCCCTGGGCGGCTACACCCCCTCGGAGGGCCCCAGCCGGATCTACCGTTACGACGGAAGCTCCTGGTCGGTCCAGACCGAGGTCCAGAACCGGCTTGAGAGCATCACGGTGGCGAGCGAGGACGGCGCCGGGGCCGGCGGTTACGCCGGGATGATCCTGCAGTACGACGGGAGCGAGTGGTTCCTCGCCACCGACGTGGGCGACCCCACCGTTAATGCCATCACGGCCGGAAACGATAACGACAAGGGCTGGGCGGGGCTGAGCTCGGGAGCGATCGCCTATTTCAACGGGGTAAACTGGTCGATCCAGACCCTGATCGCCGGGCTCTCCGCCCAGGGGGGCATCAAGAGCATCGGGGCCTCCGAAGGCGAAGTCTGGGCGGGGGCGGGCACCGGGGCAATCTACCGCTACCGGCCCCGGCCGCCCCAGCGCTGGCTCTACGACTATAACGGGGACGGGACCAGCGACATCGCCGTTTTCCGCTCCAACTCCAGCCTCTGGGCAATCCGCTCCCTGACCCGGATCTATTTCGGCCAGTCCGCCGACAAACCCGCCCCCGGGGACTTCGACGGGGACGGGACCACCGAGATCGCGGTTTTCCGGCCCGCTGTCTCGCTCTGGGCGGTGCGCAACTTCACCCGGGTCTATTTCGGGCAAAGCGGCGACACCCCGTTCCCGGCCGACTTCAGCGGGGACGGGACCGCCGAGATCGCGCTCTTCCGCCCCGGCACCCGGCTCTGGGCGATCCGTGGCCTGACCCGGGCTTACTTCGGGGCGGCCGGGGACATCCCGGTCCCCGCCGGCTACGACGGGGGCGGGGGGTTGCCCGGGATCTTCCGCCCCTCCACCGGGCTCTGGGCCCTGATGAACGGAGACCGGTACTACTTCGGGCAGGCGGCCGATCACCCGCTCCCGGCCTACTACCGCGGGGGGGAAGACGCCCAGATCGGGATCTTCCGGGAGTCAGTGGGGCTCTGGGCGCTCCGCACCGTGACCCGGGTCTATTTCGGGCAGACCGGGGATACCCCGGTGGTGAAGTAGCCGGGGTTCAGGGTTCAGGCGCCAAGACGCCGAAAACCAACTGTCCACGGATTTCACAGATTAAAACTTCATGCTCTTCATGTCCTTCATGGTGAGAAATCCAGGCTGAAGGCTGAAGGAACCGACGCACTATTCACATGTAGACATGTAGGACATGTAGAAACCCCACTTTTCTCACGCAAAGACGCAGGAAAATGATTTGTCCACGGATTTCACAGATTAAAACTTCATGCTCTTCATGTCCTTCATGGTGAGAAAGGCAGGCTGAAGGCTGAAGGCTGAAGACTGAAGGAACCGACGCCACATTCACATGTAGACATGTAGGACATGTAGAAGGGTTCAGGGTTCAGGCGCCAAGGCGCCAAGACGCAAAGACGCCAAGGACCAATCTGTGGAAAAGGAAAGCAGTTCTCTGTGCCCTCTGTGGTGAAATGGCGCGCCTGATCACGCCAAGGCGCGGCGGCGTAAAAAATGGCGGAATCCGCGGGAGAATCGGCCAAGGTCGAACCGGGGAGAGCAAAAATGAAAATCCTGGCGGCGGTGTTGGGGGTGGCGCTGGCTCTGGCCGGCGCGGGCTGGAGCGATTTCGTTCCGGGCGAATACACCGGGGCCGACATCGAACAACTGGGAAAGACGAGCCCGGGGGACGAATCGGAGCTGGGGGTGATGCGCCCCGACGACGAAACCCGGCGCGACTGGTGCACCCGGCCGGAGCGAGGGCCTAAGGCCTGGTCGGACCCGGACGTCTCGGAGCCCAAGCAAGGCGCCTACTACAACCTCCTGGGAAACCTGGCCTACACCCCCGCCACCCGGGACCAGGGCAACTGCGGCAACTGCTGGGTTTGGGCCGGGGTGGGCTGCGTCGCGGTGGACCTGGAGCGCCAGACCGGAAACAAAGTCAGCCTCTCCATCCAACATCTCAACTCCTGCGGGTCCAATGGGTCGGGAGCATACGCCTGCTGCGGGGGCTGGGCCGAGGACCTGGCCGACTTCTACGCCACCGCCGGCTACTGCCTCCCCTGGTCCAACACCAACGCCGGCTGGGCCGACGGCGGGCGCACCTGCTCCACCGGGACCCCGGCGGTGAGCTGCGGAGCCGTCTCCAAGAGCCCCCAGCATGGAATCACCAGTTGCACGGCCGGCTACATCACCACCACCGGAGTGAGCCAGGCCGCGGCCATCGCCAACATCAAGAACCAGCTCCACCAGGACAAAGCGGTCTGGTTCGCCTTCTTCGTCCCCAACGCCGCCGACGACACCGTCTTCATGAACTTCTGGAACAACAACAACGAGAACCAGTACCTGGATATGAGCTACATCAACGGGCACACCTGGGACAGCGCGGGCTGGGGCCACGCCGTCCTCTGCGTGGGCTACGACGACCGCGACCCCGCCAACTCGGTCTGGATCATGCTCAACTCCTGGGGCACCACGCCGGGCCGGCCCAACGGGCTCTACCTGATCGACATGGACATGAACTACTCCGCGACCTACCTGGACGGGGGGTTCCCCTACTATGCCTTCTTCTGGGCCTCCTACAACGTGGGCTTCAGCGAAGCCGCGGGTTCCTCCTACCTGGTCGAGAGCAGCGACTACAACGGGGACGGGCGCGACGAGATCGCCGTCTTCCGGCCTTCCAGTGGCAAGTGGCTGATCCGGGGCCTGACCCAGTTCTTCCACGGCCGCTCCGGCGACCTGCCCTGCTCGGCGGCTTTTTCCGTGGCCGACCCGACGGCGGAGCCGACGGTTTTCCGCCCCGCCAACGGCTGCTGGTATAACCGCGTCCAGGGAAACCGGTACTACGGGCAGAACGGGGACATTCCCGTCCCCGGGCGCTACAACCCGGCCCAGAACTACGCCAAGGTGGCGGTCTTCCGGCCCGCCAACGGAAAATGGTCCATCTACGCCCATACCAGATTTTACTTCGGGCAGAGCGGGGACATCCCGGTCCCGGGCGACTACGACGGGGACAGCGTGGACGATGTCGCCATCTTCCGTCCCTCTACCGGGCGCTGGCTGGTCCGGGGGCTGACCGCCTTTTACTACGGGCAGAACGGGGACGTTCCCCTCTGCGGCGACTGGAGCGGCAACGGCACGGAACAGGCCTGGATCTTCCGGCCCGCCAACGGGAAATGGATGATCCGCAACCTGGCCCAGTTTTACTGGGGACAGAGCGCCGACAAGCCCATCCTGGGACGCTACGGAGCCGGGGGAGCGCCCGACGACCTGCCGGGAGTCTTCCGGGCTTCCAGCGGGCTCTGGAACATCAAATACGCCACCCGCTGCTACTGGGGGCAGAACGGCGACCTGGCCGCCACCCGGTAAGCTTTAGTCTTTTTCTTCCGGGGAGGAGCCGGGCTCGTCCTTAAGCAGGCGGTTCTGGAAGGCGAGAAGTTTCTTCATCTCGGCCAGGGGCCGGGCGGGAGCGCCCATCAGGACCTGGTTGGGGGCGATCTTCTTGCGGGCGGCGATCCCGGATTTTCCGGCCATGAAGACGCGGTCGCCGATCTCGACGTGGTCCGCGATTCCGACCTGTCCCCCGAACATGCAGTTCTTGCCGACCTTGGTGCTTCCGGCGATCCCGACCTGGGCGGCCATGGCGGTGTTTTCCCCGATCTCGTCGTTGTGGGCGATCTGAATCAGGTTGTCAAGCTTGACCCCGCGCCGGATCACGGTGTCACCGAAGGTGGCGCGGTCCACGGTAGTGTTGCACCCGATCTCGACGTCGTCCTCCAGGACCACCCGCCCGACCTGGGGGATCTTGAACATCCGGCCTTCGGCGTCGGGGACATAGCCGAAACCGTCCCCGCCCAGGACCGCCCCGGCATGAACGATGCAGCGATCGCCGACGAGAACGTTCTCGTTGAGCACGGCGTTGGGGTAGATCCGGCAATCGCGGCCGAGCCGGGAATTGAGCCCGACGAAAACCCCGGCCTGGATCACGGTCCGGTCCCCGATCTCGGCCCCGTCCTCGATCACGGCGCCGGCCTGGACCGTCACCCCCTCCCCCAGTTTGGCCCGGGGGCTGACCGAGGCGGAGGGGGAGACCCCGGGGGCGAAGCGCCGGGGGGGGAAGAAAAAGGCGAAGGCGCGGGCAAAGGCGAGCCGGGGATCGGCGGCCAGGAGCAGGGGCTTGGTGGAAACCGTCCCTTCCGCGGCAATCACGGCGGCGGCGGCGGAAGCTTCGGCCTGCTTGAGCAAACGGGGCTTTTCCACCCAAACCACCGTCCCGGGAACAGGGGCGGAAATGTCCGAAACACCCCCGACCTCCAGCTCGGCCGGGCCTTCCACCCGGGCCCCGATCTTTTGCGCCAGTTCCTGCAAGGTCACGCGCTTCATTTCCCCCTCCTTGGTTTTTTACGGCTAAAGTTTACTCCAGCGGACCAGGGGGGCCAAGGCATCTTCGCCGAGGCGCCTTGCGGGACCGGCGATAAACGGATATGCTTAAATAGAATATTGTTATGAAAACGCCGAGAACAACCGTTTGCGTGTTTGCCGTCCTGGGCCTGGCGGCGGGGATTTTTCCCGGAGAAACCGGCGCGGACGGAGTTTACGGCTTGCCCCGGACCGGACAGGCGGCGTCTACCGGCCCGCCCCC
>CAZIEA010000079.1:1198-2014 GCA_964538495.1 uncultured bacterium | reverse complement strand
GCGGCCAGTTATCATTACGCCGTCCCCTTCGATCCGGGCGACGACGGCTATATTCAGGCGGGATACCCGCTTTTTCCCCCCCGTTTCACGGACAACAAGAACGGGACCGTGAGCGACCTCGGCAGCGGCCTGCTCTGGCAGAAATCCGACAGCGCTTACGCCGCTTACGGGGGGCTGGCGGGAGCGGTTTCCCACGACGAAGCGCTTTCCTATGTCAAGGCGCTCAACCTTCAAAAACTGGGGGGAAGAGACGACTGGCGGCTGCCCAATATCAAGGAATTGCTCGCGATCGCCAACCTGGGGACCTGGCTTCCGGCCGCCTACGGCATTTTCGACCGGATGCAGCAGGCGCCCTACTGGTCGAGCACCTACAACCCCTGGAAGGCCACCAATTACGCCCCCTACCGCCTCAACGGGGCGGAAGGGCATATCGGCTACGAAGTTGAGCCGGCCTATGTCAAGGCGGTGGCCGCGCTCTACAGTTCCCAAACCTGCCTGGGTTTTCCCAAGACCGGGCAAACCTTCAGTTTTCAGGCCGGGGACGACGGGGACATCCAAGCCGGATTTCCCCGGGAAGGCCCCTCCTACCTGGACGAGGGCAAAACCGTCCTCCAGGCCGCCACCGGCCTGACCTGGCAGAAGGCTCATAGCGGCACCGAGGGATTCGGACAGTGGCAAAACGCGCTGACCTGGGAGGAGGCCTTTGCCTATGTTCAGGCCATGAACCAGGAGGAATACGCGGGCCGGGCGGACTGGCGGGTCCCGAATTACTTCGAGCTTTTTTCCCTGCTGGTTTTCGATCCCACTACCTGGGGG
>CAZIEA010000079.1:0-1157 GCA_964538495.1 uncultured bacterium | reverse complement strand
CGAGGCCTTCGACCGGGAAAACGACGAGTTCTTCTGGTTATGGAGCGCCACTACCCGCTTCGGCATCTCCTCGGACGCCCTGGCCGTGCGCCCCATGGACGGGTTGACCGGGCAGAAGGGAAAAACCGACCTCCACTACGTCCGGGCGGTCCGAGGAGGTCCTTACCTCTCCCCCACCCCGGCTTTCCCTTACCCGACTCCAACCCCGGATCCCGAAACCCTCGCCGGCGTTCCCAAAACCGGTCAAATCGCCTTCTATCACGGAGCCGGAGAAAACGATCTCGGGGACGACGGGACCATCCAGATCGGGTATCCGCTCTCCGGAACCCGCTTTCAAGTATTTACCGACACCGTCGCAGACCGGGCGACCGGGCTGATGTGGCAACTCAAGGACAGCAAAAGCTACGCCGCCGGAACCTACTCGGGCCAGCTGAGCCGAGAGAACGCCTTTGCCTATGTCGCCGAGCTCAACCGGAACGCCTTTGCCTCCCAGACCGACTGGCGGTTGCCCAATCTCAAGGAACTCTATTCCCTGGTCAATCTCGGGGCTTTCCGGCCCGCGGCCTGGTCTTCCTTCTACCAGCCCCCTTTCGACGCTTATTTCTGGAGTTCCACCTCCTACGCGGAACTGGTCGCGGGCCTGACCGGTTACGGGGTCAATTTCGAGGAGGGACTGATCTGGACCGTCAACCTGGAAGAGACCGCCCCGCACCTGGGCTACGCCAAGGCGGTGCGCTCCCTCCCCCAGGAAAGCCTGGTCCTGGGCTTTCCCAAGAGCGGACAGACCAATATCATCCACTATCCCGACGGCTGGGACCGGGGGGACGACGGGGCCGTCCTGGCGGGTTTTCCCCGGAGCGGGCAGAGATTCGCCGTCAACCCCAACGGGACCGTAACCGACCGGGCCGGCGCCCTGATCTGGCAGGGAATGGACTCCTCCCGGCTCAAGGTAGAGGACCTGGAAAACCGGATGAGCTGGGAGGAAGCTTTCCAGTATGTCGCCGGTCTGAACAGGAACCATTACGGGGGCTATGACTCCTGGCGACTGCCCAATCTGCAGGAACTGCTTAGCCTGATCGATTACGGACAGTTCTACCCGGCCATCCACCCCCTCCTGCAGGGAAATGTCGCCACCGACGACCACTGGAGTTCCTCCT
>CAZIEA010000078.1:9033-10141 GCA_964538495.1 uncultured bacterium | reverse complement strand
GGAGTGGGGTTTTCACGAGATCACGCTCCGGCTCGACCGAAGGGTTCTCATCCCCCGCCCGGAAACCGAACTCCTGGTCGAGGCGGCCCTGGAAATCGATCCTCCGCCCGGGCGCTGCCTCGATCTCTGCACCGGGAGCGGGGCCCTGGCCCTGGCCCTGGCCCGGGCCCTGCCCGGGGCCTGGATCGGCGCTTCCGACCTGGAGGCGGGGGCGCTGGAGGTGGCGGTCGAAAACGCGCGGCGGCTGGGGCTGGAGGAGCGGGTCGAGTTCCGCCGGGGGGACCTTTTCGTCCCCTGGGCCGGAGAGGCGGAAATCGATCTCGTGACCGCCAACCCCCCTTACGTGGCGGAATCGGAATGGGAGGGACTTGCTCCCGAGATCCGGCTTTACGAGCCCCGCGGCGCCCTGGTCGGCGGACGCGACGGGCTCGCGGTGATCAGGTCCCTGGCAGCCGGTTTGCCGGGCCCGCTCCGTCCCGGGGGGACGGTGCTGATCGAAATCGGCGCCGGACAGGGAAACGCGGTTCGGGAACTTTTTGCCGCCCGAGGCGGCTTCGGGGCGGCGGAGATCCTCCAGGACCTCTCCGGGCGGGACCGGGTCCTGCGCGCCCGGCGCCAATAAAAGATCTGTCCACGGATTTAACCGCGAATCTTGCGAATCCACGCTAAGGCAAACTAAGATTCCGCAGATTACCGCAGATTATTTTTTCCACAGATTTCACAGATTAACTCAGATTTTTCCTTCATGTTTCTTCATGGTCTTCATGGTAAAAAGAAATTTCTCTGTGGCCTCTGTTTTTCCTCTGTGCTCTCTGTGGTAAGGAAGTTGAACCACGAATCTCGCGAATCCGCGCGAAACGAAACTAAGATTAGGCAGATTGATTCTGTCCACAGATTTCACAGATTATTCGAATTGAAACAATTCAATCTGTGAGAATCTGTATAATCTGTGGAAAGAAAACGGTTCAATTCGTGAAATTGCGCCCTGAACCCTGAACCCTGAACCCTGAACCCTATCAATGGATCGGCTGGAAATAACCGGGGGAGCGCCCCTGCACGGGACGGTCGAGATCGGCGGGGCCAAGAACGCGGCCCTTCCGATCATGGC
>CAZIEA010000078.1:0-9023 GCA_964538495.1 uncultured bacterium | reverse complement strand
CATCCGCAACGTCCCCCGGCTCTGGGACGTGGAGACCATGCTCAATATTTTGCGGGGGCTGGGGGCCAGGGGGGGGTTCGTGGACGACCACACCCTGGAGTTGGATTGTTCCGGCCCGCTCGAGCCGGTCGCCCCCTACGAGCTGGTGCGGCGCATGCGCGCCTCGTTCCTGGTTCTCGGGGCCTTGGTGGGCCGGCTCCGGCGGGCCGAGGTCTCCCTGCCGGGAGGCTGCGTGATCGGCCCCCGCCTGGAGTGTCTGCGCGGCCTCGGGGTCGGGATCGAGGTCCGGCACGGAAATATCGCGGCTTGGGCGCCCGAACTCAAGGGGGGGACGGTCAGGGCTTCCGGGCCGCTGGGTTCCAGCGTGGGGGCCACTATCAACGCCCTGCTGGCCTCGGTTCTCGCTCCGGGCGAGACCGTTATCGCGGGGGCGGCCCGAGAGCCGGAAGTGGAGGACACCGCCCGTTTTCTCAAGGCGATGGGGGCCGGGATCGAGGGGGCCGGGACCGGGGAGATCAGGGTCCGGGGCGTGCTTTCCCTCTGCGGGGCGGAGCACCGGGTCATCCCGGACCGGATCGAGGCCGGGACCTACCTGCTGGCCGGGGCGCTTTGCAGGGGCGAAGTTCTCCTGGAGAGAGTCGAGATCGCCCACCTGGGGGCCCTGTTGGAAGTCCTCAAGCTGGCTGGGGCGGATTTCGAGCTTCTCCCCGGAGCCTTGCGGGTGCGCGGCGGCCCGGTCCGGGCCGTGGAGAGGATTGTTACGGCGCCTTACCCCGGTTTTCCCACCGACATGCAGGCGCAACTGCTGGTCCTGCTTTCGGCGGCGCCGGGGGAGAGCAGGGTGGAGGAGGGAATCTTTCCAGACCGCTTCATGCATGTCCCCGAACTCAACCGGCTGGGGGCGGAGATCTCGGTGACGGGCGCCACGGCCCGGGTCCGCGGCGGCAGGCCTTTTTCCGGCGCCCCGGTGATGGCCAGCGACTTGAGGGCTTCGGCCGCCCTGGTCCTGGCGGGGCTTTGCGCCCGGGGCCGGACCGTGATCAGACGGGTTTACCATCTCGACCGCGGCTACGAGCGCATGGACGAAAAGCTTAACGCCTTGGGCGCTCGCATCCGGCGGCTCCCCGACTGACCAGGGCATAGAGCAGAGGGCAGAGAGCATAGAGTCAACTTCCTTACCACAGAGCTCACAGAGGTAAAGCAGAGGCCACAGAGAAATATTTTTTTACCATGAAGAGCATGAAGAAACTTGAAGGAAAAATCTGTGAAATCTGTGGACAGAATCTTTTTTTTGCGTCTTTGCGCCTCTGCGTCTTTGCGTGAGAAAAGTGGGTTTTCTACATGTCCTACATGTCTACATGTGAATGCGGCGGCCTTTCCTTCAGCCTGCTTTTCTCACCATGAAGAGCATGAAGAAACATGAAGGGGCAATCTAAAAAAGTGGGTTTTCTACATGTCCTACATGTCTACATGTGAATGCGGCGGCCTTTCCTTCAGCCTAACTTCCATACCACAGAGAGCACAGAGGGAAACCAGAGACCACAGAGAAATTTCTTTTTACCATGAAGAGCATGAAGAAAAAAAATCCGTGTAAATCTGTGGAAAAGAAATAATCCGCGGTAATCTGCGTAATCTTAGTTCAGGTTGGCGTGGATTCGCGAGATTCGCGGTTAATCTCAGTTTTCAGTTAGTGTTATTCGTGGAGGGAGGGGAGTGTTCGAGAACATAGCCAGGAAGTTCCAGGATATCTTCCGGGAGGTCCGGGGAACGGCCCGGCTGAGCGAGGGCAACATCGCCTCGACCCTGCGCGAGGTGCGGCTGGCGCTCTTGGAAGCGGATGTCAACTTCCGCCTGGTCAAGGAGATCGTCGAGAAAGTCCGGGAGGAGTCGCTGGGAGACGAGGTGCTCCGGAGCATCAAGCCCGGCCAGCAGTTCATCAAGCTGATCCACGACGAACTGGTGAGGGTGATGACCTGTCCCGGGAGCGGCCTGGAGCTTTCCGGTTCGCCCGCGGTGATAATGCTGCTGGGCCTCCAGGGCGCCGGAAAAACCACGACGGCGGCCAAGCTGGGCCGTTACCTGGCCCGGCAGGGCCGTCGTCCGCTGCTGGCGGCCTGCGATGTCGCCCGCCCGGCGGCGGCCCGTCAGCTCCAGATCGTGGGGGATTCGGCCGGGATCGAGACCTGGGTGGGCGAGGATGGAGATTCCGCTTTCAAAAGGGCATCCGATGCGATAGATTATGCCTCGGAAAAAGGCCGGGACCTGGTGATTCTGGACACGGCGGGGCGGCTGCATGTCGATGCGGCCTTGATGAAGGAAGCCGCCGGGCTGAAGGAGCGGTTTCGCCCCTGCCAGGTTCTGTTGGTCCTGGACGCGATGACCGGGCAGGACGCCTTGAGCGTGGCCCGGGAATTTGAGGGAAAAGTCGGTATTGACGGGGCTATCCTGACCAAGCTTGACGGCGATGCCCGGGGTGGAGCCGCCATCTCGATCGGGGCGGTGACCGGGAAACCGGTCAAATTGGCCTCCGCGGGGGAGAAGCTCGACGATTTCGGCCCCTTCGACCCGGAGCGGATGGCATCCCGCATCCTGGGGATGGGCGATATCGTCGGATTGGTGGAACGGGCCGCGGAAATTTTCGAGGAAGGCGAGTCCGAAAAATTGGAGGAAAGTTTACGGAAAGGCTCCTTCAGCCTGGAGGATTTCCGTCGCCAGTTGAAATCTTTGCAAAAGGCCGGTTCCTGGGATTCCCTGGCCGGGATGCTTCCGGGCGCCTTTTCTCCCGGCGCCCTCGATGAGGGACGGTTCAAACGGATGGGGGCGATCCTGGATTCGATGACGCCCAAGGAGAGGGCGCTCCCGGGGATAATCGACGGAAGCCGACGGGCCAGGATTGCCCGGGGGAGCGGGACTTCGGTCCGGGAGGTCAACCTGCTCTTAAAGCAGTTTGCCGCCGCCCGGAAAATGATGGTTGACATGGGAAAGCTCAAACGCGGGAAGATGAAATTCAACCTGGGAGGTGCTAATTGGCCGTTGTCATGAGACTCAAGCGGGTTGGCGGGAAAAACCAACCCAGTTACCGTATTGTGGTGGCGGATACGCGGAGCCCCCGGGACGGCAAGTTCCTGGAGAACTTGGGGAGCTACGACCCGGTTCGGGGGCAGGATCGCACCGTGCTCGACGCCGACCGCGCCCGTTACTGGTTGGATCAGGGCGCGCAGCCGAGCAAGACCGTTCAGGACATCCTGAAAAGAAAGAAAGTCACCAAAAGCGCTTGAGGGGATCGGGATTCCGACCTGGAGAGCGTTCGGCGTTTCAGCGGCCGGGATCAACCCAGGCATCTTTGAACCGAGACAGGCTTCCGGGAGATGCCCCGGAACAGGAGGAAGACAATGAAGGAAATGATCGAGTATGTAGTCAAGGGGATCGTAGATTCCCCGGATGACATCCGGGTCAATCAGGTCGGGGGCGAGACTTCCGTGATTTTCGAGCTGCGGGTCCACCACGATGACATTGGCAAGGTCATCGGCAAGAACGGTCGGACGGTGAACGCCATCCGCACCCTGCTCAACGTGATGGCTGCCCGGGCCGGCGTGCGCGCCTCCCTGGAAGTGCTGGACGACACCGCTCCCGCTTCCTGAAACCGGAGCGGCGGAAACTTGACGGCGCCCGTCCCTTTCCGGGGACGGGCGCCGTTCTTGCCCGCGGATTTAACCGCGAATCTCGCGAATCCACGCTAAGGCAAACTAAGATTCCGCAGATTTCCGCAGATTGATTCTGTCCACAGATTTCACAGATTAACTCAGATTTTTCCTTCAAGTTTCTTCATGCTCTTCATGGTGAGAAAAGCAGGCTGAAGGAAATGCCGCTGCATTCACATGTAGACATGTAGGACATGTAGAAAACCCACTTTTCTCGCGCAAAGACGCAGAGGCGCAAAGACGCAAAAAAAGATTCGTTCACAGATTTTTCCTTCAAGTTTCTTCATGCTCTTCATGGTGAGAAAAGCAGGCTGAAGGAAATGCCGCTGCATTCACATGTAGACATGTAGGACATGTAGAAAACCCACTTTTCTCGCGCAAAGACGCAGAGGCGCAAAGACGCAAAAAAAGATTCGTTCACAGATTTGCACAGATTTTTACCTTCAAGCTCTTCATGGTAAAAAAATATTTCTCTGTGGCCTCTGGTTCCCTCTGTGAGCTCTGTGGTAAAGAAGTTAAACCGCTTAATTCGCCCGGTCCGGACGAAATAAGATGACTTATTGCAAGGGATTGCAGAAACAGAGGGAGACAGTTAACCTAATAACAAGTTGTGGAGATTAAATGAAAATTATTTATGATCTTAGAAAGGAGGATATCGCAGCTGTCTTTTCGCTTATTTACCAACATTCTGCTGAGTTTAAGCGTAATTTAAATATCTACATGATAGTAGGTGTTCTCCTTTTGATGGGACTCGGAGTTAGGGACGACTTAAGAAGCGAATCTTTTCTTGGTCTATTAATCGCAGTGCCAATATGCTTTCTATATATTTTTTTCGTTTCAAGAATACCCAATCGATGTGCAAAAAAGAGAGCAAAAGACCTTGAAGAAGGCAAGAGCATATTACGCACTCATGAATTAGAACTAACCCACGACGAAATAATAGATCGTACCGATTTGAGTGAAAATAAAATAAGTTTGGGAGGAATAAGCAACTTTGTTAACACTGAAACTTATACCTTTTTCTTTATAAAACCTGAGAGTTCGATGGTTATCATACCTAAAAGTAGAGTCAAGCAGGGTGATTACGATTTATTCGTCGAGACACTAAAGAACAGTATTAATATTAATAGAAACAATCCATAACAAGGCGCTCCACCCGACCGAAACCGCTATGCGGTTTCAGCGGGTGAGCTTTGCGTTCGCCAGACAGAAAGCGATGGTCATACTCAGGCCGACACGGAAACTGCAGTCGTTACTCCCGACGGCCTCCGTATCGTCGCCAAGCGACACGGCGTTAGGCGACTGGTATGTGAACCGAATCGTCGTCGAGCGCCAACCATTGCTGCTCCTCGTGAGCGCCGCCACGTTGTTTCCAATCGTGTTGCCGGCTCGAGACGTGCGGTCCTTGCCGTCCCGTCTTGCCGCGATCGTTGCGGCCCAGCTTGAGCGACTGGGAATCGAGTTCGGCATCATTGGTGCCGAATGCGAGGCGATGAATCCGGTGGTAGTGGCGCCGACCGCCGATCGCTCAGTGCTCGGCACGATGGTCGACTTCGCCAAGGCCGTGACCTATTATTCGGGCGACCTGCGAACCCAGCGGGGCTTAGACCACCTGACGGATTGTCTCGCCGGGACGCCATGCCGTGCGGCGCAACGCGAGGAGAGGCTTGTGCTCCCGAACCGTAAGGCCCCTGAGCTGCTTCGAATGAAGTGGCCGGCTTAATAACAAATTGTGCCCGGAATAAGGGGCCTTGTGCCTGTATCCTGTTTGTGCTACATTGTGTCCGCAAGAATGGAGGTGACACGATGAGCAAAACAGCCATGGTTCGGGCCAGAGTAGAGCCGGACTTGAAGGACCATGCCGAGGACATCTTCCATCGTCTGGGCCTGAACGCCACCCAAGCCATCACGATGTTCTATCGGCAGGTCGAACTGCGCGACGGGCTCCCTTTTGATGTCGTCGTACCCACGGCGACCACCAAGCGGACGTTCGAGGCTTCCGAAGCCGGCCGCGATCTCGTCGTCTGCGCAGACGCAGATGACCTGTTCGCGAAACTCGGAATCTGATGTACACGCCCGTCTACACGAAGCAGTTCGAAAAGGACACGAAGCGGTGCGTCCGGCGCGGCAAGAATATGGAGAAATTCAAAATTCTTGTCCAAACACTGCTTTCCGGACAAACCTTGGACCCAATCCATCGGGACCATAAGCTGTCCGGTAATCTCGTTGGCAGACGGGATTGCCACATCGAGTCGGACTGGGTTCTGATCTACAGGATCGAGGGAAATTACCTGGTCTTCGAGCGAATGGGAACCCATTCCGACCTGTTCAAGAAGTGAGGGGCACAACAACCCTCTTCCCCATGCCGATGAAGATAGACGTGATATCGCTTTTCCCCGGGATGTTTTCCGGTTACCTGGAGGAAAGCATCGTGAAAAGGGCCCGGGAACGGGGCTTGGTCGAGATCGGGATCGTCAACCTGCGCGATTTCACCCACGACCGGCACCGGACGGCCGACGACCGTCCTTACGGGGGCGGGCCGGGGATGGTGCTGAAGCCGGAGCCGATCTTCGAGGCGGTGGAAAGCTTGCGCCGGCCGGAGAGCCGGGTGGTGCTGCTTGCCCCCCGGGGAAGGCCTTATCGCCAGGAAATCGCCGTCCGTCTGGCCGGGGAACGGCATCTCATCCTGATCTGCGGCCACTACGAAGGGGTGGACGAGAGGGTGCGGCTGGGGCTGGCCGACGAGGAAATCTCGATCGGCGACTATATCCTGACCAACGGCGCCCTGGCGGCCTTGGTGATCGTGGATTCGGTGGTCCGGCTTATCCCGGGAACTCTGGGCGACGGGGAGTCGAACGTCGAGGAATCGTTTTCCGCCGGGTTGCTGGAGTATCCTCATTACACCCGCCCGCTCCGTTACCGGGGTATGGAAGTCCCGGAAATGCTTTTAACCGGCAACCACGCCGAGGTGGCGCGTTGGCGTCGCGAACAGTCCCTGGAGATTACCCGGCGATTGCGGCCCGACCTTCTGCGGGAGCAGGAAACCGGCTCCGGGCGGACTCGAAACGAAAAATATGTTGCGCCCGGGGCGGAACCCGGGTAAAAACACGCTTTCCCATCCGCAAAAACAATGGAGCGGGCATGAATATCATCGATGTCATCGAGAGAGAGAACCTGAAGCCGGAAATCCCGGAATTCAAGATCGGGGACACGCTCAGCGTCCACGCCCGGATCGTCGAGGAAGGGCGGGAAAGGGTCCAGGTCTTTACCGGGTACGTGATCGGCCGTTCTGGGTCCGGCACCCGCCAATCGGTCACCCTGCGCCGGGAGTCCTACGGCCGGGGCGTGGAAAAGGTTTTTCTGCTGCACTCCCCCCGGGTGGCCAAGATCGAGGTGGAACGAAGCGGGAAAGCCTCCCGGGCCAAGCTCTACTACCTGCGTGACCTCCGCGGCAAGAAAGCCCGCCTCAAGGAGGTCAAAAAATAGATGGCAGGTTCCGGCCCGGCTTCCTCCCGGCGCGACTGGGAAGAGGGGTATCGGCGCCGGGGGTTGGCGCGGGTGGCCGGGCTCGACGAGGCCGGCCGCGGGCCTTTGGCCGGGCCGGTACTGGCGGCGGCGGTGATCCTGCCTCCCGGTTGGGAAGAGTCGGTCCCGATCATCGATTCCAAGAAATTGAGCCCGCGCGGGCGCGAGCGGGCATTTGCCTGCCTAGCGGCTACGGAAGAGATCGAAGTCGGGGTGGGGAGGGTGGAGGCCGCCGAGATCGACGAGATCAATATCCTCCGCGCCACCCGCAAGGCCATGGCGGCGGCGCTGATGGCGCTGGGGTCGGCGCCGGACGCCCTGCTGATCGACGGCTTGAAGTTGCCCGATATTTCCCTGCCGCAAAGCCTGCTTTTTCACGGGGAGGACGAAAGCGTCTCGATCGCCGCCGCCTCGATCATCGCCAAGGTTACCCGTGACCGGATCATGGTTTCCCTGGACCGAGATTATCCCGGCTACGGCTTCGCCCGCCACAAGGGCTATGGGACCCGGGAGCATCTCGATGCGCTCAAACGCCTTGGCCCCTGCCCGATCCACCGCCGCAGCTTCCGCCCGGTCCGGGAGCTTTGCTGAGCGTAAGCGTTCAGGGGGAATTTTCCTCCTTATCCCCGGCGGCGGCTTGTTGCGCCCGCCGGATCAACTCGACCAGGGTCGCGGTCTTGTCCGGGGGCGTCTCGCCCAGGTGGGCGAGTTCTTCCGGGCGGTAGTGGAGCCGAAGGTATTCCTCGAGCGGGAGCTTATTGCCCCAACAAGCACTCAGGCGGGGGCAGGGGAGGCCGCTCCGTTCGCTCCGGCAGTAGGAAAATCCCAGGTGGTGCCCCAGGCGCCGGCAGTAGATCTGCCGGGCGTCGAAGGCGTCCTTGTCCGGGCGCTTCCCGGTCACCACTTCCCGGTCTTGGCCAGGCTCGGCTTGGGGAATCCTTCCAGGGCCTTGAGGGCTTCGTGGATTTGCTCGGACGGCAGCTCGTAATTCTGCAACTTGCCCTCGAAGTATTTCTGGTACCCGAGCAGGTCCAGCAACCCGTGGCCGGAGAGGTTGAAAAGGATCACCTTTTCCTTGCCTTCCTGGGCGGCCTTTTTCGCTTCCTGGATGGCGGCGGCCACCGCGTGGCTGGTCTCGGGGGCGATGATGATCCCCTCGGTCCGGGCGAAGAGCACGGCGGCCTCGTAGCACTCGAGCTGGTGGATGGCCCGGGGGCTGATCAGGCCTTCCACCGCGGCCTGGCTTACCAGCGGGGCCATTCCGTGATAGCGCAGGCCGCCGGCGTGGATGGGGGCGGGAATGAAGTCGTGCCCGAGCGAGAACATGGGCAGCAGCGGCGTCATCCGGGCGGTATCGCCGTGGTCGTAAAGGAACGGAGCCTTGGTCAGGGTGGGGCAGGAGTAGGGCTCCACCGGGATGATCTCGATCTCGGCGCCGTGAATCTTGTCGCAGACGAAGGGGAAGGCCAGCCCGGCGAAATTGCTCCCCCCCCCGGCGCAGCCGATCACGACGTCCGGCTTTTTCTCCCCGGCCTTCTTGAGCTGTTTTTTCGCCTCCAGGCCGATGATGGTCTGGTGCAGCATGACGTGGTTGAGCACGCTCCCCAGGGAATAACGGGTATTTCCGCTCGGATCGGTTACGGCCGCCTCGATGGCCTCGGAAATCGCGATTCCCAGGGAGCCGGGGGTATCCGGGGTTTTCTTCAGGATCTCCCGTCCGGCGTTGGTCTCGGGGCTGGGGCTGGGAATGCACTCGGCTCCCCAGACCTGCATCATCGCCTTGCGGTAAGGCTTCTG
>CAZIEA010000077.1:0-10155 GCA_964538495.1 uncultured bacterium | reverse complement strand
GACCCGCTGAAGGTTCGGGGAGCAAGGGACAAGAATGGGAAAGGGCGGTCTCCCGTGAGGGAGGCCGCCCCTTTTTCCTGGGTGGTTCCCGGGTGGCCTCATTCCCGTAAAAACCCGGTTTTTCGGCTGAAGGCCAGCCAGGCTACTGTATCCGCAATCTATTGAATATCAATCTGTTCAGAGGGATTTTTATTTCGAATTTATAGCCGGGGCGCTGTCCACAACACCAGCATGTTGTGGCCGCCGGCGACGGCGACCTCCAGGGCACGGCGGGCGTGGGCCTGGCCCCGGACCTCGGAGAGGTCCACCGGGTAGGAGGAGCCCTCGCGAAAGAGGTGCTCGCGGTCCACCCGGACCGGCTCAAGCTGGCGGCGGCCTTCCAGGTAAGCCACGGTCTCGGCGAGGCTCTCCACCCCCCGGACCTCGATCCCCTCGACCACGGCGGCCTCGGGGGCGTTGACCCGGGGCAGGAGCAGGGACTTCTTGCCCTCATCCCGGGCCATCAGGGCGATGGAAAGAGCCCCCCGGACCGGGCGGACCAAGCCCCCGAGGGCAAGCTCCCCCAGGACGCAGTGACTCCCCAACCCCCCGCCGGCGAGCTGGCCGGAGGCCTCCAGGACCCCCAGCGCGATGGGCAGGTCGAAGACCGGGCCCTCTTTCTTGAGGTGGGCGGGGGCGAGGTTGACGATGATGCGGTCGTCGGGGTATTCGTAGCCGGAGTTGGCCAGAGCCGCGGCCACCCGGTCCTTGCTCTCGCGGACGGCGGTGTCCGGGAGCCCGACCACCACTTCCGTGGGCATCCCGGTGCGCACATCCACCTCGATCTCGACCGCGAAGCTGTCGATCCCCTCCAGTCCCGCCGAGCAGACCTTTGAGAGCATCTTCTCCTCCCCCGGTTAAGGCTCTTCCCACTCCGATAGACGCGCGGGGGGAGTTTTTCTCCCGGTTTTTTTTGCAGGGGCGAATGTCGAAAAAACCAAGACTACCGTGCTTGACTCAGGTAAAATTAACCTAAATCAAAAGGAGATGCCCATGAGCCATATTATCCAAATAGATTTGGCCGACGATGTCTTGCTCGGGATGCCCCGGGACGATCTTGCCTTGGCGGCGGAAATGCGCCTGGCGGCGGCCGCGAAGTGGTACGAATGCGGAATGCTGGCGCAGGAAAAAGCCGCTTCGGTGGCCGGTCTGAGCCGGGCGGAGTTTCTGGCCGGCTTGACCCGGTTCAAGGTCTCTCCGTTTCAGGAGACCAAGGCCGAGGCTCTGGCTGCGCTTAAGTAGGCCCGGTTATGGCCGCCGGTCGAAGGCGAGAGGAAAAGTTATCGAAATGAAAAAGAAGCTATACATTGAAACCACAGTTGTCAGCTACTTGGTATCCCGGAGGTCAGTAAATATGGTCATTGCCGGCCACCAAGAGAGTACAAGGTCTTTCTGGAATCGTCTGGATGAGTTCGATCCATACTTTTCGGATCTTGTGCTGCAGGAGGCAGGTCAGGGCGACCCGTTGCAAGCCAAAGCCCGTTTGGCCGTTTTAGCCGAATTGACTATGCTGGAAACCGACCGCGAGGCCAAGGATATGGCCGCCCTGTTGGTCAGGGAGCACGCGGTGCCGTCTGAATACCCCGATGATGCCATGCACATTGCAGTAGCAATGGTCAACGGAATGGATTTTATCGTCACCTGGAATTTCTCGCACATCAACAACCCATTTACGAGAATGATGATCCGGCAGATTGCAGAGAATGCCGGCTATATTGCTCCCGAAGTTTGTTCACCGGAAGAATTTTTGGAGGGCGAGATATGAAGGATCCGATCGTAGAAGAAGTCCGCCGGTTCCGTCATGAACACGAACTGCGGTTCGGACAAGATTTGCAGGCAATTCTCGATGATATCAGGCACCACCAAGCCGGGTCCGCACTCCCCATGGTGCGATTGTCGCCGAAGAGAATCGCAGCCGACAAACGGCGGCAGCGGACGGCATCCCGCGGCCTCTGAGTCAGACAATTAGAAAACCCAGAGTATGCTATCCCGGGTAAGGGAGCTGGCTTCCCCCGATTACCCAAAGCGGACCCGCAAGAACGTCGCCGACTCAGACGCCACGATTCTTTTTACGGTGGAGAAGATCAGTAGGGGGACCGCCCTGACCCTGCGGATCGCGAAGGAGTGCGGGAAACCCTTCCTACACGTCGACCTGGCGGCCCAGCCCGAGGACCAGGCGATCCGGGAAATCACGCGGCTCTACTTCGGGAGGGCGGGAGACGTGCCGGTGACCCGGTAGGGCGCGACTGATAAGAAGGCTAAGGAAGGGGCGGTCTCCCGCGAGGGAGGCCGCCCCCTCCCGATGATCACCTGGTCGCGGGAACGTCGTCGAAGTTGCCGAAGCGGATCTGGGTGATCCCCTTTACGGCCCAGAGGCTGGTGCTGTCCCGGAAAAGGCCGATGCGGTCGGTGTTGCCCCCCCCGAAGCGGCCGGGGGAGGGGGAGTCGGAATACTTGCCGAAGTAGGCCCGGGTAATTCCGCGGATTGCCCAGAGCCCGCCCGAGTAGGGGAAAACCGCCGCTTCCCAGTGGCCGTCCCCGTTGTAATCCCCGGGGACCGGGGTGTCCTCGGCCGATCCGAAATAGAAACTGGTCAGGTTCCGCACGATCCAGCGTCCGGTGAGAGGGCGGAAGACGGCGGGCACCGCCGCGGGTCCGCTGTAGTAACCCGGCACCGGGACGTCGTCCGCCGAGCCGAAGTTGAAACTGCTGATCCCCCGTATCGCCCAGCGTCCGGTGGCGCCGCGGAAGACGGCGATATCGGTCGTCGAGTCCCCGTCGTAGTCTCGGGGCACGGGCACATCGGCCTCGGTTTCGCCGAAAATGAACCTCCCGACCCCGTTGACCGCCCAGAGTCCCGTGGAGGGGCGGAAGACCGCGAGCTCGGTGGTCCCGTCGCCGTTGTAGTCCCCGGGGACGGGCATGTCCGAACTTGCTCCGAAGTAACCGCGGGTGATCCCCCGGATGGACCAGAGGCCGGAAGTCGAGCGGAAGACCGCGATGTCGCTGATCCCGTCGCCGTCGTAATCCCCGGAGTCGCCGGGAGGCGAGGCGTCGTATATCTGCGGGTTGATGACCAGGTCCTTCAGCCACGGGCTGAACTGGTCCCGGTTCCCGGCATACTTGGGGGGCGCCAGCTCGGTTTCGCTGTACCATTTGGCGGTGGTTTGAAACGCGTCCGGGTCGCCTACGGCTTGCCACCATTGGATGGGCGATTTATCCACGGGGACCTCGATTACTATCAGGTCGGTGGCCAGGAGGACTCGGGGAGGGTCGTCGTCATCTTCGTACGGGTAAAACACATTGATGTCGTCCTTGACCGCGCCGACGGTGTCGCTCTGGTTCTGGAAGTGGGTGGCGACGGCCAGCCGGGGGTTGGTGCGGCTCATGATGTAGCCGAAGGCCCGCGCCGGGGTATGGGAAGCGTTCTGAATCAGCTTGGCCTTATTCACCGCTGTCACCCAAAAGGGGCTGTTCGGATCGGGAGTGAGCCCCGAGTTCTTCTGGGCCCAAACCTCCGGCGAGAGGGTCAGCTCGTGGATGAGAACATCGGCGTCCTGGGCCTGGTCTATCATCAAGGTGTTGGGGAGGGAATCGCCGGAGAAGATCATCTTCAACCCCCTCCACTCCAACTTGTAGGCGATGGCGCCGTCCCGGTCGTGGATCATCGGGAAGTAGCTGATTTTCACGTTATTGCTGTCGTAGGCCACCGGAGCGCCATGGCCGGCGATGATGGACTGCATCGCATCCAGGTAGGAGCACTCGTGGGGGACCAGGTTGTAGCCGTCCTGGCCGTTGGTGAGCCCGGTGGAGAGGAAGCTGAAGCTCTCGCGGTGCCAGTAGGTCATCTCGTAAAGATGCCCGCAGAACGCGGTGATCCCGTCTTCTTCCGTTGGTCCCGTCGGCCCCCAGACGTGGAGGTCGGTCAGGCGGTCGCCGGAAGGTCCGAAGAGGTAGATGAACATCAGGTCGCTCATGTGGTCCCCGTGCAGGTGGGTCAGGAAGATCTTGTCCATCTGCGAATAAGCCACCCCCACGGAAATATACTTGGAGATTACGCCGCTGCCGCAGTCGAAGACGAAGCTGCCGTCCTCCCCGCACTCGACGAAAACGCTGTTGGCTTCCTGGGAGAGGCGAGGGAGGAAGGAAGTCCCCATAAAGGTTATGCGCATCTCGTCCGGATCAACCGGCCCCAGCCCACAGCGCGTCCCGGCGCCGGTCTTACCCGCCGCCAATCCCTGGACAGCCAGGAAAAGCAGAACGGTTAACACTGTACCCGCGGCCCTTCTCCCGCCCATGATCACGTTCATAACCCTCTACCTCCCAATGCCCTGGTTTTGTTGCATTTCCTGGGAAAGTTCTCCTGATCACGATTCAGGGCGAATGCTATCTGTCGCCTATTCAAAAAATTTTTAGTGCGGCCTGGGGCGAGCAAACCCGGCCTTGGCCGGCGGCGACATTCTGTCGGCGCTCCCGCCCTTTTTCCGGGTGGTTCCCCGGTGGTCTCAACCCAGTAAAAAACCGGTTTTTCGGCTGAAGGCCGAGGGAGCTACTGTATCCGCAACCTATTTTAATATCAATCTTTTCAGGGGGATTCTTATTTTGAATTTACAGCCGGGGCGCTGTCCACAACACCAGCATGTTGTGGCCGCCGGCGACGGCGACCTCCAGGGCACGGCGGGCGTGGGCCTGGCCCCGGACCTCGGAGAGGTCCACCGGGTAGGAGGAGCCCTCGCGAAAGAGGTGCTCGCGGTCCACCCGGTCCTTACTCTCGCGGATGGCGGTATCGGGGAGCCCGACCACCACTTCCGTGGGCATCCCGGTGCGCACGTCCACCTCGATCTCGACCGCGAAGCTGTCGATCCCCTCCAGTCCCGCCGAGCAGACCTTTGAGAGCATCTTCTCCTCCCCCGGTTAAGGCTCTTCCCACTCCGATAGACGCGCGGGGGGAGTTTTTCTCCCGGTTTTTTTTGCAGGGGCGAATGGTGAAAAACCGGAGACTGTCGTGCTTGACTCAAGCTTATTTTTTTGAAGCTGAAGGCTGCGTCAGAAACTCGTGCAACTCCGGAGAAACGGATTCGGCGCTCGCGAGAATGATATTCCGCCACTTTTTCGGTAGAGGCTGGAATATTCCTACCAGCTTTTTGCGTTCTTTTTCAGCGCGCAAGATGAACTCGCCGAGTTCCGCGGCCACGGCTGTGTCCCGGGCGGCCTTTTCCTTCCGGGGCCGCCTGGTCGCGATAATGAACTTGTGTAGGACAAAAGCCGCGGGCTCGGGGACATTGACCTTGAGCCCGCGGTATTTCACGACCATCACGTGATTCTCTAGGAGGGAAAGGAATCGCAAGCCTTGGGCGTTGACGTGGAGCTTCCTGATCTCGCGGGGTTTCCCGGTCCCTCTGCCGGTTTCGGAGATAAGGAACTCGACCGCCAAGTCCGGATGGACGAATTTCATGTATCCGTCCGGGTAATGCCTCACCAGCTCGAAGTCCAGTCTTTTCAGAAGTTCGGGGACGTGGACTTCCGTTTTCAGGCGTGTTCCGGCAGGGACGAGGAAGTCCATGTCGAGAGTCCGGAGCAGGGGAATTTCCGCGGAATTATTGAAGTGAATCCGGTAAAAGTATTGGCTCCAACTCCCGATCAGGATCAGGTACTTGAGGACCTCCGCCGTTTGCAGGCTGCGCAGGACCTCAAGGAACAAGTCTTTCCTTTTTTCCAAGGGTCATCCTCCGCAGTTCCTTCAGGTTCGCGAGGGCGTGTTTCAGGAGCCTCTCGTACTTTTTCCGCGCCGCGATTTTCCCCTCCAGGGCGACGACCTCGGGGGAACCGGCTTTACCCAGGTACTCGAAACGGACCTTGGCGCCGTCCCGACGGGCCAGGTATGAATAAAAGTTCCCCTTCCGCTCCTTCCGCGAGAGGGACCCCTGGGGGAGGTTCCTGATCTCCTGCCGGTATTTCCGGCAGAGCTGCTCCAGCCGCCGGGCCTCTTCCTGCAATATCGCCTTGATTGCGCTCATCAGCTTTTCCCGGGATGATTGACTAACAATAGCATTAAAACGATACGATGTTAGGCAACCCCGGTCAAGAATAATATGCCTAACAAAATCGGAAAAACTTAAAAGTGTTAGGCAACCAGCCTCGACTTGGTTCACCAGCAAAATCTTCTTCCACGTCGACCTGGCAGCCCAGCCGGAGGAACAGGTTGTTCAGACAATCGCTTCCTGGCTGGGCAAACTCAAGCCGAAGATCCTGAACGTGGCCGGATCCCGGGAATCGAAGGCTCCGGGGCTGTATCGGCGGGTTTACCGGGTCCTGAAGGCGGCGCTGGAGACGGACGAGATCGCCCGGGCAGGGGTTCCGGGGGAAAAGTAAAACCGCTTTAACCTATCTCCCTAGCCGGGGGTATGTTTTTTTAGACAAAGGCGGAAACTCATGGTCTGTTTAGGTGTTTCATCTTGCGGGTAGCGTCCATGTGGTAATATAAATAAACTCGAGGAGGTGCTGCCAGAAACCTCTACCCCAGGTGGCCGGTGCCCATCTTATTAAAACTGTTGGTGCCCCTTCTGATTCCTGCCGGACTCTTTCTCTTCTCCATCCCCCTCCCCCCGGTCGTGGCGCTGGCTGCGGAGACCCCGGGCGGACAGTCCGAAAATCTCAGACTCCTGGAAGAAGCCGCCTGGGGAGATACCGGAGCGGCGCGGCGGTTGATCGACTCGGGGATGGATCTCAGCACCAGGAACCGAGATGGCGAGACGCTTCTCTACCTGGCCGCAACCTTCGGGTGGAGCGACCTGGTCAAGGAACTTCTTGAGAAGGGGGCGGACGTCAACGTCCGGATTGACCGATACCCGAACCGGGGTTGGACCCCGCTCCACGCCGCCGCCGACCGGGGCAAACTGGATGCCGCCCGGGCGCTAATCGCGGGCGGGGCCGATGTCAACGCCGCAACCGAGTCTGGCTCGACCGCGTTGATATTCGCCTCCTTTAGAGGGAATGACGAACTGGCCCGGGTACTCATCAAGGCCGGGGCCGATGTCAACACCATTGACACGGGAGGCACTACGGCCCTCTCCTGGGCGGCCGGTGACGGTCGGGAGGAATTGACGGCGGAACTTTTGGCGGCCGGCGCCCGGCTCACTGGACTCCCCTGCTCCGGGCGGCCCTGGCCGGACACGCCGGCGTGGTCCGCCGGCTGATCAAGGCCGGCGTGCGGCTCGAGGACCGCTGGAGGGAAAGCGCCGGCGAAACGGCTCTCAAGGGAGCCGCTCGGCAAGGACATCCCGAGGTGGTCAGGGAACTTGTCAAGGCCGGGGCCGACGTCAATGCCAGGGACAATTCGGGCGAGACCCCGCTGATTGAGGCCGCCCGCGCCGGGCATATCGAAGTTATCCGGGAACTTCTCCAGGCCGGCGCCGATCTCCACGCCCGGGGCGGATACCACAAGATCAACGCCCTGATGGCTGCGGTCGAGAAGAATCAGGCAGGAGCGGCGAGGGAACTGCTCAGAGCCGGAACCGACATCAACGCCCCGAACGACTACGACGAGGGGACTGCCCTGATGATCGCGGCCGAAGCGGGACATACCGCGATGTTCCGGGAACTCCTGTCCGCCGGAGCCGACCCGACAATCCGGAACCGATACGGGGAGACGGCGGCGGACTTGGCCCGGCGGGGAGGACACGGGGAAATTACCGGGATTCTCGGAGAGCGGCAGATCAACGGCAATCAGAAGTGAGAGAAACCGTATTGGATCTCACCGAACAGCGAGGAACGGCGGAACAACTATTGACATAAATTCCGCGCCCAATGCATGCATTAACCGCAAAAGTTGTGTTTCTGCATAAGGAGATTAACGTGAAAAATAAGCCCGGCCGGATTGTTATCGCGGTCTCCCTTCTGCTGGCTGGCTCTTTAGCCTGCAGCCTGCCCGGATTTGCCGAGGGCGGTGAACCATCCGCGGCCGCCCGGAAGGCCTACCAGCAATATCTCTCCGCCTATAACAAGCTCAACCAGCTTATGGCCGGGGGGCGGGGGGATACCTTGGAAGCTCAGGCTGCTTACAGCGTTTACCAGGAGGCAAAAGACAGGTGGGAGGCTGTCTCGCAAGCCGAGGGCATTACCGAAGACGGTTTTTCCTCCGCCGAACCGGCGGAAGAGGCCGGGGAACCGGCGGGGGAGGAACTCCCTTCCCTGCAGGAAGCCTACGACAGGTATATAGCCGCGTATAATCAGTTGACGAAACTGGCAGTCGAGGCGCGCATCTCCGGCCCGCCGGAGTTGAAGAAGCTTTCGGACGAGTACCACGAGAACCTGGAGAAGTACAATGCGACTCAAGACCGGAACGCCTATCAGGCCTACATCGCGGCCCATAACAGGCTGGTGAGCTGGGCGACCAGGACCGAGTTCACGGGGCCGGAGAACCTTCGGCAAGCCCGGGAGGATTATTTCCAAGCGAAGACGACCTACGACAACCTGGTCAAACAATCACAGTAGAGCGCCGGCCGGCGACGACATATCCGCAAGAGTATGGTTCAGCCGGACACCCAACGGCAAAGGAGCAAAGGATGAAGAAGATAATCGCGGCACTGGCTTTAGTCAGTCTGCTCGCGGGCGCGGGAGCAGTTTCGGCGGAAGACATCATTCTCTGGGGCAAGCAGACCCGGGGTTGGGGCGCCACCAACGCCAAGACGGAAACCAAGGCGGTCACACTGGCTAAATCGGCCACGATCGTGAAAGTCGAGGGGAACGCGGAAAGTTACTGCATCTGGTCCCAGGGGCGATCGGTGCTCTGCGGCGGGAAAAACAAGAGCATCGTCGGCCGCCCCCTCTCTCCTGGAAGCTACACCGTCCTCGCCGGCCTGAACGGCCAGAGTTCGGCGGATGTAAGGATATATCTTCAAGAGGACTGATCCCCCGGAGAAAGAAGGGGAAGAGACTGCACCAGGGAGGGGAAGCCAATGCCCGATTGGGGGAGCAGAAACAGGCCGGCGGTTTGGAGCTTGATCCTTCCGGTTTTTTTCGGGGCGGCGTTATTTGTTTCATCGGCCGGCGGGAGCAGTCATCCGGTCTGCTCGGGGAAACAAGGAGAAAGTAGTGTCAACAGTATGCACCGGAAGCTCAAGGAGGCCAGGGATAAGGGCAACACCACCGCCCCGGACCTATCGGGGGATTTAAAGAGCCTGGAAAATTTCGTTACCTCCTACCTGCAGTTTTGCGATTCCAGCGTGCCGACTGAGAACACGCTCTGGGAACTGGTGAATGAAAATCGCAATTCAATCCCTATCCAGGAGCAGGCCTATCTTGACAACCAGAAAGAGCTGTCCGAGCTGACCCATACCTACGACGAGATTTGCAAAAGATTAAACAAAAAGTTTAAAAAAGGGGTGACGGCGAAGCTCATCAAACTGGTAATCGACACCTTCACGTTGCCCACCGACCCCATAACCCTGCTGGTCAGCACCAGCCTGGGGTATTTAGAGAAGTTGTATAACCCTGAATTCATACCCGTTGGAGTCAAGCTAAACAGCCCGGAAGTGCAAAAGGGTCAGGCGCACCTGGAACAATTGATAAAGGAACACGAAGAACTGACCAGAATCCTGAACGCCGACGTCGCGGACGAAAATGAGTTCATCAAGCGGCTGCAGGAGGGCCAGGTCCAGGCGCGGAAGTGCCGGGAAATATCCCGGCGGCTATTTTTTGAATTCCGGGGCGTCGAGCCGGGGGCTGTGGAAGCGCGCCGGGAGATACTGGAATATTTAACCGCCGCGGCTGAAGTGGTGGACGGCATCCTCGCCAGGAAGGCCCGGTTGAACAAGCTTGAGGCTTATCCCCCCAGGGTTGAATTTGCGCATATCGGAGCCCCCGCCACCGTGAAGATAACCCGGCGGTTCGACACCGGCCTGGAGCTGGAGACGGATTTCCGGAACCTGCAGTTCGCCCAAAACATTCCGGAGCTGGTGAAGCTGGCTCCCGCGGCCGGAGATGAAATTCCCCTGACCGCCATCGCGGCGGGCGAAGGAGAAGTAAGAGTGGATTTCGCCCCGGACGAGAAAATATTGCCGGCCCGGTTCTACGTAGCTGTTGGATCCGGCACCACCCCGACGCCCTCCCCGGAAC
>CAZIEA010000076.1:0-10171 GCA_964538495.1 uncultured bacterium | reverse complement strand
GACAGGAGACAGAATTCAGAATCCAGAATGCGCAAAAATGAATCTGTTTAATCTGCGAAATCTCAGTTTAGATTCGAGTGGATTCGCGAGATTCGCGGTTTTCTTCAGCCCAACTTCCTTACCACAGAGAGCACAGAGGGGAACCAGAGCACAGAGATTTTTTTCTTACCATGAAGGGCATGAAGAAACATGAAGTTTTGCGCCTGAACCCCGAACCCTGAACCCTTCTACATGTCCTACATGCCTACATGTGAATGAGAAAACCTTGAAAAAGCTTCCCCAAAAAGAGGCGGACTGGGTCGCAAACCGCACTCGCCCGGAGGAAACGAAAAAGTACCTGCGGGGCGGGAAGACCTTCATCAACGCCGACGAGATCCGCCGGCTCCTGCGCCAAGACCGCCCCCCGGAAACCTCCCGCATCCGGGAAATCGTCGCCCAGGCTCTCGAAATCCGGACCCTGAGCCTGGAGGAGACCGCCGCGCTCCTGCGCCTGGCCGATCCTGAACTTCTCTCCGAAGTCCGCCAAGCCGCCCTCGCGATCAAGCTCAAGGTCTACGACAACCGGATTGTCACCTTCGCCCCCCTCTACACCGGGGACTTCTGCGTCAACGACTGCGCCTACTGCGGCTTCCGCCGGAGCAACCAGGAACTGGAGCGCTCGCTGCTGGACCTGGGGCAGATCCGTCGGGAGACCGAGGTTCTGGCCGGAAAGATCGGGCACAAGCGCCTGATCCTGGTCTACGGGGAACACCCCGCCAGCGGAATCGACTACATGCTCGACTCCATCCGGGCCGTCTACTCGGTCAAGATCCCCTCCGGGAAAGGATTCAACAACATCCGCCGGGTCAACGTCAACGCCCCGGTCCTGCCGGTGGAGGAACTGGAACGGCTCCGGGAAGCCGGGCTCGGAACTTACCAGGTCTTCCAGGAAACCTACGACCCCGAGCTCTACGCCAAGCTCCACCCCGCCGCAACGATAAAGGGAAACTACGCCCGGCGCCTCTACTGCATGCACCGGGCTTTCGAGGCCGGAATCGACGACGTCGGACTGGGGGCCCTTTTCGGCCTGGGCGACTGGCGTTTCGAGGTCCTGGGGTTGGTCGCGCACGCCCGGGAGCTGGAGAAAACGTTCGGGATCGGCCCCCACACCTTCTCCTTTCCCCGGCTCCAGCCCGCCCTCGGGGTAAACCTGAAGCTCCCGGCGGTCTCCGACGACGACTTCCTGCGCCTGATCGCGGTCCTGCGCCTGGCCGTCCCTTACACCGGGATGATCATCACCGCGCGGGAGACCGCCGCGATCCGGCGCGAGTCCATCGCCCTCGGGATCACCCAGACCGACGCCTCCTCCCGGATCGGGATCGGGGATTATGCCGGCGTTAGCGACGGCCAGCACGACACCCGGCAGCAGTTCCGGCTCGGGGACACCCGGAGCCTGGACGAGCTGGTGGGGGAATTGGCCCGGATGGGCTACATCACCTCCTTCTGCACCGCCGGCTATCGCTGCGGGCGGACCGGAAAAAAGATCATGGAGACCCTGCGCTGCGGGAAGGAGGGGATGTTCTGCAAACTCAACGCCGTCCTCACCTTCCGGGAGTGGCTCGACGACTTCGCCTCCGCCTCCACCCGGGAGGCGGGGGAGGACCTGATCGGGAGGGAGATCGCCGAGATCCGGCAAAAATATCCTTCCCTCTACGGGGAGTTTCTCGCCAGCTACGAGCGCACCGTCGCCGGGGAGCGCGATCTCTACTTCTGATTCCCCCGATTACTTCTTCACCTTTTTTCACCATGAAGAACATGAAGAGCATGAAGTAAATGAAGAAAAAATCTGTGTAAATCCGTGGACAGATTATTTCTTGGCGTCTTGGCGTCTTGGCGCCTTTGCGTGAGAAAAGCGGGTTTGCTACATGTCCTACATGCCTACATGTGAATAAGCGGCGGTTCCTTCAGCCTGCTTTCCCAGCGCCAAACCTCACACCCCACACCTCACACCGAGTACGAGTTCGAGTACGAGTACGAAAATAATCTGTGAAATCTGTGGACAGAATTTGGTTTTCTACATGTCCTACATGCCTACATGTGAATGAGGCGGCGGTTCCTTTAGCCTTCAGTCTTCAGCCTGCAGTTTAAAATTTCCCGATTGACCCGGCGAACTCCGGCGGGATATTTTCATTTGTAACAGAAGCGGAAACCCCGTCCATGAGAATAGCTCTTTTATCGGCCCTGGCCCTGCTTGTCCCGGGGATTCTCTCGGGCTGCAACCTAGTCCCCTCGCGCAGCAGCATGTACCGCGCCGCCCGGGAAGCCGAAGGCGCCCGGCGGGAGCAGTATACGGTGATGATCGCTCCCTACTGGCTGACCGGGGCCAAGGAAGGCATCCCGGTCGAGGTCGTGGACCTGGACCGGGCTGAGACCTTCGGCGCCGACTGGGACTCCTGGCGGCTGATCCGGCAACGCAGCGACGGGCGCTGGGAGATCATCCGGGACCGCTGATCCCGGCCCAGGCGCCCGCCGGCCAGACCCCGGTTCCCAGGCGCTTGGCGCTCGGGAAGCTCCAGTTTTTCCCCGCGCCTTCCACCCGGGCCCGTCCATCTTCCAGGATAATCCGGGTCCCGGGGTCCTTTTCGCGGTGGAACAGGATGTTGGCCATGAGTAGCGCCTTTTCCAGGCCGTCCCCGCGCCGGAAGTTCCAGACCTCGTCGGGCTGGGCCAGGCGGTAAGGCCCGTCGTAGACGGAATCTCCGTCCAGGGCCGCCGCCGCCCGATACGCTTCCTCCAGATCCAGGCACTTGGTCCCCTCCAACGAGACCGGGTTGCGGGTGAGAGCGGCATAGACGAAAGGCTCCGGGGAAACCAGCCTGAAATCGCGGTAGGCCAGGAAGGCCGCCGCGGCCAGCTCGTTCTCGAAGCGGATCGCCTCCAGGCGCGCGACCGCCTCCTCCCGGCCCATGCCCGGGGTCAGCCCCAGGGGAACACCGGCGGGGACGAACTCCCCGGGCTCGGGAAGGCGCGGATGCGTGCAGCAGAAGCCGCAAAGGGCCTTGAGAGCCACCGAGGCCGGAAGGCACCTGTTCGCAAACCGCTCCAGGAGGGCATCCCGGTCGGCGGAGTCGGAAAGATCCAGGGAGCGACCCCGGGCAAACTCTTCCACCTCGTTGAAGACCACCCGGCCCGAGAGCGGCGCGGGCTTGAATTCCTCGGTGTCGATCTCCTGCAGGAGCTGCTCCCGGGTGCGATCGGTGAGAAGGTAGGGGGAGCCGTGCTCGTAGGCAAAAACCCGCTCCAGCTCAATGTAATGGTCGCTCCCGTGCAGGGGACAACGGAGCTGGAAACAGGGCTGGAAATCCCGATGATGCCGAAGAAAGTTCCCCAGGATCTCCTCGTTCAGGGGCGTCTTCAGGTACTGCCCCAGCCGGGAGCGGAACCGAACGTAATCGGCCTCCTTGATCGTGGCCCGCGGATAAAGAATATGCGCCCAGCCGCCGGCGTGGGCCACCACGGTCACCCGCTCGTTCTCCAGGGCCCGGCGGGCCTGGGCCGAGAGCGCGGTCCCGTTGAACCACATCTTCTTGGTCACCAGGCGGCGGTTGTTGGTCAGGATCCCCTCCCCCGCGTCCACGAAATTCTGGGAGTGCAGAGGGGTGGCCATCAGGAAGATGTCCTCCAGGGGGATGCCCGCCACGATGAAGAGAGCGGCGGCGTAAAGGACCGCCAGGGAGACGCACTCCCCGGCCCCGTTGCGGTAGGAGCTCTTGAAGCGGAAGGCGTCCATCGCCTCCACGGTCTCGGTTTTCCAGTAGGGGATGGTGTCGCTGTCGTACTTGTCCAGCCCGAAATGGGAGCGGATGTCGATGTCGAAATAGTATTTGTCCCCCTCGTAGCCGAAGAGCGCGTTGGACTGGGCCAGGGTCTTTAAGTCGATAAAGTCCTTAAAGCGCGCCAGTTCCCGCGGCTTGGTCGTCAGCCCCCAGGTGTCGAGGTCGAGATTGAAGTCGTAGTGATCCATGATGAACTGTTTGAGGCGGTTGATCCGGCGGGGAACCTTCATCTTATCCAGCCCCGCGAACCAGGGATCATCCCGCCAGGCCCAGATCCGGGGGGACATGATATCGGCCAGGACCAGGCCGTAGAGCAGCTCCGGAAAAATGAAGACCTCCATGTCCGAGAGCGTGACCGCCGACGACTTCCGTTCCAATTCCCGCTTATCCATAGTTTCCCTCCGTTATTTATAGCTTACACGAATCGGCCCGCGGGCTGAAGACCGAAGGGACTACCGCCGCATTCACATGTAGACATGTAGGACATGTAGAAAACCTACTTTTTTTCACGCAAAGGCGCCAAGACGCAAAGACGCCAAGAACCGATTTGTCGCGGATTAACCGCGAATCTCGCGAATCCACTCGAATCTAGGCTGAGATTTCGCAGATTATTTCTTTCCACAGATTTCACAGATTCACACAGATTTTTTCCTTCATGTTTCTTCATGCTCTTCATGGTAAAAAAATCTCTGTGCTCTCTGATCCTCCTCTGTGAGCTCTGTGGTAGGGAAGTTAGGCTGAAGACCGAAGGGACTACCGCCGCATTCACATGTAGACATGTAGGACATGTAGAAAACCTACTTTTTTTCACGCAAAGGCGCCAAGACGCAAAGACGCCAAGAACCGATTTGTCGCGGATTAACCGCGAATCTCGCGAATCCACGCCAATTCAGGCAACGGATTACGGATCACTGATTACGGATTACGTTGGTCCTCCTGAATCCTGTTTCCTGTATCCTGTTTCCCGGTTTTCCTGAACCCTGTATCCTGAGTTTATGCTCTCTGCCTTATGCCCTATGCCCGTAACCCGGGAAATGAGGCGGATCGGGATCATTTCCGACACCCACGGGTTCCTGCCCCCCGGGGTGCCAGCGGCCTTCACGGGGGCCGAACTCGTTCTCCACGCCGGGGACGTCGGGGGCGCCGGGGTTCTGGAAGAGCTGGAGCGGATCGCCCCGGTGCTGGCCGTACGCGGGAACTCCAACCGCGAGAGCGCCTTGCCCGCCTTCCGCCGCCTGGCGCTGGCGGGAAAAACCGTGCTCCTGGTCCACGACCTCGCCCGCTCCCGCGAGACGGAAGGGGCCGCGATCGTGGTGCACGGGCACACCCACCGGGCCGCGGTGGAAACACGGGGAGAAACGCTCCTGATCAACCCGGGCAGCGCCTCCCGTCCCCGCGACGGGGCGGGATCGGTGGCCGTCCTCGACCTGGAGACCGGAGAGAGCGAGATCGTCCGGCTCTAAAGTTTCCGGAATTCCTCCACCAACTCGGAGAAACCGGAGAGCGCCTTTTTCACCGGCTCCGGAGAGGTCATCTCCACTCCTGCCGCCCGGAGTTCCTCCAGGGGGGGAAGGCTCCCTCCCAAGGAGAGGAAATCCAGGTAGGCTTCCCGCCTCCCCGGCTCCTCCCCCAGCACCCCGGCGGCGAGAGAGAGCGCGGCGGCCAGGCCCGTGGCGTACTTGTAAACGTAGAACGCCGAGTAAAAATGCGGGATCCGGAGGCATTCCAGGGGGAGAAATTCGTCGATGGCCACGATCCCGCCGAAATAGGCCGCCAGAAGACCGCGGTAGATGCCGGTCATCGCCTCCAGAGTAAGGGCCGAATGTTTCTCGACCAGATCGTGGGCGGCGAGTTCGAACTCGGCGAACATCGTCTGCCGATAGAGGGTGGCGCGGATGTTGTCGATCTCGCGGTTGAGGACATAAGCCCGGAGATCGCGATCGGGCCGGCGGCGCTCGAGCAGGAAGCGGCTCAGAAGGATTTCATTAAAGGTGGAGGCGACCTCGGCCGTAAAGATGCGGTAAGAGTGGTAGCGGTAAGGCTGGCGGCGGTCGGAAAGGAAACTGTGCATGGCGTGGCCGGCCTCGTGGGCCAGGGTGTAGAGGCCGGTGATGCTTTCGGGGTCGTAGTTGAGCAGAATGCCGGGGTGGGCGTCGTAGCAGGAGCAGCAGTAGGCGCCGCTGCGCTTGCGGCGGTTCTCGTAGCGGTCCACCCAGCCGCCCCGCAGGCCCCGGCCCAGGATCCCGACGTATTCCTCCCCCAGGGGGGCCAGGGCTTCCAGGCAGACTTCGACCGCCTCCTCGTATTCCATCCGGAAGGAGCCCGCGCCGGCCAGGGGGACGTAGGTGTCGTAGATCTCCAGCTCCTCCAGCAAGAGCCGCTCCCGCCGGAGCCGCAGATACCCGTGCAAGGGCTCGAGCCCGGAGCGCACCCCCGCGATCAGGCCATGGTAAACAGCCTCGGGGACATCGTCCCCGAAAAGAGCGGCCGCCAGGCAGGAGGGGAACCCCCGGACCCGGGCCGAGAAAAAATCGCTCCGCGCCGACGCCTCCAGCATCGCCGCCAGGCTGTTGCGGTGAAGGCGGTATTGCCGGTAGTAGGCCTCGTAAGCCTCCCGCCGCACCCGCCGCTGGGGGGAGTGCAGAAAACGGATGAAGCTCCCGTGGCTGAGGGGAACATCGCGCCCCTCGACGTCCCGGACCAGGCCGAACTCGAAATCGGCGTCGGTCAACTGCTGGAATGCCCGCCCCTCTGAACCCAGGGCCGGGGCGGCCTGGGCCAGGACCTCCTCGACCTCGGAAGAGCGGGTGTGGGGCCGCCAGCGCAGGGTCTGCTCGAGCAGGAACCCGTAGCCCTCCAGCTCCGCCGAGGCCAGAAACCCCCGCATGGTTTCCCCGGGCACCGCCTGGATCTCGGGCCCGAGGAAGCTCGCGGCCTCCTGCGCCCGGGTCTGCAGGTCCGCGACCCGCTGGAGCCGGCCCTGTGACGCCTGCTCGCCCAGGTCCTCGTCGGCCCTCATCCGGGCATAAGCGAAGAGCCGTTCGAGGTCCCGGCTCAGGCCGAGATCGAAATCCAGGGCCGCGCGCAGGATGGAGGCCGCTTCCCCCAGCCGGCCCCGGTAATCCCGGTAGCCGCCCAGACGAAGTTCGACCCGGCCGAAAAGCTCTTCCCAGGCCGAGTCGTCCGCGAACATCTCCGTAAGATCCCAGCGGTCCGCTGCCGGAACCTCCTGCCTTTCCCGGATTGGGGACATATGTTCAGAGTTCAGGGTTCAGGGTTCAGGGTTCACGTAATCCGTAATCAGTGATCCGTAATCCGTCAAGACCCAGAATACAGGAAACAGGAGTCAGGAGTCTTTGTCGTATCGTCCCTCGCTGCGCTCGGGACTTGTAGTATCACCGCGCCTCCGGCGCGGCTTGGCGGTACTCGCTTAGAGACCAAGAAATAGCAAGAATCTGTGTAATCTGTGGACGTTTCAGCATAGGGCAGAGGGCATAGAGCATAGAGCCAGAAAAAACCCAAATTTTGCGTCTTGGCGTGATATGGCGGCCTTTCCTTCAGCCCTCAGTCTTCAGCCTTCAGCCTGACTTTCCCACCATGAAGATCATAAAGAAACATGAAGTTTTGCGCCTGAACCCAGAACCCTGAACCCTTCTACATGTCCTACATGTCTACATGTGAATAGCGGGCGGTGCAATTCGCGCAGAACCCGGTCAGCAGCCGACCATGGGGACGAAGCGGACCCCGATGTCGGGGGAGATCTCGAAATCGTTCCCGCGCCGCCGCACCCGGACCAGCCGCCCCTCGGGACTGCCCATCGGGATCACCATCCTGCCGCCCTCGGCCAGTTGCCGCAGCAGTCCCGGCGGGATCTCCTCCGGAGCGCACCCGGCGATGATCCCGTCGTAGGGAGCGTGTTCCGGCCAGCCCTCCGCGCCGTCCCCGACCCGGATGGCAACCCCGGCATAACCCAGGGAGGCCAGAATCTCCCGGGCGCGGGCGGCCAGCTCGGGAATCACCTCCACCCCGTAAACCTCCGCCCCGACTTCGGCCAGAAGGGCGGCCTGGTAGCCGGAGCCGGTCCCGACGTCGAGCACCCGGTGCCCGGGCCGGGGCCGGATAAGCTGGATCATGTAGGCCACCAGGCTGGGCTGGGAGATGGTCTGGCCGTGGCCGATCGGTCCGGGGTAATCTCCGTAAGGGTCGAAACCCATCCCCGCCGCCTCCGGAACAAAGAGATGGCGGGGGACTTTCCGCAGAGCTCTCAGGATCGCGGGGTCGTCCACCCCGAGCGCGGCGCTCAAGCGGGCCAGGCGATCCCGGGACTCCTGGTAATCCGCGGGGCTCATGTTCAAGGAGCGGCAACCAAAACGGCTTGCTCCGCTGCCACCGAGTCCCGGAGCCGTTTGATCCGCTCGATGATCCGGGCGTTGATGGCGGCAATACTCTCCTTCCGGTCCGGGATCTCCCGCAGATCGGAGAAATCGATCGCCTCTCCGAAGCAGATGGTGGGACGGCGCAGGACGCTCAAGGGCAACCAGCGCAGGAAACTCTTCGAACCCGGCCCGCCCCGGGTGAAAATCCGGTCCATGCCTTCGTGATAAACCGGGATCACCACCGGGGCCTGCCGGGCCTTGGAGATGACGAAGGCGGCCCCCGACTTGATCCGGTCCAGGTCGTGGCTCCGCCCGCCCTGGTAGAAAATGAGGATGTTGTTGGTCTCCAGATACTTGATGTAGCGCAGGATCAGCATCGCGTCCCGGCGCCCGCGCTTGACCGGGACCGTCCGCAGCATCCGGAAAAATATTTTCACGTACCACCGGGAGAAGAAATTTTCCTCGGCGGCAAAATTGTAGGGGGGAAAAGAGGGATGCAGGAAAGCGGCCGGGTAGTAGGCGCTCACCGCGACCAGGACCGAGTCGAACATGGTCAGGTGGTTGCTGACAAAGAGAACGTTGCGCCCCTGCCGCGGGACGTTCTTCCTGCCCCGGACGCGCGCCAGATTGAAGGGGAAGAACAGGCAGAGGTAGCCCAGGCTGCCCACGGACACCAGGGCAAAATGAGTCCCCCAGATCTTGAGCCGCATGGAGACTTTCTCCCGGAGTGTCGTCGGGGAGGGCATTTGCGGCTGCTCAAATTCCCAGCGTTTCCCGGGCCGCGGCGGCCACCGCCGCGGGGGTCAGGCCGTATTTCTCCAGCAGGGTCCCGGCCGGGGCGCTGGCCCCGAAGCGGTCCACCCCCAGGATCCGGCCCCCATCCGGGACATAGCGCTCCCAGCCCAGGGTAACGCCGGCCTCGAGGGAAACCCGGGCCCGGACTTCCGGAGGCAGTACCCGGGCGCGGTATTCCGGGGACTGGGCCTGGAAAAACTCCCAGCTCGGCATCGAAACCACCCGGACTTTCACCCCCTCGGCGGCCAGGGTCCGGGCGGCCGCCAGCGCGGTCGTGACCTCGGAGCCGGTCGCGATCAGGATCAGTTCCGGCTTTCCCGGGACCGACTCCCAGAGGATATAGGCCCCCCGGGCCGTCCCGGAAGCGGGACCGCATTCGGAACGGTCGAAGACCGGCAGGTTCTGGCGGGAAAGAACCAGAGCCACCGGACCGCCCCGGTGCCGGAGAGCCTCCTTCCAAGCCTGGGCGGTTTCCCCGGCGTCGGCGGGGCGCAGGACCACAAGGTTGGGCACCGAGCGCAGGTTCATCAGTTGCTCCACCGGCTGATGGGTGGGTCCGTCCTCTCCCAGGGCGATGCTGTCGTGGGTGAAGACATAGATGGTCTTGAGATGGGAAAGAGCGGCGATCCGGATGGGAGGCCGCATGTAGTCGGCAAAAACTAAAAAAGTGGAGGCGAAGGGGATCAGGCCGCCGTGCAGGGCGAGCCCGCCCGTGATCGAGCCCATGGCGTGTTCCCGGACCCCGAAGTGGAGGTTGCGGCCCGCGTAACCCCAGACCCCGCCCGAATCGCCCTGGCAACGGGCCGGCCGCTCGCCGGGGGAGAAATCGCCCTCCCCCTTGAGCACGGTGAGAGTGGAGGGGTTGAGGTCGGCGGAACCGCCGATTAATTCGGGGACTTTCTTCCCCAGGGCCTGCAAGACCAGTCCGGCCGCCTTGCGGGTGGCCATGGCCTCGGAGAAAGTGGGGATGACCGACTCCCAGCCCTCGGGGAGCTTCCCCTCCAACCGCCGGGAGAACTCCCCGGCCTCGGCGGGGAACTCGCGAGCGTAAGCGGCCACTTTTTCGTCCCAGACCGCGGCGGCGGCCGCGGCGCTCTTGCCCGCGGCCCGGAAGTGATCGAGCGCGTCCGGGGGGATAAAGAAAGCGGGAGTCTCGGGCCAGCCCAGGTTGCGCTTGGACGCCGC
>CAZIEA010000075.1:0-10265 GCA_964538495.1 uncultured bacterium | reverse complement strand
GTCGTATATTGCCCCCGCCCACCCCGGAATCCCCTCCAGGCGGCGGAAAGCCTCGCCGGGGTAGAGAATGACGACGATAGGACGGTCCGGATAGTAATTGAGGTCGTACCCGACTTCGCGGTAGGCGGAATGCAGGGCCTCCTCCATTCCGGCCGCCGTAGCGGGGGGCGCGGCGGGGTCGGAACGGAAGATAAAATTTCCGGTCCGGGACCCGTCCAGGGCCGATTCGACTTTTTTCTCGCCGGAGATCTTTCTTATCCATTCCAAGGCCTCGGGGTCCTCCGGGGCGGCGGCCAGAGCCAGTTCCCACCAACCCAGGGCGCCTTCGAGATCCTGGAGATAGTAAGCCGCATAGCCCAGGCCTTTGCAGGCGGACGGATTTCCGGGGGCAAGGTCGAGGGCCTGGGAAAAAACTTCCCGCGCCGTTTCAAAGCGTTTTTCCCGCAGCAGATCCCGGCCCCAGGCCAGATAGAGTTCCAGGCGGCGGCGGGCCAGCTCGGAATTGCCGGGGAAACGCGGTTCCAGGCGTCCCAGATACTCCAAGGCCAACCCGTAATCCCCTTCTCCGGCCGCCCGGGAGGACAAATCCAGCCAGTCGGGTAGACCAGGGAGCGGAGGCAATCCCGCCGCCAGGAGGAATCCGGCCAGTAGGAGGAAGTTCAACGCCGCCTGTCCCCGGCCTTTCTCCCTAAAAGGCCGTCAGTCGCCCCAGGCGCTCGGCGGCGCCGGCATTGTTGGGATCAATGGCCAGAACCTGGAGATACAGTTCCCTGGCCTCGGCCGGAAGCCCCTGGGCCTCCTTGACCACGCCCAGGTTAAGCAGGAGTGCCCGGGAAGAAGGAAATCGTTGCAGCCCATCGAGATAGACGGCGGAGGCCCGATCGTAACGGCCCTGGAGAAAATAAAACTTGCCCAGGCAAAGATAACTTTCCTTCTCGGCGGGTTTTTTCTCCAGGACCCGGAGCAAGCGGGTTTCCTTCCTGTTCCCAGGCGCGGTCATCAACTCTTCTCGAAGCGAGCCAGATCTTTTTTATAGCCCAGGACCACCAGGGTATCGTTGGGCCGAAATATCTCCGTGGCCTTGGGAGCGACCACAACCTCCTCCTTGAGCTCGGTCTCTCCGTCCTGGTCGAGCCGGGGGACCATTCGCTTGAAGGCGACGATATCCACCCCGAATCGGGAGCGGACATCGGCCTGGGCCAAGCTCTGGCCGATCAGGTAATCCGGCGCCTTGATCTCGATTATGCTGTGGTCCTCGGAAAGCTCGATGATGTCGGATATGGTAGAGGAAACCAGCGAGCGGGCCAGGCGCACCGCCATGTCCTTCTCGGGGAAAATGACCTTGTCGGCCCCGACCCGGCTTAAGATCTTGCTGTGGGCGGCGCTCCCGGCCTTGGAGACCACGGTCTTGATTCCCAGTTCCTTGAGCTTCATGGTGGCCAGGATGCTGGCCTCGAGCTTGCTCCCGATCGCCACCACGGCAACGTCCATGTCCCCGAGATCCAGGCTTTCCAGCGCCTTATCGTCGCAGACATCGACCCGGATGGCCTGGGTGACCCGCTCGGACATCTGCTGGACCAAAGTATCGTCGCTGTCCAAAAGCATGACCTGGCAGCCCTCGGCGGAGAGTGAGGTGGCAACCTCCCGCCCGAACCGCCCGGCCCCGATAACCACGAACTGTTTCATGCCGTTACCCTCTTAAACCGCGAATCCCGCTGATTGCAAACTGGAATTATACCGATTAAACCGCGAATCTCGCGAATCCACGCCAACTGAAACTAAGATTTCCGCAGATTACCGCGGATTTCCCTTCATGTTTCTTCATGATCTTCATGGTGAAAGATAAAGTCGCCGAGCAAATAGATTTATTATGTTAACAGAAATCAGCCCACTACCGCTATATCTTCGGGGTAGCGGACCGTGGCTTGGGGCGCCCCGCCCGTCTTGCCGATGGTCAGAGCCACGGCCAAAGGCCCGACTCTGCCCATGAAGACGACGGCGGCGATAATCAGCTTGCCCGCCAGCGAGAGGCGGGGCGTAATCCCGGTGGAAAGCCCCACCGTCCCGAACGCCGAGACGGTCTCGAAAAGGATCTCCCCGAAATACCCTCCCGGGCTATGGACGGATATGGCCGGGTTCTCGGTGCAAAAAAGCAGCACGACGCCGCAAAAAACCAGCCCCGCCGCCAGCACGACGATCCCCATGGCCTCCAGCACGGTTTTTTCCGGGACCGTCCGGCGGAAGATCACCACCCGGTCCCGGTGGGCGACCAGGGAGAAAACGGCGGCGACCAGAATAACGAAGGTTACGGTTTTGATCCCCCCCCCGGTCCCGCAGGGGGAGGCCCCCACGAACATCATGAGCATGGTGAGCCAGAGACTGGAGGACCGCAGCTCCTCCACCGGCATGGTATTGAAGCCGCCGGTTCTGGGAGTTACGGCCTGGAAAAAAGCCCGGTTGATCTTTTCCGCGACAGGCATCCCCTCCAGGGAGTGGTTCCACTCGTTAATCAGAAGCGGGAAGAACATGAGGACGATAAGCAATAGGCTGGCCAGAAGCGCCAGCCGGGAGTGGAGCCGGAGCCGTCCCCGCGAGGCGAGGTCGCGGCGCCAGAACCTGATCTGGAACAGGTTGTAAAGGACCAGGAAGCCGATGCCTCCCATGAAGATCAGGGCGGCGTGCGTAAGGGTGATCCACCAATCGGAGCCGAATCCCATCAGGCTGTCGGGAAACAGGGAAAAGCCGGCGTTGCAAAAAGCCGAGACGGAGTGAAAGGCGCCCCGCATGACGGCATCCCGGAGGCTGAAGCCGTAATGAGAATAAAAGCGCCAGGCCAAAACGGCCGCGCCGGCAAATTCTAAAACCAAAGTAGTCAGGATCACCGTCCGGATCAGCCCTTTCCAGCCCCTGATCCCGGCGCTGCCGACGACATTGAGGACGGCGAGACGGTCCCGGAGGCGGGGGCGCCTTCCCAGCATGACCAGAAGGAAAGTGGAAAGAGTCATCAATCCCAGGCCCCCGACCTGGATCAGGATCAGGATGATCCCCTTCCCCACCATGGTGAACTCCGTCCCGGTATCGACCACGATCAGACCAGTCACGCAGGTAGCCGAGACGGCGGTAAAAAGGGCGTCCACGGGATGCAGGCGTCCTTCCCGCACGGTGGAAAACGGCATCATGAGCAGGATCCAGCCCAAGGCAATAACCAGCAGAAACGATAAAACCACCAGGCGCTGGGGAGGCACCCGCCCCGGGTTCTTCCCGTTGGGATGTTCGGCGGTATCTTTCATGGCCGGGGGGAATTATACCCGATAACGGCGGTTCGGCAGCGGCGAACTTGGGCCCCGGGACACAACTCCTTCCGCCCTCCGCCGGGAATTGATGCTATAATTTAGATTCATTCCCACAGAGAAGACTTTCCTCACCATGAAGATCATGAAGGTCAATCTGTGAAATCCGTGGACTGCTCTCAGGCGACAATCCACATTCGAGATCAGAATAACGGCCAAACCGGGAGGCGGAGATGGAAACGGTCAACCTGTCCTTGAGCAAAATCAATACCTTCATTTCCTGCCCGCTCAAGTACAAGCTCGCTTATGTCGACGAGGTTCAGGCCGAGAAGTCGGAAGGAGCGGGCTTAAGTTTTTACAAGTCCCTTTACGGGACCCTGGAATTTTTTCACAAGAAAGGCCTGAATCCGATCCCGGATTGGGAGGCAATGCGGGAACTACTGGGACGGAACTGGTCCGGAGCCGGCTACCGGGACGAGTTGGAGGAAAAGCAGCACCGGGAACTGGCTGAAAAGATTCTGAAAAATTTTCACGACCAGTTCCTCCGGGAAAAACCCCACGTCAGCTATGTCAACCTGCGCGCCGCCGCCCGCCTGGGGCAGTTCCAGATCTCGACCCGGATCGACCGGATCGACCTACTCCCGGATGGGACCTACGAGGTCATCAACTACAAGACCGGAAAGTCCGCCCTGGAGCCGGAGGAACTGGCCGACGACCTGCAGACGGCGGTCCTCTATCTGGCCGCCAACGCACACAAGCGTTTCGAAGGGAAAGTTTCCAAGGTAGGATTTTATTTTCTCCGGGCCGGGCGCAAGGTCTCGATCAGCCCTTCCCCCGGAGACCTGGCGAAGATCGTCCGCAGAATCCAGGACACGGCCGGAAGCATCGTCAAGTTCTCCCGCCCCCCCGGGCTGGTGGGGAAGCTCCTGAAACGGGAGCGCGATCCGGCGGAACTGGGGAAAAGGGGCGCCCTGTGCGCTTCCTGCGAATACCTGGCGGTTTGTCCCGCCTGGCCGCTAAAGCCCCGGACCCTTTCCGGGGATTCCCCGGAGGAGTTCGCCCGGCGCCTGCGCTTGAGTTACAGCAAGCTCAATTCCTACCAACGCTGTCCCCGGGCTTGGAAAAAGGTTTACCTGGACGGGTTCGGGACCAAGCCCCGCCCCTTCTTTTCCTTCGGGACGGCAATTCACGAAACCCTGGAAAACTTCCACCACCCCGCTCACAAGGACAAGCCTTCTCTGAAGCAGCTTCTCGCTCTCTGGGAGGAAGCCTTCGCCGGGCACCAGGAAGGTTACGGCGGGGACCGGACCCAGGCGGCTCAATACCATGCCCAGGGAGTAAAGATGCTCCAAAAGTATTACGCCCGCTACGCCGACGGAGATAAGTTCCGCCGGGCTTTCCGGATCGAGGAATATTTCGAGGTCCCGGTGGGCAAAAACGCCCTGGTCACCGGGTTCATCGACCGGATCGACCGGCTGCCGGACGGAACCTGCGAGATTATCGACTACAAGACCGAGCCCACCTTGCGCACCCAGCAGGCCGTGGACGAGGACGACCAGCTCACGATTTACTTCATGGCCTGCGCGGAATTGCTCAAGCTGGACGTTTCCAAGCTCTCGCTGTTGATGCTCGCCCACGACACCGAAATTTCCACCACCCGCCGCCGGGAGGACATCCCCGCGGTCAAGGCCGCCATCGACTCCAGCGCCGCCGAAATCAAGGAAAAGACCCGCCTTTACCAGGAAGCGGGGGTCAGCGAGGAAAGCCCGCACTTCCCGCCCCGCAAGAACAAATACTGCAAGAGCTGCGACTATCTTGAAACCTGCGCGCTGCAGAACGAGATCCGGGGCGACTCCTCCACGGGCCCGGCCGCCTTTGACGAAAATGCCTCCACCGAGGAGTACGACTAAAGGAAGTCAGGAACCCGTAATCAGTGATCCGTGATCCGGCGTGGCGGATCAGCGTGGATTCGCGGGATTCGCGGTTGATGTTACCAGCCGCGGAGGCGGCGGAGCCGGAGGCGGATTTCCGCCTCCTGGGGAGAGCCGGGGTCGAGATCGAGGTAGCGGCGGAAATGCCGCGCGGCCGCGGCCGAATCCTTTCTTTCCAGAGCCAGGAGAGCGCGATTCAGGTGCGCGGGGGCATGGTCGGGAACGATCCGGAGAATCCGCTCGTATTGCAGGATCGCCGGTCCCACCCTCCCCTGCCCCTGGAGAGCCAGGGCCAGGTTGAAACGAGCCGGAACCCGGAAGGGATCTTCCTCGAGCTGAAACCGGGATATCCGTTCGGCTTCGCCGAAGTCGCCGGAGCGCAGCAATTCGGAAACCAGGGTCGAGGTTTCCGAGACCGGAACGGAAACGGCGGCCAGGGAAGGGTCGAGTTCCCGGGCCTGCCGGAGATACTCTTCGGAGCCGCCTTCGCCCGCTTCGCGCAGGATCACCCCCAAGTTGTAGCGCCAGCGGGCTTCGCCCGGTTCTCGGCGGACCAGTTCCAGGAAGCGCGCCCGCGCTCCTCCCAGATCGCCTTCGGAATAAGCCAGGTTGGCGGCGGCAATCCGGGCGCCGCGCAAATCCGGATCGGACTTCAGGGCCAGGTCATAAAGGGCTAAAGCGCTCCCGGGGTCTCCCCGGCGAGCGGAGATTTGCCCGGAGAGATAAAGCGCGAAAGGTTCCTCCCCCGCCCGCGCCAGCTCCCGGGCGGCTTGTTCCAGGTCGCCTTTTTCGAAATGAATCGAGGCGGCCAGGGCCGCCGCCGCCGCCGCGCCCGGGTCTTCGGGGGGAATCCGGCCGAGCCCGGAGAGCGCTTCCTCCGTCCTGCCCAGCTCCAAGTTCAGGCCCGCCATTTTCAAAAGGAGCGCGCCGGAACCCGGGGAAAGCGCCTCGGCGGCGGCATACTCCGCGAGAGCTTCTTCCGGCCGGCCCGTCTCTTCCAGATACCCGGCACGCAGGTAAAGCGAGTTGAAATGATAAAGGTGCCCGGGCCGGTTGCCGGCGTACCACGCGGCAGCCTTGCCCATCAGCTCGAAGGCTTCCGCCGGGCGGCCGGTCGCCCACCGGCAGTACCCGAGTTCGTAGAACAAAGCCCCGTCCGCGCCTCCCTCGGCCAGGGCGCGTTCGAGAAAAGCCTCGGCTTCGGCCAGGCGCTCGCTCTCGAACATCAGCCTTCCCTCCCGGCGCGGGGTGAACCATTCGTGCCGCCGCTCCCAGTTTTTCAGGTAATTCCAGGAAGCCTCGGGGTGTTTCCTCATCCAGGGAGTGAGAGCGGAAACCGGCCGGACCGGGCCGAACGCCAGAAATACCGCCCAAAATACCCCGGCGAGAGTCCTCATCAGAAACGAAGCTCCATGGCCCGGGCCGGACAGGCGGCGATGCAGGCCTCACAGACGATGCAGCGACGGTTGTCGAACTTGACCTCCATCCCTTCCGGATCCAGGTAAAGGGCGGAAGTGGGGCAGACCGCCAGGCAGGCCCCGCAGTGGGTGCAGCGCTCCTCGTCCTTCCCGATATCCCGGCTCAGGGGCTCGACCTCGATCCCCATCTTTTCCAGGTAAGCCATCCCCATCTCATACTGTTCCTCGGAGCCCGTCACCTCCATGATCAGGATGCTGTCCTTCTCCGGGATCACCCGGGCCTGGAGGATATTGAAAATCAGGCTGAAGTCCTTGGCCAGGCGGTAGATGATGGGCTGGTCCATCTTGAGGGGGGGGAACCGCAGCACTATCCGGTGTTTCGGCATCTCTTCTCCACGCGCAGGTTATTTTTTACCATGAAGGGCATGAAGAACATGAAGAATAAATCCGTGAAATCTGTGAAATCTGTGGACAAGATCATCCTGCGTAATCCGTGATCAGTGATCCGTAATCCGGCGCCTTGATCTGTGTGGATTCGCGAGATTAGCGGTTAATCATTTTTTTACCGTGAAGGGCATGAAGAACATGAAGAATAAATCTGTGAAAATCTGTGAAATCTGTGGAAAAGAAATAATCTGCGGGAATCTGCGGAATCTTAGTTTTGATTCAGTTTTAATTCAGGGTCATTTCTCATCGAGATTTTTGAGTTTGATTCCGGAATCGGCCCCGGGCAGGGGCGCCGCCGGCTCGGTGAGAAGAAACTTCCCCTGCTCGATCCAGGTTTTCAGGATCCCGGCCACCGCGCGGGCCCCGCGGTAGCTGGAGAGCGGGACGGCCGGGATTTTTCTCCCTTCCAACTCGATCGTTCCGGAACGGAGCTGTTCGTAATTGACCCGCCCGAGAATCCGGCCCGTGCGCTGCGGGTAATCAAGCGCGTAATCGATCACCGGAGCCCAGATGTCGCGGTCACGGACGGCCGCGGCCGCCGCTGATCCCTCGTCGAACATCGGGATGGGGATTCCCAGCCCGACCATCAGGCTGGTCCCGTACCCAAGCAGGCTCAAACCCACCAGCCATTTCGGGTCCATCCCCTTGAGGTCCCCGATCACCGCCAGGGTGGAAGCGCCTTCCACCGGAACTCCGTTCTCCCCCCTGGCGGCGGCGGGATTGTGCTGAGTCCCCTGCCAGGCCACGTAACCCACCCCGCCCCCGAGGAAAATCCGGGTCCCCAGCCCGATGGCGCGCAGGTCAGGATCGTTGAGCAGGGGACTGAGCTGTCCGGCCGAGGAGAAGTTGGCGTTTCCCAGCCTGGGCTTGAGTACCCCCATATAGGTGTAAAGGTTGCGGGCGCTTGCGGCGTTGACCGCGACATTGTAGTTCTGATAGCAGTTGCGCGGGTTAAAGAGAACGGCCTCGTTGACCTCCGAGAGGCTGAAGGCGGTTTTGATCTCACGGCGGGGATAGCAATCGGTCCCGTAGGCTTCCCCGCGCAAGGATATGCTTTTGCCCGCGACCAAGTCCTGGATCACGTGGCCGCCGCCGTAACGGAACTCGCCGGGAAAAACCAGGTTAAGGGGATCGTTGCGGGCAGGCTGGGCCGCCCCCAGGTAAAAGTCCACCGCCGCAATCCCGCAGTAGGCCTCCACCTCGTTGAACCAGGCCCGGGTGAACTTCATCTTGGGCCGGGCGTGCCCGGTGTTGATGAAAACCCCGGATGAGCACATTGCCCCAAAGGTGCCGGTGGTGACGACATCCACTTCCCGGGCCGCCTTCCGAGCGCCCTCGGCCTCCACGATGGAGATGATCTCCTCGGCGGTCTTGACCACGGCCTTTCCGGAGCTGATCTTCTCGTTGATCTCGGCGATGGTCTTGGGCATGGCTCGCGTTCCCTGGGTGAAAAAATTATTTTAACATAACTTCTTTTTTCCCGCAGATTTCACAAATTTTCTGTGTGGATTGACACTTGGGGGGAGTCCACAGATTTCACAGATTTACACAGATTCGTTCACGTACGCGTACACGTTCACGAAGCGTAAGGCCTCTATTTTTCCTGTGCGCTCTGTGGTGAACTAGCGCCCATAGTTTCAAGCTTTACAAGAACCGGATTCCGAATCCATGCTGGCGCCAAGTCTCAAGACGCACGCCTCACGCCGAGTACGAGTTCGAGTACGATAATCTGTGAAAATCTGTGAAATCTGTGGATAAAAATCCGCGGTAATCTGCGAAATCTTAGTTGTCGTTTGTGTGGATTCGCGAGATTCGCGGTTAATCTGCGCAAGTGGACTGAGAAAAAGCGGGCCGCCCTCCCCTGCCGGGGAAGGCGGCCCGGATGGTTCCCGGCGCGAACCTCAGCGGACGACCGGGATATCGCCTTCCTTGCCGAAGTAAGCCGGCTCCGCCGAACGGGCCTCATCCCCGCCGAACCACTTCCCGTTCCCGGTGGAGAACCGGAAAACTCCCGGCTCGAGATCCCCGGAGCCGTCGTAATCGGCCGGAACGGGGAAATCTCCCAAGTTCCCGAGATAGCGGCGCCCCCCGGGATAGAACCAGGCCCCGGCGGAACCGCGGAAAACGGCGGTGTCGTCGATCCCGTCGCCGTCGTAATCTCCGGGGACCGGGAAGTCGTGGGAATTCCCGAAATAGGTCCGCAGGCCTTGGCCGAACCAGAGCCCGGCGCGGAAAACCGCCGGGACGGCCCGGCCCGAGCCGGAGTAATCCCCCGGGACCGGGACGTCGCCCCTTCTTCCCAGGTAAACCCGGGTGAGGTTCCGGACCGCCCAAAGCCCGCTCAGAGGCCGCCAAACCGCGGGGTCGGCGAGCCCATCCCCATCGTAGTCCCGCGGGACCGGGATGTCCCCGGCCTTCCCGAAGTAAGCCAAGGCGCCTCCCGTCCCCAACCAGAGACCGCTCAGGGGCCGCCAAACCATGGGATCGTCGGTCCCGTCCCCGTCGTAATCTCCGGGCACCGGGATATCCCCCTCCCCGCCCAGGCGGATTCTGGTCAGGGAACGGATAAACCAGAGTCCGGTCGAGGGCCGGAAGACGGCCAAGTCCGCGACCCCGTCCCCATCGTAATCCCCCCCAGCCAGGGAGAAGAGCGAAAGGGTCTTGATGCTGTTGGCGGCCCGGGCCGTGCCGTTGACCGGGTTGCCGTTGGCGTCGCGCCCGTTCCAGGCCGGCCCCAGCCAGGTTCCCCAGTTGGCGGGGTTATTGCCGATGGCGGCCGGGTTCTTGCGCTCCATGGTGGCCTTGGTGGTATTATCCCCTCCCCACCAGCCCCCGGAACAGTCGAGTTCGTCGATGACCTCGACGGCGGCGTTTTTCAACTGCAAATACTCGCCCTCGTTGGAAAGGCCGGTCCCGAAACTGGCGACCAAGTCGGGCGGGATATCGCTGATGACGGTGGCGGAGCGTAGGATCAGGAAGTAGTCGTTAGCCCCGATCGTCCCGGAAAGAGCGATGTCGAGGGAGGCATCGGTGGAGAGCAGTTTCCAACCGGTCAGGTTCACGGGAGCGGCGGTGTTGTTATAAAGCTCCATCCACTCGTGGGTGAAACCGGCCGCGGTCCCGGCCCAGGCGACCTCGTTGATCACCACCGAGGGGGGCGCCGGGGTCGGGGGCGGGGT
>CAZIEA010000074.1:0-10307 GCA_964538495.1 uncultured bacterium | reverse complement strand
GTTCTGCTCGGAGTGGCGGAGGGGGATACGGAGGCATCCGCCGGTTGGCTGGCGCTGAAGACCGCGGATCTGCGGATATTCGACGACGGGGAGGGTAAGATGAATCTTTCTCTGGCCGAGGTAAAAGGTGAAATCTTAATTATATCCCAGTTTACGCTTTACGGGGACTGTCGGAAGGGCCGCCGTCCGGGGTTTGACCGGGCCGCCCCGTCCGCGCGCGCCGAAAAAATTTATCGGGAGTATTGTCGCTGGGTGGAAAAACTGGGGTTTTCTCCCCGGACCGGGATCTTCGGCGCGAGGATGAAAGTGAGCTGCTGCAACGACGGTCCGGTCACCCTGATCCTGGAGAGAGAGGGATGAGCGCCCCGGGGAGGATTGCGACTACGATAGCGACAACGATAACGAATTAATCTGTGCCAATCCGTGAAATCCGTGGAAAAATGGAAATTCAATTCGTGAAATTCGCGGAATGAGTCCTGAACTTTGAACCCGGGAAAAACCGATGGCGGAAAAACCATTGATATTGCTTTCTAACGACGACGGCATTTACGCTCCCGGGCTTCAGGCCCTGGCCGATGCGGTCCGGGAATTGGGGGAGATCGTGGTGGTAGCTCCCAAGTCCGAGCGCAGCGCGGTCGGGCACGGGATTACCCTGACCCGCCCCCTGCGGGTGACCCGGGTTCATCGGGAGGGGACGCTCTTCGGCTACGGGATCAGCGGGACCCCGGCCGACTGCATCAAGATGGCGGTCAAATCCCTGCTTCCCCGCCGCCCGGACCTGGCCATCTCGGGGATCAATCCCGGCCCCAATGCCGGGATCAATGTGATTTATTCCGGCACGGTTTCGGCCGCGGTCGAGGCCGCCATCATGGGGATCCCGGCGGTGGCGGTTTCCCTCGACGCTTTTTCCGATCCCGATTTCACGGTCGCGGCCCTGGTGGCCCGCCGGGTGGCCGCGCGGATGCTGGCGGAAGGCCTTCCCGAGGGGATTCTCCTCAATCTGAACGTCCCGGCTTTGCCCGCCGACCGGATCCTGGGGCTCCGGGTCACCCGGCAGGGTACGGCCGGATACCGGGAAGTGATCGAGAAAAGAGTGGATCCCCGGGGGCGCGAGTACTATTGGCTGGGAGGCGACATCCAGTTTTCCCGGGACAATGACGGCTCCGACAGCGCGGCCTTGGAAAAGGGCTATATTTCCCTGACCCCGCTCCGGTTCGACCTTACCGACGAGCAGGGGATGGATCTGCTCCGGGGCTGGGGGATTGAAAAGGATTTTCTCCCTTGTTAAAATAAAATTACGTTAGCGGCGGCAGCAACGCCAAGGAAGCGAGACCAAAAAGTGGAGCGCGCCATGAAAATATTTGCCGTATTTGTCCTGTTTGTCTGGTCGGTGTTTCCGGTCCTGGGCGGTCCCACTCCGGCACCCGTCGCCCCCGACGTTCCCGGGTTGATCGCCCGGATGCGGTCTCCGGAGGCCGGGGAGAGAAACGCAGCCAAGTTTCAATTGGCGGCATTGGGCGAGGAAGGGGGCAAGGCCGCCGCCGCCGCTCTTCCGGGATCTTCGCCCGAGACGGCTTACGATCTGGCTATGGTGATTTTCCACACCGGCTACCGGCCGGCGGCGGAATTGCTCGCCCGGGAATGGGAAAAGACTTCCGATCCTAAGATCAAGATGGTCACGGCCATGGTCCTCTGCCGCTTTGACCGGGGCTATGAGCGCTATCAGGATTATCTCGTCCAGGGCGCTCTTTCCGAGAACCAGACCGAGGCGCTGGCCGCCATGCAAATGTTGGGCTACATCGGCGACGCCCGGGTAGTCCCGCCCCTGAAAAAGATTTTTTCCGATCCCCAGCGCCCCGACCAGGTCCGGCAGGCGGCGCTTTGGGACCTTTCGCACACCCCGGTGGAGGAAGCCGCGGTGGCCCTGGTAGAAATCCTGGACGACCCCGCCATCGACTGGTTTTACAAGGAAATTGCCATTGCCGGCCTGCGCGGCCTGGCGTCTCAGCCCGGGATGGCCGAGGTCATCAACCGACTTCTGGAAAAGGTTCAGGGCTTGCCGGCTCGCGCGGGAGTCGGCGAATGACGGCGTGGCGTCCGGCCGGTTGGGTCCGGTCGCTTTTCCTGGTGCCGGCGCTTTTGGGATTGTTTTCCTGCGGCCGGCCGGATGGGCTTCTGCTTCGTTACGGTTTCTCCAGCGGGCGCCGGCTCGAATACCTTGTTTCCATGAACGGGTCCGGCACTGTCCGCCTCAGCCACCAGGGGGAGGGGGGCAAGGCGGACACCAACGAATTCCCCTTCAGCCTGGATGGGAAACTCCGCCTCACCCTGGAAGTTGTCTCGGTTTCCTCCTCCGGCGAGGCCGCGCTGGCGGTGAGTTATTCCGATTTTTCCCTCACCGCCGCCGACCGCCACGACGGGCGGGACTTGCGGGTGGTGATGACCGACAGTTCGATTGAGACCTGGGATGGAGATACGATCCTGAACGAGGTGGTTTCGGGCGATTCCGAGTTTTTTCTCGGGGACCTGCCGGGCCGCCGCTTTCGCCTGGTTATGGACAGCCGGGGCAAGGTGCTGGAGCTTGAGGATGCCGGGGAGATCGACCGGGCTTTGCCCTACATCCGTTTCCGGCAATTTCTGCTCGCCTCGCAGCCCGAGTTTCCGTCCGCGCCGGTTGGGGTGGGTTCTTCCTGGGAGCGGAAACTCAGCCTGTCCCTGCCCCAGTTGGCCGACCGGTTCTCCCCGGGCGAGAGCTACGAGGGATTGACGACTTATTCCGTCCTGCCCGGCCGGGAGGGCGACGCTCCCGAGTTGGTCAGGATCGGGATCTCCGGACGCCTGGAGGGGAAGCCGGAGAAAAAGCCCGGGGATAGTCCAGGAAGCTTGCGGATATATAACCAGGAAACTTCGGGGGAAGCGATTTTCGACTCCGGGCGCGGCGAGCTGGTTTCCGCCCGTCACCGGACGAATCAGAAACTTGGTTTTCTGGTCCTGCTCTCCCGTCTTTCCGACGAGCAGGGGTTGGAAATGTTCCTGGATCTGGATCTGGAATTCGTCATGGAATCAGGAGAGGGAAAATGAACTATTTCCGGAAAAACGGGGAAATGGGATTGTTGCTCATCGTGGTCCTGACCGCGGCGCTTTTGGGGATTTCCCGGCTTCTGCCCGAGATGGGCTCCGCCCAGAAAGGCCTGATGTTGCTGACACTGGTCTTCTGGCTGGTGTCCCTGGGTTGGTGCCTTTTTCAGGCGGATTTCCCCTTTTTCCGCCGCTATAAGTCCCAACTCGCTCTCGGTCTGCTGATCGCTTACGCCGTAATCCTGGCCCTGGCCACGGCCTCGGAAATCCTGGAGCTGGGCTGGTTCGAATGGCTCTGAGCCCTTTCCCGGGGGAAGACCCGGGGAGCCGGGTCCGGTCCGCCGGGGGCGTCGCCGGCGCGCTGGAGGGCTGGTTTTCCCCCGGGGCCGGGGTTATCCCCCCCCGGGTTGCCCGGGCTCCCGGGCTGTTTCTGACGGCGGGAATCACGGCCTATCCAGGCGGGGCCTTCCTGGCCGCGGGGCTGGGGATTGCCGCCCCGGCCGGCCGGTATTTCGTTTCCGCCCTGTTCGCTCTCTCTCTGGCTCTGCGGCCGGGGATGCTCCTCCGCCCGGCGGCGGGTTTGCCCGCGGCTTTCAAAGCCTATCTGAAGTTTCTTCCCGTGGTCGCCGCGGTCGCTTTGCTGGGAAACCTGATTTTCCAGGAAGGCGTCAATCCCCTGCTCGAGGAATGCATCGGTTCGGGAAAGCCATCTGCGCCGTTGGTCTTGATCGGCCTGGCCGTGTTTCTCGGTCCGTTGGCGGAGGAGGCCTGCTTTCGGGGTCTGCTCTACCCGGCCCTGGCTTCCCGGATTTCCCCGCCGGCGGCGGCGGCGGTTTCGGCCGGCGTTTTCGCCGCTTTCCATGGCCAGCCCTCTTCTTTTCTCGCTATTTTTGCCTTGGGGATTTTCCTGGCCGGAATCTACGAAAGAACAGGATCTTTGCGGGCGCCGTTGCTCGTGCACGCCCTCCATAACGCCCTTGCTTTGCTGATCTTTTTCCTGTTCCGCGCGGTTGGGGAATAGCGCATAGGCTTGAGGTTCACATGTAGACATGTAGGGCATGTAGAAAGACAAGCAGGAAGAGGTACAATTCGCGTAATTCGTGGAAAGAGTTCAAGCGGAGGCCGGACATGGAGATCAAGACGGTTCAGTGGCGCGGGGACAGGGTGGTCATCATCGATCAAACCCTCCTCCCGGGGGAATATGTGGAACTCTCGATCGCCGACAAGGAAACCATGTGGGAGGCGATCAAGAACCTCCGGGTCCGGGGGGCCCCGGCGATCGGGATCGCCGCCGCGCTGGGACTGGCCGCCGAAATGCTGAAAAGCTCTTCCCGGGACCGGGAGGGATTTCTTGCCGAGCTCGATGCCGCCGCCGCTTACCTGGCCGGGAGCCGCCCGACCGCGGTCAACCTTTTCTGGGCCCTGGATAGGATGAAAAAAGCGGCCCGGAAAGGAGAAGGGCCGGAGGACAGCAAACGGATCCTGGTTCGGGAAGGGGTCGCCATCCTGGAGGAGGACCGGGCCATGTGCCTGGCCATGGGAGAGGCCGGGGCGGAGTTGATCGCCGACGGCGACGGAATCCTCACCCACTGCAACGCCGGGCGGCTGGTCACCTCCGGCATCGGCTCCGCCCTGGCCCCCGTCTATGTCGCTCACGAACAGGGCAAACGGATCCGGGTTTATTCCGACGAGACCCGGCCGCTGCTTCAGGGCGCCCGTCTTACGCTTTGGGAACTGGGTCGAATCGGGGTTCCCGCGACCATGATCTGCGACAACATGGCTGCGGTGGTGATGAAACAGGGGAAGGTGAACCTGGTGATCACCGGGGCCGACCGGGTGGCCGCCAACGGCGATGCCGCCAACAAGATCGGGACTTACGGACTGGCGCTGCTGGCCAAAGCCCATCATATTCCCTTTTACATGGCCTGGCCCTCGAGCACCCTCGATCTTTCCCTCGCCTCGGGAGAGGAGATTCCGATCGAGGAGAGAAGCCCGGAGGAATTGACCTCCTTCCGGGGGGTCCGGATCGCCCCCGCAGGGGCGGAGGCTTACTGCCCCGCCTTCGATGTCACTCCGCACGAGCTGATCGCGGCCTTTATTACCGAGCGCGGGGTGATTCGTCCTCCCTTCACGGAAAATCTTCGGCGGTTTGCCCGGTGAGGATAGCCGGCCGAGTCGAAAAACTGATAGCCGGCGGTTACGGCCTGATCCGAGACCGGGAGGGAGTAGTCTTCTGCCGGGCGGCGGCGCCCGGGGAGTTAGTGGAGGCGGATGTCACCGGAAAAGCCAGGGGCGTGCGTTGGGCCGAAGTCTCTTCGGTCCTGGAACCGTCGGCGGCGCGCATTGCCTCCGCCTGTCCCTATTTTCCCCTCTGCGGCGGTTGTGATTTTCAGCATCTGGAATACGGGGCCGAACTCGAGGCCAAGGAAGTCCTGGTTCGCGAAACCGTCCGCCGGGTGCTCCGACGGGAGGTTCCCGGCGCCGGTTTTTCCCCGCTTTTCCGGGATCTCCCCCCCCTGGGCTATCGCAACACCGTGAGCCTGAACCGCGGGGAAGGGCGCCTGGGCTATCGCCGGAAAAAATCCCGCCGGATCGTGCCCGTGGCCGATTGTCTATTGGGGAGGCCCGTCATCCGGGAGGAGATCGGGAAGCGGGTCTCGGGAAAAGCGGACCGGATTCCCCTCCAGCTTACCCTGCGCTCAGGCAATGTTCCCGGACCGGACGGGAGGGAAAAACTGGTCGCGATCGCGGATTACGGGGAAAGGAGGGAAATCGCGGGGGAGGCGATGGAGATGGAGATCCTCGGGCGCCGATTCCGGGTCGGCCCGGATTCCTTTTTCCAAATGAACGCCGCCGCCGCCGGCGCCCTGGCGCAAGACCTGCAGGGAACATTACCCCCGGGCGGGCGCCTGCTCGACCTCTTCGCGGGAGTGGGATTTTTCGCCCTTATCCTGGCCGAAAGTTTTGACCGGGTGCTGGGGTTCGAGGTCTCGCCCCCGGCCTTGATGGATTTCCGGCACAACCGGCGCGGGGCCGGCAATGTCGAGGAAAAGTCCTGGGACGCGGCCGAGGGGATCGCGGAAGCGATCGGTCCGGAGGACACCGTTTTGGTCGATCCCCCCCGGGGCGGCCTGCCGGAGAAGCTGCTCTTTTCCCTGCGCCGGTCCCGTCCCCGGACCCTGGCCTACGTTTCCTGCCACCCGGCCGCCCTGGCCCGGGACCTGGGGATTCTGCTCGATGCGGGCTTCGGCTTGGCCGCTCCCCTGCAACTCTACGATATGTTCCCCCGGACCGCCCACGTCGAGGTTCTGGCCCTCCTAAGGCATGGAGCATAGGGCAGGGAGCATAGAGTCAAGATACAGGAAACAGGAGTCAGGAAAACCAGTAAGCAGTCGTAGCGCAGGGCTTCAGCCCTGCTCCCGTAATCCGTGATCAGTAATCCGTAATCCGTCGCCTGGATTGGCGGGGATTGGCGAGTTTCGCGGTTCAATTGGTGCGGCAGTCCCTTCAGCCTTCAGCCTGCCTTTCAGCGCCGCACCTCACACCCCACACCCCACACCGTGTACGAGTACGATAAAAAATCTGTGAAATCTGTGGACAGATTTAATCTGCGTAATCTTAGTTTAAGTTGGCGGGGATTAGCGGGATTCGCCCTTAGCCGAGGAGGCTGAGAAAGTAGCGGTGGAAGCGGAGGTCTTCCCCGAGTTCGGGGTGAAACGCCGTCCCCAGCCGCCGCCCTTGGCGGACGGCCACGACCTCTCCTCCGGGGAGAGCTGCCAGAGTTTCGACCCCGGGCCCGGCTTGGGTAACGACCGGGGCCCGGATGAAGACGGCGGGGAAAGCCCCAGCCGGGTCTTCCGGCCGGGCAACCGTCTCCAGCGCGGGGACTTCCAGGCCGCATTCGAAGCTCTCCCGCTGGCGGCCGAAGTAGTTGCGGTCCACGGTGATGTCGAGCCCGCCCAGGAGCAACTGCCCGCCCCGCTTTTGTCCGGCCGCCTCCCGGGCCAGCAGGATCAACCCGGCGCAGGTGCCCCAGACCGGTTTATTCCGGATGAAATTCCGCAAGGGCTCGGTCAGGGAGCAGTGCTCGGAGAGTTTCCCCATGGTGGTGGATTCGCCGCCGGGGAGAATGAGGCCGTCGAGGCCTTCGAGTTCCCGGGGAAGACGGACCTCCCGGGTTTGCGCGCCGAGTTCCCGGAGACGCCCGATATGTTCGCGGAAATCCCCTTGCAGGGCCAGGACGCCGATCCTCATGGCCGCCGGGAGGGTTACCAGCCTCGCCCCGCGATCCGCTCGGCGGGGGGCAGGGATTCCACCGTTCGGCCGACCATGGGTTCGCCCAGGTTGCGGCTGACCTCGGCCAGGATGGCCGGATCGGCGTAGTGGGTCACCGCCTTGACGATGGCGGCGGCGCGGCGGGCAGGATCGCCGCTCTTGAAAATCCCGCTTCCGACAAAGACCCCGTCCACCCCGAGCTGCATCATCAAGGCGGCGTCGGCCGGAGTGGCCACGCCGCCGGCGGCGAAATTGACCACCGGAAGCCTCCCCATTTCGGCCGTCATCCGGACCAGGTCGTAAGGCGCCGCCAGTTCCTTGGCGGCGGCGAAGAGTTCCTCCCGGGCCAGGTTCCTCAGGCGGCGGATCTCTCCCAGGACGCTGCGGGCGTGCCGGACGGCCTCGATCACGTCCCCGGTCCCGGCCTCGCCCTTGGTCCGGATCATGGCCGCGCCCTCGGCGATCCGGCGCAGGGCTTCGCCGAGATTGCGGCAGCCGCAGACGAAAGGAACTTCGAAATTCCACTTATTAATGTGGTGCGCCTCGTCAGCCGGGGACAGGACCTCGCTCTCGTCGATGAAATCCACTCCCAGGGACTGGAGGATCTGGGCCTCGACGAAATGCCCGATCCGGGCCTTGGCCATGACCGGGATGGTGACGGCCGCGATTATTTTCAGAATCATCTCGGGGTCGCTCATCCGGGCTACCCCGCCCTGGACGCGGATGTCGGCCGGGACCCTTTCCAGGGCCATGACCGCGCAGGCTCCGGCCTCCTCGGCGATGCGGGCCTGCTCGGGGTTGGTGACGTCCATGATCACCCCGCCCTTGAACATTTCGGCCAGGCCCGATTTGACGGTCATGTTTCCGGTTTTCGCTTCGCTCATTTTCCTGCCTCCGGTTATAAAAATATACTATCCCGTCCGGTCCGGTCCGTCCAGCCCGCCATTTCCCCGCCGAGTTATCATAAGCATCGCAAACGTGATCGGGGTTTGAGGCCTGGCGCCGAACTCAAATTCGAAAAATGCCGGTTTACCCTTCATGCTCTTCATGTCCTTCATGGTAGAAAAGACGCCCTAATCCCATGCTCTATGCGCCGAAGAGGGGGAGGATCTCGTCGAAGCGGTTGATGGCCAGGTTGGGGATCAGGGAGTCGTCCGCCCCGGTGGAGACGTTGCGCCGGTGGACCGAAGGGGCGGAGTAACACTGGAGCTTTTGGCGGGTTTCCGGCGGAATCAGGGTGCCGTACCGGGCCCAGACGTCGAAAACCCCGGTTTCCCGGGCCACCCGGATGTCCTTCTTGGGGTTGTCCCCGACCATGACCGCAGTCCCGGGATCTATCCCTTCCTGTTTTAGGAGGAGGCGCAGACCATCCGGGTTGGGCTTTTCCAATTCGAGCGGAAGTTCCACTATTTTCCCGATCCGGGAGCGGTAGTAGCCGCTCCGGATCCGCCGGACCAGGGCTTCGTCGAGCCGGGCGGAATCCGGAGTCGGGTAGCTCTTGAGGGCGTAAAGCCCCCGGATATGCCGGTCCAGGCCCAAATGCTTGAGGCGCTGTTCGGCCGAGAAGGCCGGGGCATCGCTGAGAACATAAATGTCCACCCCCCGTGCGCGCAGGCGGCCAAAGGCCTCGCCCACCCCGGGATAAAGCCGGAGGTTCTGCAACCGCACCCGGTTGAAGACATAGCGGGTGGGGGTGATGAATACTTTTTGAAACCAGTCCAAGTCCCGGCGCAAGGGGGCGAAAATCTCGGCTTCCTGAAGGACGAAGGCATACTCGTTGGTCTGGCGGGTCTCGAAGACCTGCTTGATGGACTCCACGATTCGTTCCCGGGGAAACCCGCTGAGCTTTTCCAGGGTGTCCACCATCGCTTCCAGGCAGGGCACGATATAGTCCACCCAGCTATAGAGGGTGTTGTCCGCGTCGGCGATCAGGGTCCGATAAGGTGTTGCGGCCATGGCAATTCCTTTCTCCGGGCTCCCGCCCGGTTTAATTTGCCCCATGATATTTAATTTTGTTAGATTATCCATAAATTATCCCCCCATAATCTTCCTGGTCGCATGGGGATTCGAAACCGTTTCCCCCGAATGCAACCGCGAATCTCGCGAATCGGCGCCAAGCCAAGCGACTGATTACTGGCTACGGATTACGATCAAAACTGGGCTGTCCGCGGGAAGCAGAAGTCTCGGTCCAATGTTGGGAAAGGGCGAATGGCGGAATGGCAGACGCGCTGGATTTAGGATCCAGTGGGGAAACCCGTGGGAGTTCGAGTCTCCCTTCGCCCAGAAACAGGCTGAAGGCCGGCGGCGAATGGTCGTGTTTTTTCTTGCGTTTTCAGCCCGGCCCGGGATAAATTTCTTCTTTAAAGCCTGCCGCGCCCATGCGGGAGTAGCTCAGTGGTAGAGCCCCACGTTGCCAACGTGGTTGTCGCGGGTTCAAATCCCGTCTCCCGCTTTCCAAGCCCGGGTCAATCCGGGCTGTTTTTCTTTCAGCCCGTCCCGAAAAGAGGAGCGAATAAACGGTGAAAAAGGTTGCCATCAAGGAAGTTGCCCCCTGCCGGCGCGAGATGCTGATCGAAGTTCCGGCGGACGAGATGAAGCGGGAATTCGACCAAGCCCTGGAAAAGATTTCCCGCCGCGCCAGCATTCCGGGTTTCCGCCCGGGCCGGGCGCCGCGCTCTCTGGCCGAGGTCCGCTTCGGCGATGTCGCCCGGGAGGAAGCCCTGGAGAAAAAGCTCAGGGAAAGTTTTTCCCAGGCCTGCCGGGAGCGGGAGATTTCCCTTCTGGGATTCCCTACGCTCAGCGAGGTGACCTGGAAACCCGAGGCTCCTCTCTGTTTCAAGGCTTCCTTCGATATCAGGCCCGTCTTCGAACTCGGCCAATATCGGGGCCTGAAATTGAAAAAGCCCCCTGTTTCCCCGCGGGAAGAGGAAGTGGGGGAAGAGCTGGAAAAACTG
>CAZIEA010000073.1:6802-10412 GCA_964538495.1 uncultured bacterium | reverse complement strand
TCAGGGTTCAGGGTTCAGGGTTCAGGGTTCAGGGTTCAGGGTTCAGGGTTCAGGAGAACCCGTAATCCGTGATCAGTGATCCGTAATCCGGCGCCTGAATTCGCGCAATTCGCGTAATTCGTAGTCCAATCGTTGCGGCAGTTCCTTCAGCCTTCAGTCTTCAGCCTTCAGCCTGATTCCGCCCGATCCCGATACCGACCCCGATTCGCCCTGAACCCTGAATCCTTCTACATGTTCTACATGCTCTACATGGTTGAAAAGGCGGCGGTTCTACATGTCTACATGTGAATGCGGCGGCAGGGATGAAGCAAAAGCGCTACGACCGCCTCACGCACCAAGTACGAGGACGGGGACGGGAAACAAAGCCGGGGAAACAGGACCAGACCCAAAAACGGCAAGGATCACCAGACCCCGTCGGGCCACCAGAGGTCCCAGTCCATCGAGGAGGTGGCATCTATCACGGCGTCGTCGTGCTCTTTTTGGGTCAGTTCCTGGTCGAGGGCGTCTTCTTTCTTCTGCTGGAGTATGATCTGGTAAGCTTGGTAGGCTTCCTCGTCGCCGATAAAAAGTTGGCGATGGACCGCGGCGTCGGCGTACAAGTAGTAGGTCAGGCCATCCTTTTCCTGGGGGAAAACCCGGTGCTGGGGCAAGGTTTTGAGATGGGAAAGCTTCTCCGGGGTGTCGGCAAGCTTGACCTTGAACCCGGCGGCTGAGAGCATACCCTCCGTGTCAGAGGTGGAGGATTTCTGAAAAACCGCGCAGCCGGCGACGACCAGCCCCATGACCAATATCCCAATTATCCGTTTTCTCATGACATTTTCACCTCCAGTTTTCAGGATACTAAAAATTCCGGGCATTTGCAGCATCATTTTTTCGCTGTGGGCGGCCGGCCCGGCGGCGGCGGTGGACATCTACGACGGGGTCCGGGCCCCGGCCGGGCTCTACTTCCTCTCCTACAGCTCCTTCTACCTGGCCGACGAGCTCACCGGGGCGGGCGGAAAGGCGAAAATCGCCGACTTTGGATATCGCTCGGCCGGGGAAATCCTCCGGCTCTGCTGGTATTCGCCCGACTTGGTCCTCACGGCCCTGGTCCCGGTCTCCGGCGCCGAATCCTCCTACCTGGAGGAATCCGTCGGGGGTCTGGGGGATATATTGCTGGCGGCCGGCGGCTTCCTCCCGATCCGGAGCGTGGACCTGCTTTTTTTCCTGGGGACCAAGGCCCCCACCGGGGACTACGACGCCGATGAGCCCCTCAACCCCGGGAGCGGGCAATGGGACATCCGCCCTTCCCTTTTCCTGCACAAGACCCTGGAACCCTATACCCTGGACGCAGTCGCCCGTTACAATATCCGTCTGAAAAACCCCGACACCGACCTCAAGCCGGGGGACGAGTTCCACCTGGAGTTTCTGGCCACCAGGAAGCTGGGGCCGGTCCGGGTAGGACCAGGCGCGTCCTGGATGCTGGGGAGCGACCAGTCCCAAAGCGGCCAAAGGCTCCCCGAGAGCGAACGCCAAGTCCTGTCCCTGGGCCTGGAGGCCTACTTCCGCCTGGGCGAGTGGGCCGTCACCCTCAACTACATGGGAGACGTTTACAGCGTCAACACCACCCGCGGGCACCTTTTCCGGCTCAAGCTCTGCCTCAAGCTTTGAAGACCTAGCGTCAGAAAACCCCGTAATCCGTAATCAGTGATCCGTAATCCGTTGAAAACCGGGATACAGGAAACAGGATTCAGTGTGTCGTATCGTCCCTCGCTGCGCTCGGGACTTGTAGTATCGTTCCTCGGCTCCGCCTCGGAACTTGTAGTATCGCCCCGTCTTCGTCGGGGCTTGCAGTATCGCCGCGCTTCCGGCGCGGCTTGGCGGCATTCACATAGACTCAGGTTCCAGGGTTTCTATAATGCGTAAGAATTTGTCTAATCTGTGGACGTTTTAGCATAGAGCATAGGGCATAGGGCATAGGGCATAGGGCCAGAAAAACAAACCCAAATTTGGCGTCTTGGCGTCTTTGCGCCTTTGCGTGATGAAGCGGCAGTTCCTTCAGCCTTCAGCCTGCTTTTCTACATGTCCTACATGCCTACATGTGAATAGCGCGGCGGTTCCTTCAGCCTTCAGCCTGATTCCGCTCGATACCGATCCCGATAGCGATACCGACCCCGACTCTTAGCCTTCAGCCCGCGGTTTCGAATTTCGTCATTCGAATTTCGAATTTTTCTACATGTCCTACATGCCTACATGTGAATAGCGCGGCGGTTCCTTCAGCCTGCTTTTCTCACCATGAAGGACATGAAGAGCATGAAGTTTTAGTCTGTGAAATCTGGTAATGTTAGGGCCAAAAAGCAGGGCTGAAGCCCTGCGCTACGACCGCTTCAGGAGAAAAAGAGATGGCCGGGGAGAGCACTTTCTACGAGATCGCCGCGATTCTCGCCCTGGCCACCCTGCTCGGGATCGCCGGGCAGAAGCTCAAGCAGCCGCTCATCATCATGTTCCTGGCCGCGGGGATCCTGGCGGGGCCTTCGGGGCTGGGGATCATCCATCAATACGGCCAAATCGAACTCCTGGCCCAGATCGGGATCGCGCTGCTGCTGTTCATCGTCGGGCTCAAGCTCGACCTGAACCTGATCCGCACCACCGGCCCGGTGGCCCTGGCCACCGGGCTGGGACAGATCGCCTTCACCTCGGCGATCGGGCTGGTCATCTGCCTGGGCCTGGGGATGCCCCTAGTGAGCGCGGCCTACGTGGCCACGGCGCTCACCTTCTCCTCGACCATCATCATCGTCAAGCTCCTCTCGGACAAGAACGAGATCGACTCCCTGCACGGCCGGATCGCGGTGGGGTTCCTGATCGTGCAGGACATCGCGGCCATCCTGGCCCTGGTCTTTCTCAGCACCTTCGGTTCCCGCCTGGCCGGGGAAAAGTCGGCGGTCTGGACCTCGATCCTGATCGCCCTCAAGGGCCTGGGACTGCTGGCGGGGGTCTGGCTGCTGATGAAGCACGTCCTTCCCCGCCTGGTGAACCGCTTGGCGCATTCCCAGGAAGTGCTGGCCCTCTTCGCGGTGGCCTGGGCGGTCTTTCTGGGCGCAACCAGCGTCCTGCTGGGCTTCAGCAAGGAGGTGGGGGCCTTCCTGGCCGGGGTCTCCCTGGCCTCCACCCCTTACCGCAACGCCCTCGGGGCCCGCCTGTCCGGGCTCAGGGACTTCCTGCTGTTGTTTTTCTTCATCGACCTGGGTGCGAGGCTGCAATGGTCCGCGGTGGGGCCCCAGATCGGGGACTCCGTCATCCTGTCGCTGTTCGTCCTGATCGGCAATCCGCTGATCGTCCTCATCATCATGGGGGCGATGGGATACCGGCGGCGCACTTCCTTCCTGGCCGGCCTCACGGTGGCCCAAATCAGCGAGTTTTCCCTGATCGTGGCCGCGCTGGGTTTGAGCCTGGGACACATCGAGCCCGAGACCATGGGCCTGATCACCCTGGTGGGAGTAATCACCATTTTCGCCTCCACTTACATGATTCTCTATTCCGGGAGCATCTACCGGGTCCTTTCCGCCCCCTTGAAAATCTTCGAGCGCCGCCAGCCCCGGCGGGAGGACGCCGGGGATTCCCTCCGGGAAAC
>CAZIEA010000073.1:6399-6792 GCA_964538495.1 uncultured bacterium | reverse complement strand
GACGTAATCCTGGCCGGGCTGGGAAATTACGGCAGCGGCCTGGCGGAATACCTGCTCAAGCGCGGCAAGTCCATCCTGGGGGTGGACTTCGACCCGGGGGTCCTGGAAAACTGGCGGGCACGCGGAATCCCGGTCCTTTACGGCGACATCGCCGACCCGGAAATCCACCAGCAGCTCCCCCTGGACAAGGCCCGCTGGGTAGTAAGCGCCATCCGCTCCAAAAACCTCAATCTCGGCCTCCTGAGAAACCTGAAAGACCGGGGATACTCCGGGAAAACGGCCCTGACCGCCACCACCCGGGAGGAGGCCGAACTTTTCGAAAAATCTGGAGCCCAGGTGGTTTTCCGCCCCTTCAGCGACGCCGCCGAGCAGGCCGCCGACTCCCTTACCCAC
>CAZIEA010000073.1:3923-6389 GCA_964538495.1 uncultured bacterium | reverse complement strand
GCCATGGACGTGCTCCCGGAAAACATCGACTGGCCGGTCGCCTTCCGGGAAGTCCGGGTCGAGTCGGGCTCGGAGTTCGCCGGACGAACCGTGCAGAACATCCCCCTGCGCTCCGCCACCGGGGTCTCGATCCTGGCGGTGAGCCGGGCCGGGCGGGTCCATTTCGAGCCGGGCCCGGATTTCCAAGTCTATCCCGGAGACCGCCTGGTGCTGATGGGGCCGCCGGAGGAATTGCGGCAAGCCGAAGCCCTGCTTAACCGGAGGCAGGAGAAGGAGGAGGAGGCGAACACCGACCGCTTCCGACTCGGAGAAATCCGGGTAGGGGCGGATTCGGAGCGGGCCGGGCGGACCCTGGCCCAACTGAGGTTCCGCCAGACTTACGGGGTCACCCTGGTCGGGATTCGACGCGGGGAGACCCGGATCACCAGGCCCGGCCCGGGAGAGCGCCTGCTGGGGAGCGACGGCCTGATCGTGATCGGCAAAGCCGCCGCGGTCGCGGCCATGAAGAGCCAGGAACCCCTGTGAAGGCCCGCGCTATTCACATGTAGACATGTTTTGGCATAGAGCATAGGGCATAGAGCATAGAGTTGCAAAAACCGTAACTCGTAATCAGTAATCCGTAATCCGTCGCCTGAATTACGCGAATTCTGGATTCTGGATTCTGAATTCTGGATTCCGGTTTAAACTTCATGCCCTTCATGCCCTTCATGGTGAAAAAACAGGCTGAAGGAGCTGACGCTGCATTCACATGTAGACATGTAGGACATGTAGAAAGGCGCCAAGCCTCAAACCGTACGCCTCAGGCCGGGAGCAGGGCTGAAGGGACCGACGCACTATTCACATGTAGACATGTAGAAAAATTCGAAATCCGAATGACGAAATTCGAAACCGCCAGGTAGGCGGAAAAAGAAAAGAGGAGCAACCGGTAGCCGGTCTCAGACCGGGTCGGGGAGGCGACCGAGCAGGCGCAGGAGGCCGTCAAGCAGGGTGAGGGGATGGGGGGGGCAGCCGGGAACATACAGGTCCACCGGCAACAGCTCCCCCACCCCGCCGCAGATTTCCGGGCGGCCCCGGTAAGGCCCTCCCCCGATGGCGCAGGCCCCGACGGCGATCACGGCCTTGGGGTCGGGGACGGCGTCGTAGGTCCGGAGCAGGGCCTCGCGCATGTTGAGAGTAACCGGGCCGGTGACGAGCAGGCCGTCGGCATGCCGGGGGGAAGCCGTGAAATCGATCCCGAAACGGCCCAGGTCCCAGGCCAGGGTGGTCAGGACATTGGCGTCGGCCTCGCAGGCGTTGCACCCCCCGGCGCTGACCTGGCGCAGCTTGAAAGAACGCCCGAACCGCGCCGCGAGCTCACCGCGGAAGGCGGCAGGAGAGGCGTCCCGGCCCGGGACCCGGACCAGGTCCTCCCGGTTCCGGGCGGCCAGTTGGTGCCCGCCGCCGAACCGCACCGGGGAAGCGGGAAGCGCCTCCCGGCAGGCGCGGCAGAAGAGGCAATGTCCCAGGTCGAGGCGGAGACCCCCGGAGGGGCCGAGGCCCAGGGCGCCGGAGGGGCAGGCGGCCACGGCGGCCGCGGCCGCCTCCGGAGACGCGGGGGAAACGACCGGCAAGCCCGCAAAACGCTCCGGCATGGGCGGCGGCGGGCCGGCCGGATAGCTCATGGTCCGCATCCCCTGCCGCCGGCGGGCTTTTAACTGTTCGAACACGGCTTCTCCTTCCGGATTATTCCAATTCCTACTTTTCCACAGATTTCACAGATTTGCATAGATTCATTCGTTGTTGTTATCGGGGTGTGAGGCGTGTGGCGTGGCACTAGTTTAAATTCGAAACTCGAAACCAGAAACTCGAAACAAATCCCAAATTCGAATTTCCAAAACTATTCACCCACCTGGCGGTTTCGAATTTCGTCATTCGGGCTTCGAATTTTATTCGAGTTTCGTCATTCGGATTTCGAATTTTTCTACATGTCCTACATGTCTACATGTGAATGCGGCGGCGGTGGCTTCAGATTTCAGAGATCGTGGCCGCAATAGGACAGGTTGAAGCTTTTATTGCAGAGGGGAAAATCGGAAATCTGGCCGTTGCGCATGGCACAGGCCAGCCCAAACCAGTTGTGGAACGAGGGGTCCACCACCTTGTAGTGGAGGATTCGCCCGGCGTCGTCGGTTTCCGCGACGTGGCAGATCTCCCCCCGCCAGCCCTCCACCAGCGAGACCGCCAGGAGACCGGGCCCCGGCGGGGGCGGGGGCAGAAAAACCGCTCCGGGCGGCAGCGACGCCAGCTGCTCCCGGAGAAAGTTAAAGGAGCGCCCCAGTTCCAGCCAGCGGACATAGGCGCGGGCTAAGACGTCCCCGCCCTCGGAGGTGGAAACGGGAATGCAGGCCAGCCGGTAGAGCCCCCAGGGGAAATCCTGCCGGGTGTCCAACTCCAGCCCGCAGGCGCGGGCGGGCGGGCCGACCAAGCCGA
>CAZIEA010000073.1:3129-3913 GCA_964538495.1 uncultured bacterium | reverse complement strand
GGGCCAGGCCGGGAAGGAGCGCGCCGCAGCCTTCGAAACGGGCCAGGACCGACGAATTCCCCCAGAGCAGCTCCACCGCCGAAGCCGTATCCCGTTCCGCGGCCGCCAATCCTTCCAGCAGGCGCCGCGCCAGGCGCCCGTCGAGATCGAACCCGGTCCCTCCCGGGCGGAGGAGCCCCCGCCCGAACCGGTTCCCGCAGACGGCCGCGGTCAGGTTGAGAACATCCCCCCGGATCCTCCCGCAATAGGAGGAGGTGGGCAGGAACCCGATGTCCCCGGCCAGGGCCCCGAGATCGCCGACGTGGTTGGCGCTCCGCTCCAGCTCCAGCGCCACCGCCCGGATGACTTCGGCCCGGGCGGGAACCCGGAACCCACCGAGAGCTTCCAGCGCCTGGCTGTAGGCGGCGGCGTGGCCGACGCTGGAATCCCCGCAAAGAGTCTCGATAAAATGAATGGTCCGGGGAGAAGGCCCGCCCCGCAAGGCCTTTTCCGCCCCCCGGTGCTGGTAACCCAGGGCGATCTCCAGGTGGTAGACGGTTTCGCCGTGGCACTGGAAACGGAAATGCCCGGGCTCGATGACCCCGGCGTGCACCGGGCCCACCGCCACCTCGTGGATTTCGGCCCCGGCCATCCGGAAGAATTCGGTCCGCCCGGGATCGGCCGGGGGCCGGCGCCCCCCTCCCCGCACCGGCTTGAGCCAGGGATGCCCCTCGGGCCGGAGCCCGGTGTCCTCGAAAATCTCGCGCTCGAAAAGATGGGCGGCCGGGCAGCGCGGGGTCAAAGC
>CAZIEA010000073.1:0-3098 GCA_964538495.1 uncultured bacterium | reverse complement strand
GGACGGGCCGGGCGAAGAAAGCGGCCAGGCGGCCTCCGGACCCGACCGAATCCGCCACGGCGGAAAGAAAAACCTCCGAATCGAGATCCGGCAGGCGCGAGGCGGCGAAGGCCTCGCCGTTTTCCGCCAGGAGAAACCGCTCCAGGCTCATCCGCTCACCCCCAGAACGACCGCCGCCTCCCGCAGGACCCGGGTCAGCCCGGGCGGGCTGTAAAGACCCAGGACCAGGAGGAATCCGGCCAGGACGGCCGGGATCCAAACCGACCAAGCCGCCTCCGGGGAGGGATTTTCCCGGCCGGCGGGGGCCGGGCCGTAAATCATCCTGATGAAAATCCCGGCCATCCCGATAAAGACCGCCGCCAGCATGAGCAGGTAGAAAACGGCCACCCAGATCCGTCCGGCGGCGATGATTCCCAGCAGGATGGCCAGCTCGCTGGCGAAAAGGGCAAACGGGGGAGATCCGGTAATCGCCAAAAAGCCTATCATCCAGAGCCCGGCGGTAAGCGGGATCGCCCGGCCCAAGCCCCCGGCTTCGGAGATGGACTTGGTCCGACAGGCGGCGATGATATTGCCCGCGGTCAGGAAAAGCATGGCCTTGGCCAGGGAGTGGTTGAGGGCGTGGAAAAGCCCGCCGTAGCCGGCCAAACCCCCGATGCCCGCTCCCAGGGCCAGGATCCCCATGTGCTCGACGCTGGAGTAAGCCAGCATCCGCTTGAAGTCGGTCTGCCCGATGATGAAGACCGCGGCCACCCCCAGGGAGAGAAGCCCGAAAATCACCAGCAAGTCCCGGCTGAACCCCCCGATCCCGGCCGAATCCAGGATGGAATGGACCCGCAGGATGGCCAGGAAGGCGCAATTCAGGAGCGCCCCGGACAAGAGGGCCGAGACCACCGAGGGGGCCTCGCTGTGGGCGTCCGGAAGCCAGTTGTGCAGGGGGGCCAGGCCCATCTTGGTCCCGTAGCCGACCAGGAAAAGCAGGAAGGCGGCCCGGAGCCAGGACGGATCGAGCCTGCCGGAGAGGGCGGCCAGGCCGGCCACCGTCATCGCCGGGGGGGGGCCGCCGGGGGCGGAGGCCGCCACGGTCAGAAAAAAGTTCCCCAGCAGGGCGATGGCGATCCCCACCGAACAGAGGAGCAAATATTTCCAGGTGGCTTCCAGGGACCGATGGTGGCGATGGAAAAAGATCAAGGGGGCGCTGGAAAGAGTAGTGGCTTCCACCGCCACCCAGAGCAGGCCCAGATGCCGGCTGAGGGCGACCAGATTCATGGTGGCCTGGAAGAGCAAGAGGCAGCCGGTGAAAGTCGCCTCGGGGTAATTCGCGAAAAGAAATCCTTCTTCCGGGTCAAGCTTCCGCCGCCGTCCTTCCGCCCGCAAATATCCGCAGGCATAGCCGGCGGCGGCGAGGAAAAGCAGGTTGGTGATGCTTAAAAAAAGCAGGCCCGCCGCATCCAGGCCCAGCCAGCTTCCGGGGTCGGGGGAGCGGGGAGCGGCCCAGGCGTCCAGACCGCCTGCAGGATGGCGGCCGCCAGCAGAAGCAGCCGGCGGGGGCCGTCGGAGCGCAGGGCGAAAGCCGCCAGACCGGCCGCCAAGGGAGTAACCAGCAAAGCCAGGATCATCACGGCCCGTCCTTAAGCAGGGAAAGCCGGTCGGTATCGATGTGGTTGAACTCGCGGTTGATGTGAAAAATCATGATCCCCATCACGAACACCCCGACGAACACATCCAGCAATATCCCCATTTCCACGATCAACGGGGCCTGCACCGCCAGGGCCATCCCGAAAGCGTAAATCCCGTTCTCCATCGCCAGGTAGCCGATCACCTGGGTGACCGCTTTCTTGCGGCTCACGAGCAAAAACAGGCCCACCATGATGGTAAAGAAGGCCACCGGGACGAAATACGCGGAGCCCTCGGCCCGGAGAGCGGGAAGCCGGTCGCCGAGAAAGATGGCCAGGCCCAGGAGCAAAAGCCCCAGGAGCAGGGAAGCCGTGTAACCGACCAGCGGCTCCACTTCCAGGCGGACCCCGGCGTCCCGGAGCGCCCGCCGCAACAGCCAGGGAAAAACCCCGGCCTTGAGCGCGGTGCTGGCGGCGGCGGTCAGGATCAGCTCCCAGGTGATCCCCCCCTCCTCGATCAGGATGGGGAGAACCCCGAGGAGAAACCCCTGCAGGGCCACGGCCCGGATGACGGCCGGGAGCCGGGCCGACCCCAAAAGCCGCAGGTTGGTCAGAATCAGCAGGATCAGGATTGCTTCCAGCAGGATAGTCATGGCTCGGAGCGCAGGGCTTTTCCACGGATTTCACAGAGAACTGCTTTTCTCTTCCACAGATTTCACCGATTATCGTACTCGTAATTAGCATGGAGCAGAGGGTAGGGTCCAGGGTTCAGGGTTCAGGGTTCAGGGTTCAGGAAACCTCGTAATCCGTGATCAGTAATCCGTAATCCGGCGCCTGAATTCGCGCAATTCGCGTAATTCGTAGTCCAATCGTTGCGGCAGTTCCTTCAGCCCTGCCTTTCTTACCACAGAGCGCACAGAGAAAAGTCTTCAGGCCACAGAGAATTACTTTTTTTCTTACCATGAAGGACATGAAGAGCATGAAGGTAAAATAGGTTTTCTACATGTCCTACATGTCTACATGTGAATAGTGCGTCGGTTCCTTCAGCCTGTAATTCAACGCAGGGCCAGGACCGCCCCCAGCAGGGCCAGCACCCCCGCCCCGACCAGGAGCTGGGGAACCCGGACCAGGCGCAGGCGGGCCAGGCCGGATTCCACCGCCCCCACCATGACCGCCAGCACGCCCAGCCCCAGGAGCCCGGAAGCGAGCTCGATCAGGCCGGAGCCGGAGCGCACGGGGACGAGCAGCCCGGCCAGAAGCGCTCCCAGAATCCAGAATTTGAGGGCGGCGGCGTATTGGATGACGGCCAGGTCCGGCCCGCCGTGGTCCAGGACCATCACCTCGTGAATCATGGTCAGTTCCAGATGGGTGTTGGGGTCGTCGACGGGGATGCGAGCGTTTTCGGCCAGGAAAACGACCAGAAAAACCGCCAGGACCAGGAGAATCACGGGGCCGGACGCGGTCAGGAAAACCCCCGGGCCGAGC
>CAZIEA010000072.1:1245-10450 GCA_964538495.1 uncultured bacterium | reverse complement strand
CAATCAGCCCAACCGCCCCCGCCCCGGCGGCAGCCAGGATAAGGACGCGCCCCGGCCGGGACCTTTCCAGAAAAGCTCCGGCCCTGGTGCCGCCGGCCCGGCGGCGCTTGCCGGGCCGCAAGCGGCCCGAGCCGGTTTTCAGCCAAGAGAGCATTCGGGAATCAGCCGTTTTCTTCGTAAGCCTGGACGATCCGCCGGACCAGGGAATGGCGAACCACGTCTTTTCCGGTGAGATGGATGAACTCGATCCCCGGAACTCCGCGAAGAATCCCCTGGACCTGAATCAGCCCCGATATTCTTTCCCGGGGAAGATCGGTCTGGGTGATGTCTCCCGTCACCACCATCCGGGAATTGAAGCCGAGCCTGGTCAGGAACATTTTCATCTGCTCGACGGTGGAGTTCTGGGCTTCGTCCAGGATGATGAAAGCGTCGTTCAAGGTGCGCCCGCGCATGAAGGCCAGGGGCGCGACCTCGATTACTCCCTGCTCTTCATAGCGGGTGATCCGTTCCGGATCAAGCATGTCGTGGATGGCATCGTAAAGAGGACGCAGGTAAGGACTGATCTTGTGCTCGATATCCCCGGGCAGAAAACCCAGGCGTTCACCGGCTTCCAGGGCGGGCCGGGTCAGGATCAAGCGCCGGAACCGGCCCTGGAGGAGACCGCTGACGGCGCTCGCGACCGCCAGATAAGTTTTCCCGGTACCCGCCGGCCCGACCACGAACACGATTTCCCCCCGTCCGATGGCGCGGACATATTCAAGCTGCCCGGGGGTGCGGGGGCGGATGAACCCGCGGCCGTTGCCTACGGAAATCTTCTCCTGGGGTATCTCATCCCCGGCGGCGATGAGTTCCAGGAGTTTCTCCAACTCCGCGGTTTCCAGGACGCCTGGTCCGGAACCGAGAAGATTATCCGCCTCGGCCAGAAGTTTCTTGGCGGTGTCGATTTTCTCCCGGGGCCCGAGCAGGCGGATAAACGTGTCCCTGACCACTACCTTGATCCCGAAAGCCCTTTCGATCAGCTCCCGGTTGGGGGTTCCCTGCGGGCAAATCTGGGCGGCGGCGGCAGGCCGCTCGAAGTTGACGGTAACCTTCTCCATGATTGGGCCGCGGGGACCGCCGCGGGCGTCAATCCCGGGGGATGACGAAGACCTGACCCGGATAGATCAGATCCGGGTGCTTGATCCGGTCCCGGTTGGCCTTGTATATGATCGGCCACTGCAGGGGGTTGCCGTAGATCCGGGGGTAACCGGCAATGAACCAGAGGCATTCGCCCTTAACCACGGTATGGGTCCCGGGTTTCAACTTCTCGATCCCCAAGTCCACGGGCTCGAAGGGAATCCCGGGGGGAACGTCGCCGGAGGCAAGAAATTCCGACTCTCCCGGGGTAATGCTCATCTCCGGGTAGCCGCCGGCAAAATCAAGACGTCGTCCGGGCCCCCCGATGATATAGCCCTGATTGCCCCAAAGCTCTTTATCGGTCCAATAGCGCCGGCTCCAGCCCGGCCAGCCGGGAACAACCGCGGTAAGAAAGTCATCCAGGCTGCCGGCCTGTCCCAGGTCCCTGGTCTTGAGAGCGGGGGCCGGGGCGGCGGACACGGAGCGAGCGGGGTCGCTTTCCCTGCCGGGAACCTGCTCCCGAGGACCGGCCCCGGCGGAGACCGCCAGAACTTCCGCCCCCAGAAACATGAACATCAGGCTTCGCCAGACCATTCCTCGTCTCCTCGTTTACGGCATTCTCAATCGGTTATAAGTTATTACGAAAGCGAACCCGTGTCAAGGGTCGGAAGAGACTCGTAATCCGTAACCCGTGAACCGTAATCCGGCACCTCTGATTCCTCTGATTGCCTTTTTTTCCACAGATTACACAGATTATATTCCGTACTCGCACTCGTACTCGGCAGAGGGCATAGAGCATAGAGTCCGAAAACCAGGAGTCAGGAAAACCCGTAATCCGTGATCAGTAATCCGTAATCCGTCGCCTTGATTTGTGTGGATTCGCGAGATTCGCGGTTCCCTTCGACTAACTTCCTTACCACAGAGCTCACAGAGAAACGGCAGAGACCACAGAGAATTGCTTTTCTTTTCTCACCATGAAGATCATGAAGAAAAAATCTGTGTGAATCTGTGTAATCTGTGGAAAAAAATCTGCGGCAATCGGCGTAATTTTAGTTGCGGTTAGCGCGGATCCGCGAGATGCGCGGTTCAATTCGTGGAGGACGGTTTAGATTGCTCGAAGCTGCTCCGGAGCAGGCCGTACACTTCTTCCAGGGACTGGGGCATGACCCGGGTGCCGCCCAGAACGGGCATAAAGTTGGTATCCCCCTCCCAGCGGGGGACCACGTGCAGATGCAAATGGTCGGCCACCCCTGCCCCGGCGGAACGGCCCAGGTTAAAACCGAGGTTGAATCCCTGGGGTTTCATCCTCTCTGCCAAAACCCTGACCGAATCTTGAGCCAGTTTCAGGATCTCGGCAAGCTCGCCCTGATGCAAACCCGGGAAGTCGGCCGTATGCCGATAAGGAGCGATCATCAGGTGCCCGCTGTTATAGGGATAACGATTGAGCAGGACAAAGCAATCCCGGCCCCGGAACAGAACATGCCGGGCGGCATCGTCGCCAGGTTGGCCCTGGCGGCAGAAAAGGCATCCGGAGGGCTTTTCCGTCCCGGTCACGTAGTCACCCCGCCAAGGGGCCCAGATGCGTTCCACTTTTCCCTCCCGGGCCGGTACAAAGGGTTCAGGGTTCAGGGTTCAGGGTTCAGGGCTCAGGGTTCAGGGAACTCGTAATCAGTGATCCGTGATCCGTAATCCGTTGCCTTGATTTGCGCGGATTCGCGAGATTCGCGGTTCAATTGGTGCGGCAGTTCCTTCAGCCTTCAGCCTACCTTCCCTACCACAGAGATCACAGAGGAGAATCAGAGGCCACAGAGACTTTTCTTTACCATGAAGAACATGAAGAATAAATCTGTGAAAATCTGTGAAATCTGTGGACGTTTCAGCATAGAGCATAGGGCATAGAGCATAGAGCTAATAAACAAACCCAAATTTTGCGTCTTGGCGTCTTTGCGCCTCTGCGTGAGAAAAGCAGATTTTCTACATGTCCTACATGTCTACATGTGAGGAAAAAGAGTTTGGCGGGGATTCGCGAGATTCGCGGTTCAATTCGTGGAAGGCGGCGGGGAAAAGCGGGTGAAGGGAATCGAACCCTCGTAGCCAGCTTGGGAAGCTGGAGCTCTGCCATTGAGCTACACCCGCGACGGCTTAAAACCTGACCAGCTTTTTGAACTGGGCGTACCGGGCTCTTATATCATCGCTTTCCACGCGGTGCAAGCGATTCAAGCTGAAATCCTCCACGTTGAAGGAGGCCATCACGGAACCGTAAACCAGCGCTTCCCGCAAGGACCGGGCCGTGATCCGCCGCCGGCAGGCCAGGGAGCCGACAAAGCCGCCCGCGAAGCTGTCCCCGGCCCCGGTCGGGTCGATCACTTTCTCCAGGGGCAGGCCGGGAAGGGAAAAAACATCATTCCGGGAAACCAGGATGGCCCCGTGCTCGCCTTTTTTTATCACCACTACCTTCGGCCCCAGCTCCAGGATCTCCCCGGCCGCGCGGCGCAGATTGGTTTCGGAGGTCAGCATCCGGGCCTCGGCGTCATTGAGGATGAAAACATCCAGCCGGGAGGCGACCTCGATTACCTTGTCGCGCTTGCACTCGATCCAGAGGTTCATGGTATCCCCCACCCGCAGGCGCGGGCGGCGGACCTGACTAAGAACCTCCAGCTGCAGCTCCGGATCGATATTGGCCAGAAAAACAAAGTCGCTGCCGGCGTAAAGAGCCGGAAGAACGGGATGAAAGTCCTCGAAGACGTTCAGGCGGGTAAACCGGGTGACGGCTTCGTTCATGTCCCGGCTGTAGGCGCCGCCCCAGCGGAAGGTCTCGCCCTCGACCACCTGGAGACCGGCCAGGTCGACGCCTTTTCCCTCCAGAATCGCCCGATAGCCGGAGGGAAAATCCTTCCCCACCACAGCCACCAGGGAAACCGGGGCGAAATTGGCGCAGGACACGCTGAAATAAACGGCCGAGCCTCCCAGAGCTTCCTCTTTTTTCCCGTGCGGGGTCTCCACCGTGTCCAGGGCCACCGAGCCCACCACCAGAACGCTCATTTCCGCCTCCCAACTTATTGATTTTTTTTAATCAGTGAACCGTAATCAGTGATCCGTCGAAAACCAGGAAACAGGAGTCAGGAGAACCAACGTAATCCGTAATCAGTGATCCGTCGAAAACCAGGAGACAGGAGTCAGGAGAACCAACGTAATCCGTAATCAGTGATCCGTCGAAAACCAGGAGACAGGAGTCAGAATTCAGGAGCACCCGCAAAAAGTAATCAGTAATCCGTAATCAGTAATCAGTCGCCTTGATTTGTGTGGATTCGCGGTTTCGAATTTCGTCATTCGAGTTTCGAATTTATTTCTGCGTCTTGGCGCCTTTGCGTGATGCAAGCGGCCGTTCCTTCAGCTCTCAGCCTGTTATTACTCACCATGAAGATCATGAAGAAACATGAAGGAAAATCCGTGGACGAATCAGTTCTTGGCGTCTTGGCGCCTTTGCGTGAGAAAAGTGGGTTGTCTACATGTTCTACATGGTAAATAAAGCGGCAGTTCCTTCAGCCTTCAGTCTTCAGCCTAAAGTTCAATCCGTGAAATCTGTGGACGTTTCAGCATGGAGCATAGGGCATAGAGCATAGAGCCTGAAAAACAAACCCAAATTTTGCGTCTTGGCGTCTTTGCGCCTCTGCGTGAGAAAAGCGGATTTTCTACATGTCCTACATGTCTACATGTGAGGAAAAAGAGTTTGGCGAAGATTCGCGAGATTCGCGGTTTCGAATTTCGTCATTCGAATTTCTAAATTTTTCAAACGGGATTGGTCATTTCCTGGGGCTGGCCGGTAGCCTGGAGGACATCAAGCCAGAGCTGGCTCTCCAGGTCTATGGTCTTGCGTCGACTCACCGCCTCCGCGATGGGGATATGCACGTATTCCTCGTGCAGGCGGCCGATGACAAAGCCGGTCTTGCCCGCCATCGCCCCGTGCACGGCGTACTGGGCCAGCACGGTGGCGAACTTGGCGTCGTTGGGGATGGCCCGCCCGCTGCGGATGACATAACTGGGGTCGATGTATTTCACGGTGTGGGAAACGCCGAGCTTTTTAAAATGGCCGGAGATCCGGCTTTTGAGGAAGATCCCGATGTCGTTGAACCGGACGTTTCCCGACGCGTCCTTGCCCGGGCTGCCTTCCTGGAAGAAGCGTTGTCCCGCCCCCTCGGAAACCACCACCAGGGCGTGGTGCTTGCGCTCGAGCCGGCGTTCCAGGACGCCGAGAAAACCCGCCGGGCCATCGAGGTCGAAGTCCATCTCCGGAATGAGCACGAAATTGACCGAGGGGACGGCCAGGGCGGAGGAGGCGGCGATGAAACCGGATTCCCGGCCCATCAGCTTGACCAAGGCCACCCCGTTGTAATGGCACTTGGCCTCGTTGTGGGCGCCCCGCAGGATCATGCTGGAAACCGAGAAAGCGGTCTCGAAGCCGAAGGAACGGTCCATCAGGTAAATGTCGTTGTCGATGGTCTTGGGTACCCCGACCACGGCAATGGGGAGCCCCCGGGCGGCGATCTCGTCCCTGATCTGGCCGGCGCCCCGGAGAGTCCCGTCCCCCCCGATGCAGAAAAGAATGTCGACCCCGAGGTTTTCTAGAGTGGAGACCATCACCCCGATGTCCTGGTTCCCGCGGGAAGTTCCCAGGATCGTCCCCCCGATCCCGTCGATGTCGTCCACGTATTCCGGGGTCAACTCGATCGGCTCGTGTCCGCAAGCCGGAACCAGCCCCTCGTAGCCGTAACGGAAACCGAGAACCCGCCTGATGCCGTAACGCTGGAGCAGGACCAGGACCAAGCCCCGGATCACGTTGTTGAGTCCGGGACAGAGGCCCCCGCAGGTAACGATCCCGGCTATGGTCTTTTCGGGGTCGAAAAAGACCTTCTCCCGGGGACCGGCTTTCTCCAGGGACTCCGGGGAGACGCCGGCGGCGCGCAGCTCGCAGAGGGAAACGCTGCGGACTATCCGCTCCGTGTCCGGGACGTAATTGACCTTCTTGTCCCCGTAGATCAGCGAAAGGCCCAGGGGCGAGGGGAAACGAGCCGGGCCCAGAGTTTCAACCGCCTGCATTGCCCCCCCCTTCCCCGCGGCCGTAGCGCCGCAAGATCTCGCCGATCAGACCCCGGGTGGATTTTCCTTCCATCAGGGGCGCCAGGACCGTCTTCCCTCCCCAACTCTCGATTTCGGCGGCGCCGGCTAATTCTTCCTTCCGGTAGTCGCCGCCCTTGACCAGAACGTCCGGCCGGAGCTCAAGGATCAGTTCTCGGGGGGTGTCCTCGTCGAACACGCAGACGTAGTCCACCGCCTCCAGGGCCGCCAGGGCCTCGGCCCGGTCGCCCTGCGGAACCAGGGGCCGTTCCGGCCCCTTGAGGGTCCGGACCGAACGGTCGGAATTGAGCCCGACCACCAGGAAATCCCCTTCCCGGGCGGCCGCGCACAGGTAACGGATGTGCCCGAGATGGAGAAGGTCGAAACATCCGTTGGTGAACACCTGCCTCTCCCCCCGCTCCCGGCGGGGGCGCAGGGCGGCGACCAGTTCCCGCCGAGAGAGAATCTTCCTTTTCGGGTCCAACTCAGGCAAAAGCGGCCTCCACCAGATCGCAGACGATATGGTAAATCGCGGCCTGTCCCTCCTGAATCCGGGCGGTATCGGAAGAGGGAACCACGATTTCCAGGCCGCAGACCCCGGCCAGCTTCCCTCCGTCCCGCCCGAGCAAGGCGACGGTCCGGATCCCCCGGGCGGCGGCGGCCTCGGCGGCCCGCAGGAGGTTGGGGGAGTTTCCGCTGGTGGAGATCAGGACCAGGACATCCCCCTCGGAGCCCAGGGCTTCCACCTGGCGGGCAAACACCATCTCGTAGCTGTAATCATTGGCCAGGGACGTCAGGATGGAGGTGTCGGTGGTAAGAGCCAAGGCGGGCAGCGCTCTCCTCTCCCGGCGGAACCTGCCCACCAGCTCGGCGGCGATATGCTGGGCGTCGGCAGCGCTCCCGCCGTTGCCGCAAATCATGATCTTGCCCCCGGCGCGGATCGCCGCCGTCAGGGCTTCAACCGTTTCGACAATGGCGGGAGCCAGGACAACAAGGCTCTCGCGAACCTCGATGCCGTCCCGCAGCGCCCGGACAACCTCTTCTCTCGACATCGTCACTCCTTTATGAAGGGGGAATTCTTGATGGCCGCCGGGACCGGGACCGGGCGAAACTTGTGGGAGGAATAGTGCGGAATCCCGGTGGGACCGCCGATCAGGTAGATGTACTCGTCGATGAATTCCTGGGTCGGGCCGTCGAGACCGTTAATGAACTCGAGCGGCATCGGGCGATCCTTGGCGGCGATGTCGGCCAGGTCGGCTTCGGACCAATCGGCGGTCTCCCGGCGCAGCCGGATGGGCCGTAGGATCACGGACTTGCCGCTCTGGGCGGAAAGCAGGGCCTCGACGGCGGCGTGCCCGACCATGTAGGCCTCGGAAGCGTCGGGCCGGGACATCATGAAGCTGCGCTGGATGTGCTGGGGCGCGAGCGCCGCGTCCTTGATTTCCCCCAGGACCGAGTCGATTTTCAATTCCTTCTTGATCAGCCCGGCCAGATAAATACAAGGGACGAAGGAATCGGCCCGGCCGTGCTGGATGTTCCCGTGGGCGTCGGTCTTCACCTCGGCGGCGTAAGCCTTGGCCATTTCCTGGCCGGTGGCCTTGTCGGTGAGGTCTTCCTGGACCACGACCACCGCTTCCCCCAGGCGGGTGATGGTGTCGGCGAGCTTAGAGAGGAACTCGGCCGGGTCGTAAGGAATCTCCTTGGAAAGGACGATATGGGGGGCGTAATCGGGGACCAGGTCGCCCTTGGGATCGACCTTGGCGAAAGCGGTGGAATGGGCCAGCCAGCCGGCCTTGCGGCCCATCACCTGATAGATCACCACCGGGACCGTGCTTAGGGATTTGACCACCTTTCCCCCCCGCCGGTAGTTGCCCCAGACCCGGTAAGAGACAAAATCGTTATGAACGTTCTTCAAGGCGATGGCGTTGTAAAGGGCCGTAACCGGGGCTGTGGTGAGTGACCGGCAGGTCGTTGTCCACGGTCTTGATGGCGTGAACGGCGGCGACGGAGGAAACCGCGGTCAGGCCCAGAAGCTGGGCGGCGCTGTCGTTTCCCCCGATGTAAACGACGCCGTCGATCCCCAGGGCAGAGAGGTTCTCGGCGATCTTGAGATACTGTGCGCGGTTCGGTTTGATCCTGGTGGTGCGCAAGCCCGCGCCCGGTCCGTTGAAGGCGAAAGCCATGTGGTCGAGCTCGGTAAGATCGACGATATTGCCCTCGATATCGGCGTTGAGCAGCCCTTCCAGGCCGTTAAGCATCCCGTAAATTTCGACCCCGGCTTTCTGGGCGGCGTCCATTACTCCGGAAATTTCCCAGTCAATGACCGGGGTGGGCCCTCCGGATTCTCCGACGATGATCCTCTTGACCATGGCTTTTCCCTCCTTTTCCACAGATTGCACAGATTTTCACAGATTCGTTCGTTATCGCTATCGTGGTCGTAGTCGTGATCGTAATCGTTGTCGTAATCGGGCTTGGCGCCTATGCGCAATGAAGCGGCAGTCCCTTCATCCTTCAGGTTGCTTTTCTTACCATGAAGGACATGAAGAGCATGAAGAAAAATCTGGGTAATCCGTGGATAAACGCAATCTGCGTAATCTTAGTTTAAGTCGGCGTAGATTCGCGGGATTCGCGGTTAACGAGGAGTTTTTATACACCAGAGCGGCGCCGGATTCCAGTAAGTTCAGCCCGCCCCCAGCAGGGCGGAGGACAAATTGCGGGGGAAATCCGTGAGGACCCGGCACCCCTCCGCCGTGACCAGAACCGTATCCTCGATCCTGATCCCGCCCCAACCGGGGAAATAAACCCCGGGCTCGACGGTAAAGACCATCCCTTCCTCGATAACGTCTTGCGAACGCTGCGAAAGAGAAGGTCCTTCGTGGACCCCCATCCCGACGCCGTGGCCGAGCCCGTGGCCGAAAAATTCGCCCATTCCCGCGGCTTCCAGGACCCGCCGGGCCGCCGCATCCGCTTCCCG
>CAZIEA010000072.1:0-1219 GCA_964538495.1 uncultured bacterium | reverse complement strand
AAGCCGCTGCTTGGGCCGCCAGCACCGCCCGGTAACGGAGCTCGAATTCCGCGGGGAAAAATCCCCAGGCGAAAGTCCGGGAAAGATCGGAACAATACCCGCTCCGGGAAGCCCCCAAATCGACCAGCATAATCGTTCCCGGCTCGAGGACCCGCCCGGTAGGACGGGCGTGGGGCAAGGCGCTGTCCGGCCCCAGGGCGACGATGGGCTCGAAAGCGCTCCGGGCGCCGGCGGCGGCGAGGGACCGGGCAATTTCCGCCCCCAGGGCGAAATCGGGGATTCCGACCCGGGCAGCGCGGATGGCATCAAGAAGGGCCGCCGTGGTCAGAACCGCGGACGCCTCCAAGGCGGCGATCTCCGGAGGGTCTTTCCGGCGGCGCAGGCTTTCGACCAGATCCCGCTCGATCTTGAGTTCCAGAGCCGGAATTTTTTCCCGGATACTCTGAAAATCCCTCAAGCAGAGGGTATCCTCAACCAGGAGGACTCCGGCGGATGGCCGCAACTCCTTTTCCAGGCCGTCCAGCGGGGCGGCCGCGCCGGAAACGCGCAAGCCCGGCTCGAGCTCCCGCCGGGCCTGCTCGCGGTAACGGAAGTCCGTGAGCAAACACCCACCCTCGGCGCTGACCAGAAGCCAGGAATCCGACCCGGTAAAGCCGGAAAGCCAGCTTACATTGGCTTCCGAGGTGAGCAGACACCTTTCCGCCCCTTGCCGGCGGAGGAGTTCCCGGAGGCGGGAAAGGCGTCCGTGCTGAGTCTGCCCGGAACTCAAGGTCAACCCGTCACGGCCTCATCGATGAGCATGACCGGGATGTCGTCCCGGACCGGGAAGATCAACCCGCAGCGCTCCCCCCGGCGAAAAGTCCTCTCCTCGCGGTCTCGGTCCAGACAGTAGAGCTTTTCTTCCTCGGGCGCGTAGCGCAGAGGGGACTTGCAGGCCGGGCAAACCAGGATTTCCAGCAGTTTCTCGTCGAGCATTTTCAGTCCTCCAAGGTTAAAGAAAATCAAATGCTGTCCACAGATTACACAGATTTTTTCTTCAAGTTCTTCATAATTTTCGACGTAATCTACATGATCTACATGTTCTACATGGTGAAACGGCGCTCCTGAATCCTGACTCCTGTTTCCTGTATCCCGGTTTTCGACGGATCACTGATTACGGATTACTTGTCACGTCCTGATTTCCGTTTGACACCTTTTGGTTAGTTGACCGTGCATGATT
>CAZIEA010000071.1:0-10483 GCA_964538495.1 uncultured bacterium | reverse complement strand
CTCCATCCCTAACGTATAGCGTAATCTTTCCCTTCCCCCTTTCCCCATACGTAAGGAGTAAAAATACCCGTCCCAAGCGTCCCAAACTGGAAAAATGTGACTTGGGGAGGTGGAGAAATCCCCTCAAGGATGCGAAAAAGCCCGTCCCAGCCGTCCCGGACTCCCCCGGACGGCCGGTTCCAGGTCCAGAACAGGCATTAGAAGACAATTTCGACTGTAAGGCCCGTAAAAGGAAGTCCTTAATCCCCTTGTTGTACCTTGGGTTAGGTAAAAAACCGCCTCAAACGGCAAAAGGAAGCGGGTGCGCGCCAAAATTACCGGAACCGCCCGCTGAGATTAGCCGGGCGGCCCCGTTTTAGGCCTTCATCCGGGCAAGGAATCGCCCGGATAACGGCTTTTCGCTGTTTTTCCTCACCGGAATACGATTTTCGTCCCGATCCGGTTCCTGAACACCTCTGCCCAGCCGTTTAGGTCGGCCACCAGGGCATCCCGGCCGGGCAAAAGGCCGTTTTCCCGGAAGAAGGCGAGGGCTTGGTCCTGAGCAAGCCCCAGAACCTCCAGAATTTCCCCCGCACCGTCTCCTCGGAACTGGGTGAGCGCCCAGTTGAGCCCGCTCCACACTCGCCAAGCCCGGGCTGTGCCGATATCCACGACGCAATCCAGGATTTCCGGGTCCGGAAGCGTCACCGAGATGCCGTCCAAGGTCGCAGAAACGTCGTTTTCGGTGATTCTGTCTAGATTCACCCCCCAATAAATCCGCACGACCGTCGCCAGTAGCCGCAAATTCCCGCCGAAAAGCCGGCTTCCCTGGTCTCTCTCCAGGATTACCTGCGTGGTAAGCCGCCGGGTCACGAGGAATCTGACGTAATCGCTCTTCAGGAGCTGGATTGTCTGCCTGACCACGTCCCGGGAGCCCAGGTCGATCCGCGGGAGCGGGATTCCAGGGAGATCGATGTGCCCGAGCAGCAATAACACCGCCAGCAGGACTGCGATAACAGCCAGAAATTTGGTCATTTTGGCCCTCCGTTCGGAAATTTTCACTAGTTCGAGCAGCTTACGACCCTGAGCAGGGCCAAGATCAGCCCCGCGCCCAGCAAAACCGCCCAGATCGAGACAAATCCGCCTTCAGAATTCATTTTTCACCCCCCTTTGTAAAGATTTTAGCCCCCGCGGACTGCGAAGGGCTCTTCATTTATCTTTTGACACAATAACCACTTACGGAATCAATCCTGGTGCGGGAATTAGTTAGAATTCTATCTTTTCAGCGCCCTGGCGGGTCCGCCGGAGAGTACATAATGGCCGTAAATTCAGGCATAAGAATTATGTAGAGCAATTGCTGGAATCTCTGAATCGGCGAAAAACCGAAAAAAGGAGGCGGGAATAATGAAACCGTCAACATTGAAGGACGTACTTGTGAAGGCATTTCAGGCCCATCAGAATATCTTGCTGACCGGAGCGCCAGGGATCGGGAAGTCGGACATCACGGCCCAGGCGGCAGAAGAGGCGAACGCACGCCTGATCGTGTCGCATCCGGTCGTCTCGGACCCTACTGATTTCAAGGGCTATCCGGTGCCCGTGGGCAAGACCCACGCTGACTTTCTCCCGTTCGGGGATCTGTTGGCCCTGATGCAGGCCGAAAGCCTGACGGCCTTCTTTCTGGACGATCTGGGCCAGTCCCGGCCAGCGACCCAAGCCGCCCTGATGCAGCTCGTGCTGGGAGGCCGGATCAACGGTCATGAGATAAGCAAGCACGTCGTCTTCGTCGCCGCGACCAACCGCGCGGAAGATCTGGCCGGCGTGACCCTCTTGGAGCCCTTGAAATCAAGATTCCTGATTGTGGAACTGGATGTCGCAGCCGATGACTGGGCGCGGTGGGCACTAAAGAACGGGAGCGGGATACCGCCGGAGCTGGTGGCTTTCATACGCTTTCGCCCAGAGTTGCTCAATCAATTCATGCCGTCTCGCGAGATCAAGAACAGCCCCTGCCCGAGGTCGGTGGCCAAGGTCGGGGCGATCATGGCGGCAGGCTATCCGGAAGATACCTGGCACGAGCTCTTCGCCGGCGCTTGCGGCGAGGGTTTTGCCGTGGAGTTCATGGCCTTCCTGCAAATCTGCCGCAACCTCCCCGACCCCGCCTACGCCATCGCTCATCCTGACAAAGTCGAGATCCCCGATGACCCGGCGACGCTCTACGCCCTCACGGGCGCGATCGCCGCCCAGGCCACGGAGAAAAACTTCGACAAGGTCGTGAAATTCGCCGGGAAACTGCCGGACGAGTTCAACGTCCGGCTGGTCACGGACGCCCTGGCCCGGGACAAGACCCTTGCTTCGACCCCGGGCTACCGGGACTGGTTCGTGACCCACCAGGAAGTCGTGATCTGAATCTTTTCCCAGGTCAACAGCAGGAAACCCAACCGTGGCGGCTCCCGCGAGGGATGCCGCCCTTTTCATTAAAGGAGGCAGGCAATGTCACTGAAACTCACGGAAAAAGCGTTGTTGGCTGATTTGAGGATTGGGGTCTGGTCTGGGAGGCGCTACGACCAGCAAGCCTCATTAAGCCTGATCGATACTTTCTCGTGTTCGGATCCGGCCTATCTGACGGTCAGCAAGTCCCTCGTGGCGAAAGAGGAAATAAAGAAAATTCTTCGAATCGTCAATTCCGCGCGGCGTATCCACTACGAACGCACGCTCCCTTGGCGGGATAATGGGGCGAGATTGTTGCCGGGTCTCCTCTATTTGGATTTCGCAAAGGCCATTGGCGATTTGAAACAGCAGTTCACGGAAAAGGTCGAATCGTTTTGCCTCGCGTACCCGCGATTGGTGAAAGAAGCGCAAGGCGTGCTCAATGGCCTCTTCAAATCAGCGGACTATCCGACCAGCTCTGAATTGAGGCGTAAATTCAGCTTCACCGTGTACTTCAGCCCCATATCTGCCGCCTCAGATTTGCGGGTAAATTTACAAGCCGACGAGATCAACAAGCTCCGGCACGAAATCAGGGAGCAAGAACAAGAGTTGCTGCATGAATTAACCCGGAGCCTTTGGCGGCGACTCTTCGACGTGATCCGTCCCCTGGTGGACAAAACGGGGGACCCAATGGCTGTGTTCCGCGACTCCCTTGTGAATAACGTGGCGGATCTAGTGGAATTACTCCCCGCTCTGAACATCACGCAAGACGCCGACCTTACGCGGATGACCAACGAGATCCGTCAAAAACTGTGCAGGTATTCGCCCGCTGAGATCCGGCGAACAGAGGGTGTAAGGGGCCGGGTTGCTCAAGACGCCGACGAGATCCTCGACCGGATGAAGGGCTACGTGGGAGCGGCGGCGTGAAGGTTTTGACCAGGGCCAAGACCTCGCTGGTCCTGCGGCACCCGTTCTGGGCCAGCCTGGCGCTGCCGCTGAGGCTGGAAGAGGACGCCAACCACCCCACAGGTTACACGGACGGCACGAAGATCGCCTACAACCCGGAGTACATTGCCGGCTTGCCGGAGGCGGCAGCCGTGAGCTTCCTGGCTCACGAGGTCGCTCACCTGGCTCTCCTGCATCACCTCCGGGAGAACGGGCGGGAGCACGAACGCTTCAACCGGGCCTGCGACTACGCCGTCAACCTGCTCCTGAAGGACTCCGGCCTGGAGATCCCGGGCTCCTGGCTCTGCGACGAAAAATACCGGGATATGTCGGCCGAGAGGATTTACGAGCTCCTGCCCGCCGGAGGTTCGGCGGGTGGGGGCTGCGGCCCCGGGGAAGTGAAGGAGTACCCGGGGCCAAAGGGCCAAGGGCAAAAATCGGCATCGGACATCCGGGAACAGGAAGCGAAGTGGCGCGTCAGGGTCGCGGCCGCCGCCCAGGCGGCCAAGGCCCAGGGGAATCTTCCGGGGAGCCTGGAGCGGCTGGTAAAGGAGCTGACCGCCGGGAAGGTGAACTGGCGGGCAGTTCTCGCTTCCTACATCGGCGAGGAGGCCCTGGACCAGGACTACTCCTGGAAACGGCCGAACACCCGCTACGGCAGTTGCGGCGTTATCCTACCCGCCCTGGTGGAACGGGAAGGGGGCGAAATCCTGGTCATCCTCGACACCAGCGGGTCAGTCTCGGAAGCCGACATGGCCGAGCTGGCCGGGGAGATCCAGGGCATCGTCGCCAGTTACGACATCGAGCTGGATGTGCTCTATGTCGATACCGAGGTCGAGGGGCATCAGCGGTTCAGACTGGGGGAGCCGATAAAGCTGGAACCGGCCGGAGGGGGCGGCACCGACTACCGGCCAGGGTTCGAATGGGCCGAGCTTAACGGGATTACGCCATGCTGCGCCGTCTATCTCACCGACGGATGGTGCGGCCGGTTCCCGGAGAAGCCTCCGCTTTTCCCGGTGCTCTGGGTGTTGGGCGGGGAGTGCCCGGCCAGGAAGTTCGCGCCGCCCTTCGGCGAGGTTATACGGATGGATAGGTAAGAAAAAGTGCCACCCCCCGGGGGAGTATTAACTCACCCCCGGGGGTGGCCCTCCATAACGTGTCGAGCCATCAATCAAACAGCACCCCGTTAGGGACCATGAGCTTGAAGTTCTCAGCAAGTTTTTTATCCCTAGTGGCCACTGCGCCAGCTAGCGCCCCAAATGTAACGTACTCAAAATCGTGCACTTCGTGCTCTATGTTTTTGGGGGTTCCTGGATATGGCAATCCGTAACGTGCCAGGTGGTCGAAGGAGAACAGAATCATCGCCTGCAAGCGTCGAAATAGCGCCCACTCCGGAGTGAGGAGAGATGATTTTGGGAATTCTTCAAGGGGTAAGAGCCTATAAAAATCCAGGACTAACGCTGATCCAGTTGTCGCCTTTTCCTTCAAGTTGGAGCACTTGGCGCGTCGAACTTCGTCATTACAGGCACCGATTTCCGGATACCGAGAAACAAGAGCAGTCGCTAAGTCATGGTGTTCGCTCACCCTTTTATCAACTTCTGCTGACCACTCTTCGAGGGCATGAACTTGGTCTTGAGGCGGCCTGTAGCCGGGTAAACATAGGCCACGGTTAAACGAAAATGGTTTCTCAATCCGGTGAGTCCAAGGGGAGCCTGCGGGAGATTTGTGCATAATCTCGTAGCGCAACAGAGTCCCAATACAAGGGACGCGGAAAACAGGGGCGTCTCCTGGAGGAAACTTCTTAAAGCAACGTATCCGCTTCTCTTCCTTCGTTGTAAGCAGTTCGTAGAATAGTGATTCGATGAATAAGACCTTGTAGTCACTGCAAAGCGCTTGAAACTCAGATGCCGATGCTCCCTCCAGGAAGGATTTGTCGATAACAATTTCCATATTCAATATTACAACAGATTATTAAGTTGTTGGGAATTCCATACTGCTTCCTGATCTTAAGGGAAACCATGTGAGAACCGTCCCGCGCGCCAGTTTTCTATCCTATTCGGAGAGGTGATCCGGATGGCGTGAGGGGGGAGGAAGGAGGGGGCTGGGAGTCCGGCCTCCTCTTTTTAGGTGGCAAATCCGGGTTGATTAAGTAAAATCCTTGGCAACCACGTTCTCCCAAATTGCAGCCACAAAGAAATCTGTCCGCCCGTTAGGGGACAGGGCAATGTGTGCCGGCAACGAATCGTTACGCACTGGAGCCGAGCCGAATCAACCCGGGGGAGAGGCGACAGATGGACATCTTTAATTTCCGGGACCGCCTTGTTGGTCACTATTCCGATTACGTGCGCAGTTTTTTCACGATTCGAGACCCAGAAATCCTGAAAATTGTCGATGAGGGTTTTACGGCCGGTCATCTCTGGCCGGAAGTGCTGATCCAGCTCAACCCGAACTACGAGAGCGGCCCCACCGTTCAGGAGTTGTCCGCCCAGCAGAGGCTTCATCCGCTCTGTTCCAAGATTTTTCGTCGCGGCAAGTCGCCTGAAAATGCCGTCGGCCAGGACCTCCGGCTTCACGCCCACCAGGCTGAGGCCATCGATGCGGCCGCCGGAGGCCGGAATTTCGTCCTCACAACCGGAACGGGATCCGGCAAAAGCCTCGCCTACATCATTCCGATAGTCGACCACGTCCTCCGCTCCGGCTCCGGCCAGGGGATCAAGGCCATCGTCGTCTATCCGATGAATGCCCTGGCCAATAGCCAGCAGGGTGAGCTGGAGAAATTTTTGCACTTTGGGTTCTCCGGCAAGCCGCCCGTCACCTTCCGGCGTTACACGGGCCAGGAGTCCGATGCCGAGCGCCAGGATATCATCGCGTGCCCACCCGACATCATCCTGACCAACTACGTGATGCTGGAACTGATACTTACCCGCCCAGAAGAGAGGAGGCTTGTCGATGCGGCCAAGGGCCTCCGGTTCCTCGTACTCGACGAGTTGCACACCTACCGGGGACGGCAGGGGGCGGACGTATCCCTTCTTGTCCGCCGGTTACGCGACCGGGTTGGAGCTGAAAGGCTTTCCTGCATCGGAACGTCGGCCACTATGGGCGGCGACGGAACCCCGGCTGGCCAGAAACGAGAAGTCAGCCGCGTAACTTCCCTGATCTTCGGCGCCGCGGTCCAGGAGGGGGACGTCATTGGCGAGACTCTTGCCCCCGTAACGATCGGGGGAGTTGCTTCCCGAGATGAGCTCAAGTCGGCGGTTACCCCCCCCGCGATCCCGGGACCGGAAGATGTCGAGGCATTTCGGCGAAATCCGCTGTCGCGCTGGGTCGAACGGATCTTCGGCCTTGAGCAACGAGATGGCCGTCTGGTCAGAGCACAACCTCGGACAATAGGAGGCGAGAAAGGCGCGGCGGCCCTGCTCGCCAGCGAAACCGGCTTGTCGGAGGACGCAGCAGCCGGGGTGATCCGCGAGACGCTGCTCAAGGGTTATCTGTGCAAGCACCCGGTCACGGGGGATCCCCTGTTCGCCTTCCGGCTGCACCAGTTCATCAGTAAGGGCGGCACGGTCTACGCCTCGATCGATCCTCCCCCAGATCGGTACTGCACGCTCAACGCCCAGCAATACGTGCCCGATGACCGGAATCGTATCCTGCTCCCGCTGGTATTTTGCCGGGAATGCGGGCAGCACTTCTATTGCGTCTCAAGCCAGAAGGACGGAGACATTACCGCGTTCGGCCCTCGCGAACTCTGGGATATCAAGCTGGGGGAAGGCCAGGAGGCCGGCTTTCTGCTGCTTGATGATGACCTCCAATGGCCTGCTGATTCACCGGAGGACCAGACCGACTATGTCCCCGATGACTGGGTCGAGGAAGTCAGGGGGGTGCGGCGGATTCGTAAAGGGCGAAGAAAGTATCTCCCTAGTTCCATGCTCGTCGACACGGCCGGAGTCTCCCCGGGAGACGGAGCCCAGATGTCCGTGACTCTTCTTCCCGCCCCGTTCCGGTTCTGCCCGCGTTGCGGCGTTTCCTACAGTTTTACGGGAATGCGGTCCGACGTCCCCAAACTGACCACGCTCGGCATCGAGGGGCGTTCAACGGCCACCACCCTGCTCAGCCTCTTTACTCTGCTTGGGCTGGCGGACGAGGGAGTTCCGCTCCAGGCCCGGAAGTTGCTGAGCTTCACGGACAACCGCCAGGATGCCGCCCTTCAGGCCGGGCATTACAACGACTTCATTGAGGTCGGCCTCCTGCGGGCGGCGCTGTTCAAGGCAGTGTCGGATGCAGGGACCGAAGGGGTAACTCACGAACATCTTGCCCAGCTGGTCTTCAATGCCCTCAACCTCGACTTCGGCGATTTCGCGAGCGATCCCGACCTGAAGGGGCTGGCCCGGAAGGAGACGGAGAAGGCCCTGCGCTCGGTCCTGGCCTATCGTCTCTACCGTGACCTCAAACGCGGCTGGCGAGTGATCATGCCCAACCTCGAACAGTGCGGCTTGCTGCGGATCGAGTACTCCAGTCTCGACGATCTCTCCAAGGACGACGAGGTCTGGAAGCACAACGACGAATACAAGCGGCCCTCCCATCATCTGCTTGCCGAAGCTGCGCCGGAAGCGCGGGCGCGCATCTGCCGGGTGCTGCTCGACTTCATGCGCCGGGGTTTGGCTATCAAGGTAGAATATCTTGAGTACGAAGCCCTCGAACGGATCAGCAGGGACAGTTTTCAGCGGCTCAAGGAGCCGTGGGGTTTCGGGGAAGACGAGCGACCCGAGCACGCGGGCCTTTTATTCCCCAGGCCCAGCACCGGTCAGGACACGCAGGAAAATATCTTTCTCTCCGCCCGGGGGGGATTTGGCCGCTTTCTTCGCCAATCAGGGGGGCTGCCCGGCGCCCAGGGACTCAAAGCCAGCGATACCGACGGGATCATCCGCGACATCCTGGAGGCCTTGCGCCGTTATGGCTTGGTCGAGAAAATCGTGGAAAAGCGCGAAGCCAATGATGTTCCCGGTTACCAGTTACAGGCAGCCTGCATAGTCTGGAAGGCCGGGGACGGCACCCGCGCCTACCATGACGTGATTCGGGTGCCCAACGTGCCCGAGGACGGCTTCCGGCCGAACCCCTTCTTCGTCCGGTTCTACCGCGAGTTGGCCTTCCGCGCACTCGGGACCGAGGCGATGGAACATACGGCCCAGGTCAAGGCCCCCCAGCGAGAGCTCTGCGAGAAGCGTTTCCGGCGGGGGTCCTTGCCCCGGGAAGGCGATAAACCCAAGGGACTGCCCGTCCTCTATTGCTCGCCCACGATGGAACTAGGCATCGATATCGCTGAACTCAACGTCGTCAACCTGCGCAACGTTCCCCCGACCCCGGCCAACTACGCCCAGCGCAGCGGACGCGCCGGCCGCAGCGGGCACCCGGCCCTCGTCTTCTCCTACTGCACGGTCGGCCGCGCCCACGACCAGTATTTTTTCCATCGGCCGGAGTTGATGGTGGCCGGCCAGGTTTCAGCCCCCAGAATCGATCTGGCCAACGAAGACCTCGTGCGCGCCCACGTGCTCGCCATCTGGCTGGCGTCGGCCGGAGTAAAACTGGGGCGCTGCTTGCCCGACGTACTGGACGCAGCCGGTACCAGGCCTTCCCTGGAACTCCTGCCCTCGATGGTCAACAACCTCGCCGACGCCCAGGCCCGGGAACGGGCAGCCCAGCACGCCCGGAACGTTCTTGCCTCTATCGAGCCGGAACTCTCCCGCGCCGACTGGTGGTCGCCCGAATGGATTACCCGGACCCTTGAGGGAATCGATCGTTATTTCGATGACGCCTGCAACCGTTGGCGGTCGCTTTACCGGGCCGCCCTGGCCCAGCAGGAAAGAAGCAACGAGATCATCAAGGACGCCGCCCGGCCTCATCGCGAAAAAGAGCGGGCCAAGGCACTGCGCCGAGAGGCCGAACAGCAGCTCCAGCTCCTGACCGAGCGGGGGAGCGTGTCGCAGTCGGACTTTTATTCCTACCGCTACTTCGCCAGCGAGGGTTTCCTGCCCGGTTACAGTTTCCCGCGCCTGCCTCTCTCCGCCTTCCTCCCCGGATCCCGGCGCAGGGCCGGGGATGACGAGTATCTCTCCCGAGCAAGGTTTCTCGCGATCTCGGAATTCGGGCCGCAAGCCATCGTCTATCACGCCGGGAACAAGTACCAGATCGTCAGCGCCCTTTTGCCCGTGCGCCATGTGGCTGGCGAAGAAGACGCCCTCAGCCTCAAGCAGGCGGTGCGCTTCTGCGAAAATTGCGGATATCTCCACTACGGAGCGGCAACCGAGAACGCCGACAACTGCGAGCTGTGCGGCCAGGCCACGCTCCAGGGGCGGAGCAACCTTTTCCGGATGGAGAATGTCGCCACCCGCAAGCGGGAGCGCATCAACTCCGACGAGGAGGAGCGCTTCCGCCAGGGCTACAAACTGATGACCGGCGTCCGTTTCCCGGAGCGCCAGGGCCAGCCCAGCTATCGCCGCGCCACGGTTCAAGGGGCCGACGGGAAGCCGCTGCTCGAACTCCTTTATGGCAGCGCGGCCACCATTTGGCGCATCAATCTGGGTTGGCGGCGCAGCAAACGGGGCGAGGCCGAAGGTTTCCTGATCGACGTAGAAACGGGCCGTTGGATGACTGCCCCGGATGATGCGGCTGACGACGAGGCAGAGGAAGATCCCCTCGGGAGAGTGGAGCGTGTAATCCCCTTCGTGGAGGATCGGCGCAACGCCCTGCTCATTGTCCCCAGCGAGCCTCTCGACGCCCCGGTGATGGCCAGTCTCGAAGCCGCGTTCAAGCAGGCAATCCAGATTGTCTTCCAGCTCGAAGATACCGAACTGGCCACGGAGTCGCTGCCCTCCCTGAAAGACCGCCGCCGAATCCTCATCTACGAGTCGGCCGAGGGCGGCGCCGGAGTGCTCCGGCAGCTTCTCGACACCCAAGCCGTCAACCGCGTCGCCGCCGAGGCATTGGCCCTCTGCCACTACGACCCCGAAACCGGCAACGACCTGCGGCGGACCGGGCGGATGACCGAGGACTGCGAGGCCGCCTGCTATTTCTGCCTGATGAGCTACAGCAACCAGCGCGACCACCGCCAGCGCGATGAGGAATCCGTTGCGGATCAAAT
>CAZIEA010000070.1:0-10760 GCA_964538495.1 uncultured bacterium | reverse complement strand
CCCGGGGGCCGGGAGCGGACCGGTCCGGCGAGACGGGGGAAGTTCCGGGCGCGGAACCGAAAATGCCGCCCAGCCAGGCAAAGGCCCCCCCCCGGGGCCCGCCGGGGAAAAAGGGCCGGACCGTGTCGTAGACCACCAGGGCAAAAAGTACGATCCCCGCCGTGATCAGGAAGTTGCCCCAGAACCTGCGGCTGAAAATTTTCATCTTTCCTCCAGGTTGTTCTCGCCGGGCGCCCGGGGGCGGAAAAAATTACCCGAGCCGGGCCAGCCCCCTTATAATACAAAAACTATGCCGGGTTGACTACTGCCTTGCCCCGGCCGACGCCAGGAAAAAACGGAATTATTCTTTGTGGAAGAGAACCGGTGCTTGGGATCACTGAGAATATGAACGGGGAGCGGCGAATCGAGATCTGTCTCTTCCTCCTGCTCCTTTTCAGTTTTGCCTACTTCTACCAGGGGGGCGGGGCCAACCAGAACGCCCGCCTCGACCAGGCCCGCTCAATCGTGGAGTTCGGCCAGCTCAACCTCAAGGGCAAGGCTTCCAGCCACGACATTGTCCAGGTCGGGAGCAAAACCTATCCCAACAAGGCCCCAGGCGTGAGCCTGATGAGCGCCCTGCCGTTTTTCCTGGCCGTTTCCCTGGAAAAGCCGGTCGGCCTTCTGCTCGAGAGCCGCTATTTTTACCTCTTCGTCAGCTACTTCGTCACGGTTTCGGTGGCGGGGGTGATCTGCGCCCTGGGCGGGGTGGTTTTCTACCGTTTGCTGGGATTTTTCGATCCCGACCCCCGCCCCCGCCTGCTGGCTTCGCTCGGGCTCTACCTCGGCACCCCCGCTTTTGCCTATGCCACCATGCTTTACGGGCACATGGTGGCTTCGACTTTCTCCCTGATCTCCTTTTACCTGCTTTACCGGGCCACCCTGGCCGAACCCGCGGCCCCGCGCCGCCGGGCCTGGATTTTTGCTTCCGGCCTGATCGGGGGCTGGGCCGTGGTCACCGAGTATCCCACCCTGGTCCTGGTCGGGATACTTTCGCTTTTCTGCTTTATCCGCTCCTTTTCCCCGCGCGGGCGCTGGCTGCTCGACGCCGTGATTTTCCTCTCCGGGGCCGTCTTTCCGGCCTTGGTCCTGGTGGGCTACAACCGCTTCGTCTTCGGCGACTGGTTTTACGTCGCTTACTTCGACAAGCGCGCCGCCGCCCACGCCGGTTACCGGAGCGGCTGGCTCCTGGGCTTTGCCTTTACCCTGCGCAAATTCCTGGATGTCGCCTGGAAGACCTCCTTCGGCTCCTACCGGGGATTTTTCCATCTCTCCCCCTTCCTGATCCTGATCTTCCCCGGGACCTGGTACTTGCTCCGCCGCCGGGGGGGGCGGTCCCTGGCCTTCACCCTCTGGTTGCTGGCGCTCGCCTACTTTGCCATTAACACCGTTTATCCTTACTGGTACGGGGGCAAAGCCCTGGGGGCGCGGCATGCCATGGAAATGCTTCCTTACCTGGTTCTGCTCGCTTTCTTTTTCATCCGGCGCTTCCGCCTGCTTTCCGGGATCCTGATTGCGTTTTCGGTGTTCCTGATGCTCATAGCGGTCTCGGTCCGGCCCGAGGAGTACGTCCAGCGCCCGTTCCAGGACCTTTATTTCCAGGCTTTTTCCGACGGGGCCCTGGCCATCCGCGGGGAGTCGTCCTTCATCAACGCCGGTTCGTTCAATTCTTTCAACCTGGGACAGGTCTTCGGCCTCGCGGGCGGCTGGAGCCTGGTTCCCCTTTACGCGCTCTGGTTCATTGGAGGTATGCTTATGTTCTCGTTCTCTTCCAGCGGTTCCCGCCGCGCCGGCGCCTCGGCCCCCGGCGGAGTCCTGACCATCCTGGTCGCGGTCTTGCTTGCCGCCCAGGCCTTCACCCTCTACCGCCTGTTGGCGCTCGAGGAGACCGTGGCCGATCTGACCGACACCGGCGAATACCGGGTGCCCACGGCCGAGGCGCCGCCCTCCCAGATCCTGGAGAAGGGGACCCCGGGCCACCGGCTCCAGGTCTGGCAGGTGGTCCGGCCCTTCGCCCCGGGCGACCTGGTGACGGTGACGGCCCAGCACGCCGATGCCGGCAAGGAGGGGGCTTTCCATATCATCGCCTTCGCCGACCGCGACGGGGACGGGAATCCCGACGTCGAGATCTCCCGCTCTCCTTACCTGACCGGGCGCAAGATCGGGGACTGGAGCCGCTGGAGCTTTACCGCCCCCTCGGGACGGTTGTTTGTCGGGACCACCTGGCGGGAGGGCGCCCGGGTTTACTTCGCCCGCAGCGCCTGGCGGGAAGGCGGATTGTCCCCGACGATGTTCTATTCTTCCGGAGAGATGCCGACTCTTTCCACTTCCCCGCGCTCCAGCAACCTGGCTGTCACCGTCCGCCCCGGGGAGGGTTCGTGAGCGAAACCGTCCCCCGCCGCCCCTGGCTTGTCCCCGTTCTCCTGCTCCTGATCAACCTGGTTCTGCGCCTGCTCTTTCTTGACTGGCACTACGCCACCTACACCGACAGCGTCGACTACATGACCGCCCTCGACACCATCCGGGGGACGATCATCCTGCCCGCCTATCCCTTCGCCATCGACCTGCTCGAGCGTCTTACCGCCGATCCGCAGCTGGCCGGGCGCCTGGTCTCGATCCTGGCCGGGGTCTTGTGCGTGCTGCCGCTTTTCGGCCTCACGGAACTGGTTTTCGGCCGCCGCGCCGCCGTGATCGCCGCCGGGCTCTACACCGTCTCCCCCCTGCTCCTGCGCTGGTCGCTCCGGGTCTTTCCCCACAGCCTCTACACCCTGTTCGTGCTTTTGTTTCTTTACGGTCTTTTCCGCTGTCTGGGCAACAAGTCGCCCTGGGCCCTGGCGTTGGGAGTTTTCAGCGGCTCTCTGGCGGTGGTCACTTATCCCACCGGGCTGGTCCTGGTCCCGGTGGCGGCGGCCGCCGTCCTTCTCTATTTCCTCTCCGTGTCCGCCGCCGAGCGCCCCCGGGTTCCGGTGCTGCTGGTTTTCCTGGCGGGCTGGGGGGCGCTGGCGGCCGCTCGTTTTCTCTGGCCTTTCTGGGGGCAGGCGCTTTCCACCGTGAAGCTTTTTCTCCTGGGGATTTTCCCGGTCAACCTTCCCATCCCCGACCCGGCCTGGGAGATCCTCCTGGCCGCTTCGGGTTGGGGGGCTTTGCTGCTGGTTCTCTCCTACCTGCTTCCGGCTCCCGGCCGGTCAAAAGGCTGGTGGTGGCGCCGCCCCCTGGCGCTGATCGCCCTGGGAGCTTCCTTCTCCGGTTACTGGTTCCTCCATTACTGGCAGCACTCCCTCTCCATGAGCACCTGGTACCAGCAGGGGATGCGGGCTTCCTACCAGTCTCTAGCCGGTCGCTGGGAGAGCTGGCTTACCCATTACCTGCTCTCCTTACCCTACGTCCTGGTTTACCCGGTGGCTTTTTTCGCCCTGCTCGGGCTTGTCTTCACCTTGATCGATTCCCGCTCCCGGCTTCGCCGGGGCTGGTTCTGCTTTTACCTTTATTTCCTGGCGGCGGTTTTCTACACCCTGGTGGTGAACAAGTGGTGGACCCCCCGTTACCAGTTCGATTTGGTGGCGGTCACCCTTCCCCTGGCCGGGCACGGTTTTTCGTTGCTCTTTTCCCGCTGCCGCCTGCGTTTCCTGGCCTGGGGGCTCCTGATCATTTCCCTGCTCGCTTCGGCCCTTTTTTCCGCCCTGGTCCTCCGGGGTTCCCGGGACAGTTTCGCCGACATCCGCCGCAGCGCCGACTATATCCGGCAAAACCTCAAGGGCCGCCGGGTTTACGCCAACGAATTGCGCAAGGTTTCCTGGTGGGCGAAAACCCCCCTGATCGGCTACACCAACACCAGCCGCTCCGGGGTCCGGCCCGGGGACTTGGTGCTCCTGGTAGGCTGGCATACCAACCTCGAGACCGAATTGCGCTATCTCCAGCGTTCCCACGCCTTGCGCGAGGTGCACCGCGAGACCGTGACCGTTCGGGGGCTATTGGCCGACGACATCGTGGACTGGGCCGGGCGGCGCCTCCCCCGCCGGGCCAACGACCCGGTCTGCTGGGATCAGCGCTTCAACGTCCAGACTTTCGAGAGCCTGATCGTGGAAGTTCTCGACTCCGAAGGCGCCGCCGGGTTCCAGGAAGGCGTCGTTCTCCCCGCCGCCGGCTCCGGGCTGCTCACCGCCGAGACCGTGCACGCCACCTATTTCGACTCCGGGGTCTGGGAGGTGCTCGCCCCCCCGGAAAAAGGGGCGCGGGTCGTAGTGGAAATGGCCCACGCCCGGAGCGGCCCCGAGGGTTCCTTCCGGATGACCGCCTACGCCGACGAGGACGCCAACGGGCTCCCCGACCGGCTTATCGCCTCCTCGCCCCCTCTTGCTTCCGCCCGGGAAGGGGAGTGGAGCCGCTGGGAGTTCACCGCCCCCGGCGGGAAGCTTTTCGTGGGCAGCGCCTGGGACCTGGGGATCTGGGTTTACTACGAGCGGGATCAGTGGCCGGACGGTCGCCTGGGGGAGGCGATGTATTACTCCCGGGGCGGGATCCCGACCAGCCGGGCCCACCCCATCATCACCAACCTGAAAATTTCCTTCCCCTCGGCGCCGGATTCCGGCGCCGGGCTGAAGGCCCCGTCGCCGGGTTCACATGTAGACATGTAGGGCATGTAGAAGGGTTCAGGGTTCGGGGTTCAGGGTTCAGGCGCGAAAATCGGGGTCGGTATCGGGATCGCTATCGATATCGGGCGCGCGCGCAATCATCACGCCAAGGCGCAAAGACGCCACGAACCGATTCGTCCACGTCATTGCGAGGCCTCGAAGGGGACGAAGCCCGGGGATTGAACTACGAATTCCGCGAATCACGCGAATTCTGGATTCTGGATTCTGACTCCTGGCTCCTGTTTCCTGGCTCCTGGTTTTAGGACTCTATGCCCTATGCTCTATGCCCTATGCCGCAAAAGCCCCCGCAGGGGGCGACGCCTACTCCTGGACCCGCTATCGTCAGGTTTATCCGTTGCCTTCCCGGAATTCCGGCGTTAGGCTTTAAACGCGATCGGGAGCGTCCGCTCTTTGACAGACGAGGGGGCGGGGCAGGTCGGGAACTACGTGTCAGCGGTCACGTAAAACCAGCCAACCCGATTGCAATCGAGTCCCCGCCCGGGGAGAAAGCTCAGGTTCGCTCCGTCAACCTTCCGGACACCAGCTTGTGCAGGGAGCCGGCAATATAAGTTTGATACGGGACGCCTTCCCGGGCCGCGCGCATTTGAATGCGCGCGAGATCGCGGGATGAAATGCGGATATTGATCCGCTTGTCTTTCCGGAGGGTATCCCGGGCGGCCTCTTCCAATTCCCGCTTCTCTTTTTCGAAGCCGCGGATGCCCTGAAACTCGCCCTGCTCAAAATCCCGCAGGATCTCGATCTCTTCATCATCGAGCCTGATTTCATCTTTTTTCATCGCAGGTACTCCCTGGTTGCTTTTCTACTGGGAATGACGGTCTTCAAGAACCTGACGCCGCGGCATTTGACGTAGGGAACAAGCCACACGTAACCATCGATATTGAGGACGATGACGTTCTGGTCCGGATATCGCTCGCGGTTGGGATGGCGTATGACATCAAGAACGCCTCCGCTCTCGATGCAGACGACGACATCCTCGAAACACACCCCCCGAGTGCGTTCAAGCTCTGCGTTCTTTTCCTCGCTCCAATCGAACTCACTCACAACCCCAGTATGAGGTAGTGTGTGCCCTTTGTCAACAGCAAGGCTGCCCCCCAAGCCGTTTGCACCTTTTTGCTTTGCCCTGGCGTGGGGGGATTGCTTCGCCCCTAAAGGAGCTCGCAATGACCCCGGGAGCAGGGCTGAAGCAAAAGCGCTACGACTGTCTCCGGCGACGGATCACGGATTACTGATTACGTATTACGGCTCTCCTGACTCCTGTTTCCTGGCTCCTGGTTTAGGACTCTATGCTCTATGCCCTCTGCTCTATGCTATACCCCATACCCCACACCCCATACCTCTAGTTGATATAGCCCAGGGCGCGCAGTTCCCGGAGCTTGGCGCCGTCGGCCTCGCTGGCGGCGGGTTCCTCCCCGGCGTGGATCTCTTGGGCCCGGGCCCGGTGCTCGGCCTTGATCCGGCGGGCCTCCTCGCGCATCCGGTTCAGGACCTCGGGCAGCTGCTCGGCCAGGTTTTCGCGCTCGAGCGGGTCGCTCTCGGCGAACAGCCTCCTTTTTACGTGGTGGATTCTCTGGTCCATGTAGGTGTAGCCGTCTTGGGAGAACCGCAAATTGAGGGCGTCCCCAGAGAAACTGACTGGGTTTCCCCGGTAGCCGCCGCCGGTCAGCAGGGGAAGAAGCGATGTTCCCTGGAGGCTCCGCTCATCCAGGTCCAGGCCCAGGGCCGTCGCCACGGTCGGGAAGACGTCCAGGGCCTGGACGGGGACGGAGACCCGTTTCCCCCCGTGATCCCCGCCGGGAAACTTGATGATCAGGGGGACCTGGATGGTCTCCCGGAAGAGGGTCCAGTGCAGCCCGCCCCGATGCTCGTAGAATTCCTCGCCGTGATCGGAGAGGAGAATGACCAGGGCCTCCTCGTATATCCCTTCCTCCCGGAGCAGGTCCAGTATTCTCCCGAAAACCAGATCGGAGAGGAGGACTCCGCCGTCGTAAAGGTCGCTGAAATGCCACCGGTGCTCCGCCCGTTCCGGGTCGATGTTCCGGAAGAATTGCTCCCGGATGTTGAGGGTCTGGTCCGTGAAATCGATGTCCGCGGCCGTGCGGGGAAGTCCGGGGACCGGGGCTGTGAGGAAGCGCTGGCGGATCTCCTCCGGCCCGGAAAGGTAGGGGTCGTGGCAGGCGTAGTGGTGGAGGAAGCAGAAGAGGGGCTTTCCTTCCTCCCTGCTCCGGCGGATCCACCGCCTCAGCTCGGCCTCGATCCCCTCCAGGTCATCGACCTGGGCCAGGTAGCCCTTTTCGTCCCGGAACCAGCGGTCGAAGGCCGGGTCGAAAAGGTCGAATCCGCGACCGAACCCCATTCCCTCGCCGATCTGCCCCCCCCCGTGCAGGCCCAGGGTCAGGTAGCCGTGGGCCTTGAGGAACTCGGGCAAGGTTTTGATCCGGTTCGAGAGCGTTCGCCCGCGGACTTTTTCCACGGACCCGTTGGTGAGATCGATCCGGTAGTTGCGCACCCCATGGACGGCGGGGGAGAGGGCCGTAAAGATGGACATGTGGGAAGGAGCGGTCTCCGGGGCCGGGGCCAGGACCGACTCGAAGAGGACCGCGTCCCGGGCGAACTCGTCGATCCGGGGACTGGTCGGGCGCGGATAGCCGTAGCAGCCCAGGCGGTCGGCCCGCAAGGTGTCGATGGAGAAGAGGATCACCGGCGTCCGGGGAGCTTCCCGCCCGCAGCCCGCTCCCAGCAGTGCCGCCAGGCTCGCGAGCCCGGCGATTTTCAGGAGCCGCCTTATTTTTCCGGTCGGTCCGTTGCGCAATCCTGTCTCCTGTTTCCTTCGGGCCGGATTACGGATCACGGATTACTGATTACGGGTTCTCCTGAACCCTGAACCCTTTGAGTCTCCTGGGGTTTCTCCGTCGCGGAGGGTCGCAGGGCGGGGCGGCAGCGGTCGATCAGGTAAGGATAGGTCAGGATCACCTTGTCCGGGGGAAAGACTGCTTCCGACTTGAATCCCCGCGCCGCCCGCCCAAGCAGGAAGTAGGTCCCGGCTCCCGCCGGGTTGTAGAGCTGGTCGAGCAGGAGATGGAGCGTCAGCCCCGCCGCCAAGCCCCAGGCCCAGGGGCTGTTTCCCGCCGCCGCCACGACCCAGAGCACTGCGGCTAGTTCCCAGGAATGCAGGAAGAGGTAATAGCGGGGATAGACGTGGTAGCGGGCGGCCCGGAAAAATTTCTTTAAATCGAAACGGAGCCCGAAGTGGAGCAGGTATTCCAGAAGGTGATCGAGATCGACCAGGACCCCGCTCAGGAAAAACCCGGCGCCGGTCCGCCAATCCCGGGTTAGCCAGCCCAGGACCAGGGCTCCGGGCAGGGAGACCAGCGTGTGCTGCCGGAGGTGAATCGTCCCTCCCTTCAGGAGCCCCGGGTGGGGACGTTCATGCCGACCTGCCCGGCGATGTCCTCGAACTCGGTCCGGGTGATTTCCTCAAGCTCCTTGCCCCGCTCCTTGAGCCGCTCGTTGAACTTGATGGCCTTTTCCTGCATGGTGGAGTGGGTGTCCTCCGACCCTCCCAGGAGGTGGAAATTCCTGCCCCGGGTGATGCGGACGTGCCCGTCCCGGCCGTCCAACCCCAGCCCCAGTACGATGGCTTTTTTGTTTTTCTCCGGCATGGCTTTTACCGCAACCCTTCCTTGTCCGTCTCCCTTGTAAACTATATACTGCCTAAGCGGGATAAATTCAAGCCCCAAGCCAGCGGAGGCGGCCATGGTCAAACATCCGGGAAAGAGACGCCGGGCGAGACCGGATTTGGCGCCATGAAAGAGATGGTCCAGGCGGTCCGGGAGTTTCATCTTAAGCACGACCTGAAAAACCGGGGCGGGGAGGAGATGCTCCACCGCATGAACCTGGTCATGGAGGAGGTGGGCGAGATCTGCCAGTGCCTGACCAAGGGCAAGCCCCGCGAAGAGCTGATCGAGGAACACGCCGACCTGCTCATTCTCCTCCTGGGCAACGCCGTCTCCCTCGACTTCGACCTGGAGGCGGCCTTCTGGGAAAAGATGGAGCGGATCATGCGCCGCCCGTCCCGGATGGTCGGCGGCACCGTCCGGGTCACCGAGACCTGAACCGGGGAAGCGGAATTCGTTCCGGGGCCCGGAATCAGGCCCGGCGGGGAAACTTTTCGGTGATCAGGACCGCCGCAACTAAGGCGGCGGATCCCGCCAGCAGGCGCCAGATCTGGAAACTTTCCCCGAAGATCGCGAGCGAGACCAGGACGGCCAGGGGGATTTTGGCGTTGTTCATGGCTGCCACTGTTCCCGGCTTTGCCCGCCGCGCCCCGAAGTTCCAGAGGAAGAAACAGATCCCCGAGGGGACCAGACCCAGGTAGAGCAGAGTCAGGACCTGGCCCGCCTCCAGCCCGGACAGGCTCCCCCCTTCCAGGAGGGCAAGCGGGAGGGCCGCCGCCGCTCCGCCCAGGTAGAGGAGCCCGAAGACGTCCCGGTCCCGGAGGCTTGGCCTTTCCCTCAGGAGCATTCGGTAACGGACCTGGCCGAAAGCAAACGCCAGGTTCGAGCCCTGGACCAGGAGGAACCCCTTGAGCGTCCCCCCGAGGTCGGCGCTGGAGAGCGCAATGCAGCCGGCCCCCGCCGTGGCCAGGGCGGCGGCGAGAAAAACCGTTCCCCGCTGCCTTCGCTTTAGCGAGCCCTGGAAAAACAAGGCCACGTACAGGGGGGTGAAGATGGTGAAGAGAGCCACTTGGTGCGAGGGCAGGTATTGGAAGCTCCAGAGGTAGAGCGCGTACATCGCCCCGTACTGGACCGCCCCCAGAGAGGCCAGCTTCCCGGCCGCGGCGGCGCCCAGCCCCTTAAGCCGGAGAAAGGGCAGGAAGAGCAGGGCGGAAAGGACAAGGCGCGCTTCCGCCACCAGGAAAGGCCCGACCCCGACCCCGATCAGGACATGCTGAATCAGGCCGAAGGAGAAGGCCCAGATCAGCGAAGCTGCCAGCAGCGGGAGCAAGGGCGCTCAGCCGGATTTTTTCTGCACCCGCTGGTTGGCGACCAACTGGTCGCCCACGAAGATCTTGTAGATGTCGAGTTTCTCCGTGGTCTTGCCTAGTTCTCGGCGGGCCTTGGCCGCGCCCTTGCCGCAGCGCCGGCACTTGTCGTTCTCGCTCCGGAAGAGCTTTTTGCAGGCGAAACAGTAGTAGTAGTTCATGCTTTTCTCCTCCCCGGTTCTCCTGCCGTGTCTTTTATTATAGCCGTTTTTCCCCCGGATTAACCGCGAATCTCTGTCTCATTCACATGTAGGCATGTAGAAAGACAAATTCGAAATCAGAAACTCGAAATTCGAAACCGCCAAACCGGCATCACGCAAAGACGCAGAGACGCAAAGACGCCAAGAACCGATCCGTCCACAGATTTCACAGATTAAACAGATTCATTTTTGTGTATTCTGGATTCTGAATTCTGGATTCCCAATATTTCAGGCGCCGGATGACGGATCACGGATTACTGATTACGTATTACGGCTCTCCTGTCTCCTGTCTCCTGTTTCCTGTTTTCTGATTCCTGGGTTTCGACGGATTACGGATTACTGATTACGCATTACGGCTCTCCTGACTCCTGTTTCCTGTCTCCTGTCTCCTGACGCTATGCTAGTGCCCCCGGGAAAGACTGAAGACCAGGTACATCCCCCCCAGGTAAATGGCGGCGATGGCCGCGGTGTCCCAGTAACGCGCCCACCCGGGCCCGGCCGCGCCCGCCTGCTTGCTTTTGGTTTTCAAGGCCAGGGCCGATATTCCGGTCAGGATCAGGGCTAGGATTCCGGCGCCGATCGCGCCTCCGTCGGCTCCCGCCAGGATCGGCCCCCCGGCCCAGGCCAGGTCCACCAGGAAGATAATGGCCAGGTTGAAAATGTTGCTCCCGAAGATGTTGCCCAAGGCCATGTGCGGAGAGCCCACCCTGATCGCCCCGGCGCTTACCGCCAGCTCCGGCAGCGAGGTGACCACGGCCAGGAAAAGCGCCCCCACGAAAGTCGCCCCCCAGCCCGTGATTTGGGCGATGTCCCCGGAGACTTTGGAAAGCC
>CAZIEA010000069.1:3130-10773 GCA_964538495.1 uncultured bacterium | reverse complement strand
CCGCCACGATCCTCATGGCCGGGGTTGCCCGGGCTCTTTCTTTTTTTTCTTCCGTCTCCGGGCGCGGCAGGCTTCCAAGGCGCGCAGGAAACCCTCGACCCGGTAGGATGCCTCCGAGGCCATTTCCTCGATCCGGAGAAGCCCCCGGTAAAGGACCAGACCCCGGAGCCGGACGGGTTTCCCGCTCTCCCGGGGAAGCGAGCGTTCGATCTGGGCGGCGGCAAAAAGCCAGAAGGCAAGTTTTTCCAGGCTTTCCTTGTTCAACCAAAGGATGTCCTGATACCAGTTGAAGCGCAGGTAACGGCGGACGGTATCGTCCCGGAAAAACTCGCTCAGGAGGTGGAGGTGGTTACGGGTCCGGACCCGTTTGAATTCCTCCACCCCCCGCAGCAGGATCGCCACCAGATCCAGCCGGTCCCGGGCCTCGGCCCACTCCAGCCCTAGTTCCGTGAAGAACTCGACCACGAGATTTTCCAGGTACCATTTCTTCAGCCGGGAAACCTCGACCGCCCCTGCCGCCGGTTTTTCCCCCGCGATTTCGGAAAGAACCGCCCAGAGCGCAATCACGGCCAGAGCGACCTCCGGTTTTCGCCCCCCGGCGGAAAGCTCCGCCAGGGCGCGGAGCGCCGGGCGACTGTAGCGGCTGCTGGTCCAGGAAGGCATCCCGGGCTGAGAGGGGAACAGGAGCAGGACGTGAAAAAGAAGATCGGTCAAGCGCTCGACCGTTCCCGGAACGGAGGGGCGGCCGGTGTAGTCGCTCGCCCGGGCAAGCAGAACCGCCAGGGGCGCCGCGAAGAGCGCTTCCAGACCGCGCCGCAGTTCCTCCTCGGAGAGGCAGCCGCGGGACATTCCCAGCAAGGCCGCAACCCGAGAGGCGGAAAAAAGGTCGCGGAAGGCGGCATGGAGCGGACCGAAATGGAGCTTGCGGATTTCCTCGTCCAGGTTGGGAACCCCGCGGCCCCGCAGGCTTTCGTCCAAACGCCCCAGCACTCCTTCGGTCCCGTCCCGGATGACCCGAAAATCGCTGAAAATCTTGACCCCGTAAGGGCGCAAGCGCATGAAAAGCCCCCGCTCGCGGAGTTCGCGGACCGTCCGGATGTATTCCAACCCGCTCCGTTGTTCCCGGAAAAGAGCAAAATCCCGCTCCCGGTCGCGGAGCTTGAGGCCTTCCACCAGTTCAACCTGGCGCAGGCGCTTGGCCCCCCCCTCCTTCTCACTCCGGGCGGCCGAGACCCGGATCCAGCCGGAGGCTTCGGCGTAGAAGTTGTGATAGACAACAAGGCTCCTTTCTTCCCGGTAGCGGTTGGAATAGGCGTAGACATTCTCGTTGACCTTCCCGTTTTCTCCGTAGAAATCGTAAAGAATGAAATTTTCCACGTCGCTGAAAAGATAGCGCTTGCGCAGGAGGGGAAAAATCTCCCGGCGGTGGCGCTCGACCAGCCCCGAGTTGACGTTTTCCTTCAGGCGAGCGCGGAGAAACTCCATCCCGTATTTCTCCCGGAAACCCTCGACCTGGCCGTGGCCGAAAAGCGGCAACCCGGGCAGGGTCGCCATCATCGAGCAGACCCCGAAATACTTATCCCCGTCGCCGAACCCTTCGGAAGCGGTGGCCTCGTCCGGGTTGGACATGAAGTTGACGAAACGCTTGAGAATCTGGGGCTCGAACTCGAGGAAATCCTTGAGCATTCCCCGATACTCGGCGTTGCTCTCCATCTTGAGCATGTTCATGAAGGCGCTGTTATAGACGCGATGCATCCCCAGGGTGCGAACGAAGTAACCCTCCAGAAGCCAGAAAGCCTCTGCCAACAAAAGCGTATCCGGCTCCTTCGCGGCCACGGAGTCCACCACCTCGCGCCAGAACTCCAGGGGAAAAAACTTCTCGAAGCGGGCCGGGGAGACCCCGCGTCCCGCCCGGGAAGGAATGTCTCCGCCCGCCCCCGGGGGCGGGTACCAGAGCCTTTGAAAATGCTTCTTGGTCAGAACCATGGCCGCGTCGAACCTGATCACCGGAAAATTCCGGGCCACCCTGAGAATGGTCCCGATCACCGCGTCGCGGACCTCCTTTTTCAGGTAATCGAGCTGGGCGGTGTCGTTCCAGGGCATGTTGGTCCCGTCGTTGCCATGGTAGATGTAGCGAACCTCCCCGGTCAGGCGGTCGAGGCGCTTGAAGACCACGGCGGCATCGGTCCGGGTCCAGTAACCATCCTCGATGAAAACAGCCACCCGGGGATCGTTGGAAAGGTTGGGGCCGGTGAAACGGTAAGCCGGAAAAGGCGGCTCGGAGACCTGGATGAACCATTCCGGGTGCTCCACCACCCAGCGGGAATATATCCCGGTATGATTGGGGACCATGTCGCTGGCCAGGCGGATGCCCCGGCGGATGGCTCTTTCCTTGAGAGAAACCAGGGCCGCCTCGCCCCCCATTTCGTCGGAAATCACGTAATCGTAGAGAGAATAGGCGGAGGGCCCGGCCTCCTGGTTTCCGCAGAGGCGCTTGATCAACTGGGAAGCGCGGCACTTTCTCCAGATCCCGATCAACCAGAGGGAGGTAAAGCCCCAATCCCGCAAAGCGTCGAGTTCCTCGTCCGGAATCTGGTCGAGGCGCGAGATCGTCCGCCCGTAGCGCCGGCTAAGCTGCTCGAACCAGACCCCGGCGTTCTTGACCATCAGGACCACCCGGGGCATCCAATCCAAATCGGGGCTGAAGGCCTCGTAATCCTCGGGAAAACCCCGGGCGAGGAAAGGCACCCCGCCTCCCTCTCCCGTCCCGCCGCCGCCTTCCCTCTCCCCCGCCCCGCGGCGTTGCGCGACATTCTCAGCGGCGTCGCCCCGGGATTTTTCCTCTTCCCTGATGATGTCGGTTCCGACCAGGAGCCGGTTCCGGATTTCCTCGCTCAGGAGTTCCCCCCAATGCTTGAAAATATACTCGAGCTGGCCGCCCAGAGAATGAGGGGAAGCCTTGATCGGCTCGACCAGAAAAGCGAAGAAGTCGGTGTTTTTCCTGCCGAAGCCGGGCTCCGCCCGGAAAAATTCCCGGTAACTCTCGATCAGGTCGCGGTAGCCCGGAACGGCCTCGAGGGAGGCATCGTCGAAAAGCTCCCCGAAAGAAGCGAAAGCCGGGTTGCGGTTAGCCAACCCCAGCAAAAGCAATTCCTCCAGAACCAGCCGCCGGTTGAGTTCCTTCCCGGTCCGCCCCTCCAGGTAGCGCCCGGGCTCGACCCCCTCGAGAAAAACCGCCCCCGGGGGGAACTCCTGGACAAAAACCTCCCGGAGCCGCCCCAGCCCGGAGGAACCGAATCCGGCTTCCAGGTGCTTTTCCAGCCGGAGGGGAAAACCGGGCGACTTCTCCCGACGGTAGCGCCGGAGCATGAAATGCCAGATCTCGTCGATCAACCCGGCGGCGTTGAGTTCGCCGGCCCGGATCGCTCCTCCCGGTGGGGCGGAGGCCGCCCGGGCCCGATTAAGGGCTTCCACCAACTCCCGGAGCGCCGCCTCGTCGCTGAAAACAATCTTCCCGTCGGTGCCGAAAAGCCGCCGGTTGACCCCGTATTTGCGGCGGGCGGCCAGAGAGATGTGGAACTCCGCCGGCAAGCCGGCCGGGACTCCCCTGTTCCGGATCAGTTTTTTCATCGTTTCGAACGCGCCGCAAAGGAAAGACGCCAGCACGTTAATAGTAATTTTAACCCCTTACCCGGAACGGGGAAAAGAGGTTTTCGCGGGCCTTGCCTTGCCCGCGCCCGAACCGTTAAACTGACCTGTGCGCGGATTAACCGCGAATCGCGCGAATCCACGCCGACTAAAACTAAGATTACGCAGATTACCGCAGATTATTTCTTCCCACAGATTTCTAACTACAGGCTGAAGGCTGAAGACTGAAGGCTGAAGGAACCGCCGCTTTCATCACGCAGAGGCGCTAAGACGCAAAGACGCTAAGGAAACGATTTCGTCCACAGATTTCACAGATTTTTTTCTTCATGCTCTTCAAGATCTTCATGGTAAGAAAAAAGTTTTCTCTGTGGTCTCTGTTTCTCTCTGTGAACTCTGTGGTGAGGAAGTTAGGCTGAAGGAACCGCCGCCTCATTCACATGTAGACATGTAGAACCGAGTGGACGATATGGACGAAGTGGACTTAGTGGACCGACTCCTGAACCCTTACTCTATGCCCTATGCCCTATGCTCCATGCTCAATGGCAATAGCGAGCAGCTACATGTCCTACATGTTCTACATGGTGAAAATGCGGATCTAACCCCAAGGAGGGAAAATGATCAGGATCAGATTTCTGGGCGCGGCGCGCAACGTCACCGGTTCCCGCTACCTGGTCGAGACCGACTCGGCCCGGGTTCTGATCGACTGCGGGCTTTACCAGGAACGGGACCTGGTGCAGCGCAACTGGGACCCTTTCCCCTTCCCCCCCTCCGATATCGACGCCGTGGTCCTGACTCACGGCCATCTCGATCACTGCGGCTGGCTGCCCTGCCTGGTCCGGGACGGGTTCCGGGGCCCGGTATTCTGCACCCCGCCGACCGCGGAAATCGCCGAGGTCGTCATGCTCGACTCCGCCCGCATCCAGGAGGAAGACGTCAAGTTCAAGCAAAAGCGCCACTTGGCTCAGGGCCGAAAAGCCCCTTTCCCCTACAAACCCCTCTATACCGTGGAAGACGCGCAAAAAGTCCCCCCCCTCTTGCGCTCGTTTAACTATGGGGAGACCTTCCCCGCGGCCCCGGGAGTCGAATGCGTCTTCCGCGACGCCGGGCATATCCTGGGCTCGGCGATCGTGGAAATGGGGATACGGGAATCCTCGGGCCGAACCCGGAAAACGGTTTTTTCCGGGGACCTGGGCCGCTACGGGAAGGTCCTGCTCAATGATCCTTCCCCGATCCGCTCCGCCGATGTGGTGGTGGTGGAATCCACCTACGGCAACCGCAAGCACGAAACCACCGAAAACGCCCTGGAGTTCTTCGTCGGCTTGATCAATTCCGTCCAGGGAGGACGGGGCAACCTCCTCATCCCCGCCTTCGCCGTCGAGCGGGCTCAGGAACTGCTCTACCACATGGCCCGGCTCCTGGAGAAGAACCTCATCCCCCACCTGATTACCTTCCTGGATAGCCCGATGGCAATCAAGGTCACCGACATCTACCGTAAATACCAAGGCTATCTCAACCCCCGGGCCCTGGAAAACTCCGGAAAAAAGCTGTTCGGATTCCCGCTCCTGCAGTTGACCACGAGCGTCGAGGAATCCAAGGCCATCAACCATATTTCCGGAAGCACCATCATCATCGCCGGGGCCGGGATGTGCACGGGGGGACGGATCAAGCACCACCTCAGCCACAACATCGCCCGCCCGGAAAGCTGCGTGCTCTTCGTCGGCTACCAGGCCGAGGGGACACTGGGGCGGATCATCCTGCGCCGGCCGGAAAAAGTCCGTATCCTGGGCAGCGAATATCCGGTCCGGGCGCGGATCGAACAGATCAACGGCTTGTCGGCCCATGCCGGGCGCGATGAACTCCTGCGCTGGATGGGAGAATTTTCCGCGCCCCCGGAAAAAATCTTCGTCACCCATGGGGAAGAAAGCTCGGCCCGGGCCCTGGCCGAAACGCTCCGGGAAAAGCTCGCAACCAGCGTCGAAGTTCCCGCTTTCGCCGACAGCTTCGAGATCTGACGCGCCCCGTGCCCTTCGCCTTGTTGGTCAATCCCGGTATCCACGATTTCGCCGCCTACGACCTCTGGGCCCGCCCCCTGGGCTTGCTTCGGGTCGGCGCCCTGCTCCGAGCCTGGGGCTGGCAAGTGGAACTTCTGGATTGCCTGGACCGCGGCCATCCCCACCTAAGCGGATACCGCGCCGAGAGCCGGGCCCGGGACGATCCTTACGGCTGCGGGAAGTATCCCCGGGAGGAGATCGCTCCCCCGAAGCCGTTCCGGGAATTCGGGCGCCGCTATTTCCGCTACGGTTTCCCGCCGGAGCTGATCCGGGAGGAAATCCGGCGGCGGGCGCGGCCGGACCTGATCCTGCTCGGGTCGGGAATGACCTACTGGTACCCGGCGATCCGGGAAGTCCTGGGCATTCTGGCGGAAACCCGTCCCGGGGTACCCCTTGTCCTGGGCGGGACTTACGCCCGCCTGCTCCCTCTCCACGCCGGAACAATTTTCCCCGGGATCCTGGTTCAGGACGAAGCGGGCGCCAAGGCCCTGGCTCTCACCCTGGACAGGCTGGGCTTTCCCCCTTCCGGGGCCGCGGCCGACCCCGACGCCGCTTACGACCTCATGCGCGACCGATCCGCCCTCCCGCTCCAGCTTTCCCGGGGGTGCCCCTTCTCCTGCCCCTACTGCGCCGCCGGGCTCCTGGAAACTCCATCACGGCGCGACCCGGAGGCGGCGGCGCAAGAGGTGTTGCGCCTGGGGCGGGAGCTGGGCGCCGGGGATTTCGCCTTTTACGACAACGCCCTGCTCTGGGGGGCGGAAACCCTGCTCGATCCCTTCCTGGAACTGGTGGCCGGCGCGGGCCTGCGTTTCCACGTTCCCAACGGCCTGCACGCCCGGCTGCTCACGAGGCGGACCGCCGGGCTGATGCGGCAGGCGGGTTTTGTCACCATCCGCCTGGGCTTGGAAGCATCCCAACCTTCCCGGCAGCGGCTCCTCGGGGACAAGGCCGGCCTGAAGGACCTGGCCAGGGCCGCCGGTTTACTAGCCGAAGCCGGCTTCCCGCGGCGCGAGATCGGGGTTTACACCCTGCTCGGCTATCCCGGGCAAACCCCGCAGGAAGTGCAAGAGGACGTCGAGACCGTCCACGCCCTGGGCCTGCGCGTGGTTCTCTGCGCCTTCTCCCCCATTCCCGGCACGGAAACTTTCCGCGACCTGGCCAGGGCGGGCCTGATCCCCCAAGACCCGGTCTTCCAGAACAATACCGTCTTCCCCACCCTGGGGGGGATTTTCACCCTCTCAGGGATCGGCCGCCTCCGAGATCTGGCCTCCGCGGTCAACCAAGGGTTGCAACAATAGGCCGTGGGATCTCCTGAACGCCCGGGAAGAAAGACCCGTCCAAATGATTGACCCGAGAGGACAAGGGCTGATTCCGGAAGACGGATCCGGAAAATTGGAGTAATAAGGAGCCGGGAAAACGGCCACGGAGAGAAACGGTCGCAGATTGAAAAAAATCCCGGAAAGAACATTGTTTATCCTGGCGGCCGCGGCCGGCCTGGCGCTGCTGGGAGCCGCGGCCTGCGGAAAGAAAAGCCCGGTCCCGCCAAAACCGGCCGGGCCCGCCTCCACCCCGGCGCCGGAGGGTCGCGACGGAATCCCGCCCGCTGATGACCCTGGTTTACGGCAACCCCTGCTCGGTCAACCTCGACCCGGTGGAGAAAAAACCGCTTTACCATTTCCTCCCCGGGACCCCGATCCTCTCCCTGGCCACGGCCGGATGCAACCTCCACTGCCAGGTCTGCCAGAACTGGACCATCTCCCAAAAGGGGCCGGAGGAAACCGTCAACTACGACCTCCCCCCGGCGGAAGCGGTGAAACTCGCCCTCAGGGAAAAATCCCCCTCCATCGCCTACACCTACTCCGAGCCCGTCATTTTTTACGAATACGCCTTCGACACCGCCGCCGCCGCCCGCGAAAAGGGCTTGAAAAATGTCCTGGTCACCGC
>CAZIEA010000069.1:0-3120 GCA_964538495.1 uncultured bacterium | reverse complement strand
TACATCAACGAGGAGCCCTTGCGGCAACTTTGCCCCCTAATCGATGCCGCCAACGTCGATCTCAAGGGCGACGATAATTACTATCGCAAGTACTGCTCGGCCAGCCTGGCCCCCGTGCGGCGGGCCCTGGAAGTCATGGCGGAGTTGGGCGTCTGGATCGAGATCACCAACCTCCTGGTCCCCACCCTGAATGATTCCCCGGAGCAGATCTCGGGCCTGGTCTCCTGGATCCGGAACAGCCTGGGCGACCGGTTTCCCCTCCACTTCTCCCGCTTCCATCCCGACTATCGCCTGAAAAACCTCCCCCCCACCCCGGCCGCAACCCTGCTGCGGGCCCGGGAGATCGCCCGCCAAGCCGGGTTGAAATATGTCTACATCGGCAACGACCCGGGAATCGAGGGAGGGCTGACGGCCTGTCCGAACTGCGGGGCGAAGCTGATCGAGAGGCTGGGCTACCGGGTCCGGTCCAACCGGCTCCGGGGCGGTTCCTGTCCCGCTTGCGGGACCGCGATCCCCGGGGTCTGGAACTAAAAGCATAGAGCAGAGGGCATGGAGCATAGAGTCGCAGAATCAAAATTCGAAATTCGAATGACGAAACTCGAATGAAATCTCAAATTCAATTTTTCTACATGTCCTACATGCCTACATGTGAATGAGGCGGCGGTTCCTGCAGCCTAACTTCCCTACCACAGAGAGCACAGAGGGAAACCAGAGGCCACAGAGAATTTTTTCTCACCATGAAGATCATGAAGAGCATGAAGAAAAAAATCTGTGTAATCTGTGGACAGATTGAATCTTGGCGTCTTTGCGCCTTTGCGTGATGAAAGCGGCGGTTCCTTCAGCCTTCAGTCTTCAGTCTTCAGCCTGCCTTTTTCACCATGAAGATCATGAAGAACATGAAGGTTAATCCGTGAAAATCTGTGTAATCTGTGGAAAAAAATGGCGGGGATTGGCGAGATTCGCGGTTAATCAGTGGATGTAAAGGAGGTTGAGGGGAATGGAAAAGATCAGCCGGCGGGAGTTCATCAAGCGGGGAATCATGCTGGGGGCGGGGCTGCTCGCCTTCCCCTTCCTGGGCCGGAACCGGGCGGCCGGGCCGGGCCGCCCGGTCCGGGCCCGTTTCGGGAAAAAACTGGCCGGCTGAACCGGATCAGGGAGGATAAGGGATTTTTTCCAGGGCCCGGTGAGCGGCGGTCCAGGTTTCCTTCCAGCGCCGGTCCCGGGCCGAGCGCCACTTGTCGGCGCTGCCGGTATGGAAGGCGGCCCCGGCGGTGTCCACCGCCCCTTCCATCAGTTCCCGGCCCGTCGCGGTCACCGTCCCGTAGGCCTCGCCGGCGGTGCCGACCGTGGTCTGCTGCAGACCTCGGCCCACTTTTCCCATGTCCCCGGTAGCGGCCCCGGCCACGACGGTTCCCAGGCCCTGGAACAAAGAAGAAACCATCCCGAAAACGCCTTTCCCCACCGCCCCCACGGTGTTGACGGCGGTGGCCCCGACCTGATACCCGGCCTTTCCCGCTCCCAGAAAGAGATTGCCCACCGCCCCGCCGGAACGGGTGAGGATCCCGAAGAGAACGCTCCTGGTATCCACGGCCGGGGCCGCCGGGCTGCCCCCCACGTGCAGGAAAAGCGGGAGGGAACCGTCCGCCTCTACCCGCAGGTTAAGGTCGAGCAGTTCGGAGGAGAGGCCCAGGTCGATCCCAAGATCTATCACTTCTCCCCCCACCGCCTGGCGAGTCCCGTCCGGGATCCGGTCGCCCAGAGTCTTCAATTCCAGGGAAACCACCCGGAAGACCGCGGTTACGACCGGGATCCCTCCCCCCAGCGGCCCCAACCGGCCCAGCAGGCCCAAACGGGCCTCGGGAAAATCCTTTTGCCGGATACCCGCCCGCGCCTCGAGGCAAGCGGGCGGAAGCGGAGACGCCGCCGGGTCGGCGGAGAGCCTGAGCCCGGAAACGGCCAGGCGGATATCGTCAAGATCCAGATCCAGAAAAGGCCCGAGCCGGGGAAGATTGGTGGGCCGGGGCAGGTTATCCGGCCGGACCGAGAAATAATCCCGGTAACGGAAGTCCCCACCCTCCATGAACATATCCCGGACCAGAACCCGGAGGGGGAAGGGCGCGGGCGGAGCGGCCCCGTTCTCTCCGGGATCGGTGACCCGGGAAAAAGCCGCCTCCAGGTTGCGCCGGTCGAGGCGGTCGTTGATCAGGTACAGAGCCGGCTCCCGCAGAGAGAGTCGGGCGATCTCGATCAGATCCTTGTCCGCCGGGGAAACGAATTCCGCCTCCAGAAGGGAAGCCGAGAGCATCTCCCCCTCTTCGAAACCCGGGGGCTGGGCGACCCGGAGCCCTGCCAGCCGAAGTTCCCCCGCTCCGGGCGCGACCGGAAAAACCGACCCTAGGTCGACCCGGGAATCCCGGAATTCCGCCGTAATGCCGGCGACGGAAGCTTCGAGCCGGGGCCCCGGCCCGGTTCCGGATGGAGGGGAGGCAAGATCCCGCAGGCCGAGAAATCCCCCGGAAATCGCGGTCTTTCCGACCTCGGCGAGCAAATGAAACGGGGCCTTCTCCCCGGGTTCTTCCGGTTCTTCCTCCCCTCCGGCGGCGCCGGCAAAGGCGGCGGAGATATTGAGGGAGCCGTCCTCGTCCGCCACCAGGCACGCCCCCGGGTCCGAAAGGCTCAGGCTCCTGACCTCGATCTTCTCCGCGAAGGCCACGCTCCCGAGTTCGAGTTCGAGCGCCGGAGCCCGGAGCATATCCCCGGCCCCGAACCCGGGAGGCTGGGGAAAGACGATCCCGGACAGCCGGATCCGACCTTCCCGGATCGTGACCGGGATCTCGAGCGCGGTGTCCACCCGCGCCTCCCGGGCCCGGAGATCGAGCCCGGCCACCTCCAATACCCGGCAATCCGCCTCGGGTTCAGCCGCGCTCTCCCGGGAGAGGTCGAGCCAGGAGAAACTGCCCCCGGAAACCTCCACTGCGGCGACGGCAAGAAGAAAACGGGCGGCGGGGCCGTCTTGGCCGGAATCTCCGCCGGCATCCGGGGAGGCAAAAGCCGCGTCGAAATTGAGTTCTCCCTTCCGGTTATAGACCATCCGGGCGCAAGGACCGCGCACATCGGCGC
>CAZIEA010000068.1:7685-10940 GCA_964538495.1 uncultured bacterium | reverse complement strand
TGCTCCAGGCCCGGGCGAAACGGAACCTGATCGGCCCCCTGTTCCCGGGACGAATGCACTTATTGATGCTCAAAAGATCGATCAAGTTCTTGGCGCCGGTTTTCATCTCAGCCTCCTTGTGTTTCTATTCCACCAGGTTTTCCGCGATCTCCTCATAACGCTGCGCCGACTCCGCTTCGTAGCCGGTCCAGTTGAGAGCACTCCAGATCTCGAAGCGGTTCGAAACCCCGATCACCACGGCGTCCTTGGAGAGGCCCGCATACTCGATCAGGTTTTGGGGAAGGTTGATCCTGCCCTGCCGGTCGCAGATCACCTCGGCGGTGCCGGAAAAGAAAAAGCGGTTGAAGGCCCGGGCGTCCTTTTTCATCATGTCCATCCCGGCCACCCTTTCGCGCTGCTTTTCCCACTCTTCCTCGGGAAAGGCGAAAAGACATTTCTCCAGGCCCCGGGTGACAAAAAAGCGCTGATTTTCCCGGTCCCGGAAGCGGGCGGGGATGAAGAGCCTGCCCTTGTCGTCGAGCGCGTGCCTGTATTCGCCCAGGAACACCCGTCACCTCCCTATTCACCACTTTCCACCACTTTTCACCACCCAGGGCCATGATAGACCACGCCCCTCCCAGCGTCAAAGAAAAATTTTTAAAAAAATTTCGGAGCGGGAAAAGCCCTAATCCCCTGGTGAATAAGGGGATCATGGGCTTGGTGGGGAAAACCGGGGATAAGAGCCGGACAAACCGGAGGAGTCGGGGAAAATACGGCCTCAATTCGCCCGGGGAAAACCGCGCCCGCCCCGGAGGGCGGGCGGTAAAACAGGAATGCCGGACGGGCCGTAAGCCGAATTCTGTTCCCCCGCCGCCGCGAAGGCGCCGGGGGGGCGGTCATCTATCTGGGCCCTTGGTTGCCCTCGGGCTCGGTGCGACCTACCCGGGTCTCAAGCGGCGCGAGCCGCGCCTCGACCCTGTTTGGTCTTGCTCCGGGCGGGGTTTGCCGTGCCCCCTCGGTCACCCTCGGGGCGGTGCGCTCTTACCGCACCTTTTCACCCTTGCCTGTGATCCGGTCGCCCGGACCCATCGGCGGTATGTTTTCTGCGGCGCTTTCCGTCGGCGCGGCGTCGCCCCCGCGCCTCCCCCGGTTTTCCCGGGGCGCCCTGCCCTGCGGAGTTCGGACTTTCCTCTCCGGCGGAATTCCGCCGGAGCGACCGCCGGCCCGCCCGGCGTGCTGTCCTCTCACTCTGCTTAGACTGCCAATTACGCGAATTGCGCGAAATAAACCGCTTTCCCCGCCCTATTCACACGTAGCCATGTTTTGGCATAGAGCATAGGGCATAGAGCATAGAGTCACCGGATTATCGTACTCGAACTCGTACTCGGTGTGAGGTGTGGGGTGTGAGGTTTGGCGCTAAAAAAACAGGCTGAAGGCTGAAGGAACTGCCGCTTTATTCACCATGTAGGACATGTAGAAGGGTTCAGGGTTCAGGGTTCGGGGTTCAGGGTTCGGGGTTCAGGGTTCAGGCGCGCATCGGGGTCGGTATCGGTATCGGAATCGCTATCGGGCGAAAGCAGGCTGAAGGCTGAAGGAAAGGCAAATTCGAAATCAGAAACTCGAAATTCGAAACCGCCAGTTGGGTTTGAGAAATTCGAATTTGAGATTTGTTTCGAATTTCTGAATTCGAATTTCGAATTTAGTGAACGGATTACTGATCACGGATTACGTCGGTTCTCCTGTTTCCTGACTCCTGTTTCCTGTCTCCTGACTCCTGTCTCCTGGTGTCACGGTTTACGGGTCCTGGTGGAAGAGGAAGCGCCCGCAGTTGTCGCAAATGTAAATCCGGTCGTCCTTGTGGACGTCGTTTGCCTTCTGGGGGGTAATCTGCATGTAACACCCCTGGCAGCTCCCATCCAACACCGGCACCACCGCCCGGCCACGGCGCCCTTCGAAAATCCGCTCGTAAACCGCCAGCAGCGGCGCTTCGATCTCGACGGCCCGGGCGGCCCGTTCCCGGATAAGCCCGTCCAGGACCCCGGAAAGAGCCTCGATCTCGCGGGCAATCTCGACTTTTTCCTTCTCCAGCTTGGCCCGCGCCGAGGCCACCTCGGAATCCAACCGGCTCAGATTCGCCTTCTCGGTCTCGATTTCCTCCATCGAAGCCAGCATCCCGTCCTCGATCAGGCGGATATCCGAATCGAAACCGGCGATCTCGTGCATGGCCGCCTGGTAATCCCGGTTGTTCCGGATCGCGAGCGACCCCTGGCGGATCTTCTCGATCTTGCCCCGTTTCTCGGCAGCCGCCAGTTCCATCTCCTTGAGTTTGACCTGGCCCTTCTGGCATTCCTGCTTCTGCCGCTCGGACGCCTCCTGAGCGGACCGGACCTTCCCCTCCAGGAGTTCGCCGCCCCGCCGCAAGGCTTCCATCTCGGAGCGGGTCTCGGCTATCCTGTTGTCCAGGTTCTGCAGCTCCAGAAGCCGCCTCAGGTCTTCTCTCATCAATTCATCCTTTTCTCATCGCCTCCCCGGGAAAGCGAAAAACCGGGAAGCCCTCCGTTTCTGGGCGATACTGGTTTCGAACCAGTGACCCCCTGGTTGTGATCCAGGTGCTCTTCCACTGAGCTAATCGCCCGGCCAGTTTTTTTATAGTATGAAGGCGCCCTGCCCCTGTCAAGCCCCGATGCCCCTCGTCATAGGGTCCAGGGTTCAGGATTCAGGGTTCAGGAAAAATCGTAATCCGTGATCAGTAATCCGTCGGGACCCAGGAAACAGGAGACAGGATTCAGGAGTCAGGAGAACCAACGTAATCCGTAATCCGTAATCAGTGATCCGTAATCCGTCACCTTGATTTGTGTAGATTCGCGAGATTCGCGGTTAATCCGTAGGCGAATCGGTTTTCTTTGCGTCTTGGCGCCTTTGCGTGATGAAAGCGGCGGTTCCTTCAGCCTTCAGCCTGGTTTTCTCACCATGAAGAACATGAAGGAAAAATCTGTGTAATCTGTGGACAGATCGGTTTTCTACATGCCCTACATGCCTACATGTGAATAGAGCGGCGGTTCCTTCAGCCTGGTTTTCTACATGTCCTACATGCCTACATGTGAATGCGGCGGCGATAGTCCTCGAGGGTGTCGAGGTCCTCGAGAACCTCGGGGCCGGCCGGGAAATGCCAAATCTCCTCGGGATGGGCCCGGAGCACCTCCCGGGCCCCGCCGCCCCGGAGGCAGGCTTCCTCCAACTCGGCGGCGAAGCGGCGGTGGAAAATCACGGGGTGGC
>CAZIEA010000068.1:7141-7675 GCA_964538495.1 uncultured bacterium | reverse complement strand
GAAGGGGGTGTCGCCGGGCTGGAGCAGAATCCCGGCCTCGGGAGGGAAAGCGGGAAAACCGAGCCAGTAACGGATCCCCGCGGACACGGAAGTCCCCATCCCCTCGCGGTAGCGGGGATTGAAGACCGTTTCGCAGGGCATCCCTGCCAGGAGGCGGCGGGCCTCCGCGGCCCGGTGCCCGAGGACGACCGCGACTCCGCCGGGGGAAGCCGCCAGGACGTTTCCGACCGTGGTTTCCAGCACCGTCTTCCCGCCCCAGGGCAGAAAAAGCTTTCCCGTGGGACAACGGCGGGAAAGCCCGGCGGCGGCGACGACGGCGAAGACTTCCCGCTCCGGGTTCAAGAGCAAAGCGAGCAGGTCTCCTGGAGAACGTCCTCGAGCCCGCGCCGGACCAGAACCCCGGCCATGTCGTCGCGGTAGCCGGCCTGGGAACGGATATCGGTGATGGCCCGGGACTCCTCGGCCGCCAAGCCGGCGGCTTCGGCGATGGTGTCGGGATTGAGGCGGCGGCCGATCAGGGATTCCTCGGCGGGC
>CAZIEA010000068.1:4989-7131 GCA_964538495.1 uncultured bacterium | reverse complement strand
TCGCCACCGCCCCCAGGGCGATCCGGGCGGCGGAAACCAGAGATCCCTCGAGGGCAATCCGCCCGGCGACCGAGACCTTGGCGATGGCCAGGGCCTTGCGCTGACCGAGCTTGAGAAAGAAACCTCCTTCCCCGGGGCTCATGGCCGGGAACTCGACCGAAAGGAGGATCTCTCCCGGGCGCATGGCGTTCTTCTTGACCCCGAGAAGGAACTCCTCCAGGGGAAGCTCCCGCTCTTCCCCGACGGAGGCCAGGGCGACCGAGGCCCCCAGGGCCAGCAGCCCCGGGATGGCGTCGGCGGCGGGGGAGGAGTTGACGAGATTCCCGCCGATCGTCCCGCGGGCGCGGATCTGGGGAGAGCCGATCTCGGCGCAGCCCAGGGCCAGGGGCCGGGCCTGGTGGGCCAAGCGGGGATCGGCGGCGATCAGGGCGTGAGTAACCAACGCGCCGATCGTGACCGTCCCCCCCTCGATCCGGATCCCGTGGAGTTCCTTGATCCGGGCCAGGTCCACCAGGAGCGGGGGCGCCGCCCGGCCTTCCTGGATCTCGACCAGGATATCCGTCCCCCCGGCCAGGGCCCGGGCGCCCTTCACGGCGACCAAGGCGGCAAGCGCTTCGGAAAGGGTCCGCGGTCTGGCGTAGTCGAATTGCATTCAGGCGCCCCCCATCTTGCGGGCGGCCGTCTCGACGGCCGCGAAGATCTTGGTGTAGCCGGTGCAGCGGCAGAGGTTGCCGGAGAGGGCCGACTTGATCTCGGCGCGCCCGGGCCGGGGGTTCCGGTCCAGGAGCGCCTTGGCCGCCATGATCATCCCCGGCGTGCAGTAGCCGCACTGGACGGCGGTCTCGGCGATGAAAGCCTCCTGGAGCGGGTGGAGCCGCCCGTCCTTTTCCAGCCCCTCGATCGTCTCCACGGCGCGCCCCTCGACCTGCGCGGCCAGGACCAGGCAGGAGTCCACCGGCTCGCCGTCCAGGAGCACCGTGCAGGCCCCGCACTCGCCGCGTTCGCAGCCGGCCTTGGCCCCGGTCAGCCCCAAGCGCTCGCGCAGGAACTTGAGCAGGGTCAGCCCGGGCGGGACGGCGGCGGAAACGGCCGATCCGTTGAGGACAAAATTAAGGGCGATCTCCTTCATTTCGCCTCCTTCATGGCCGCCAGGACCTTCTCGGGAGTGAGCGGGAGTTCCCGCAGCCGGACTCCCACGGCGTCGTAAATCGCGTTGGCAATGGCGGGAGTGATCGGGACCGTCCCCGCCTCCCCCACTCCCTTGGCCCCGTAGGGTCCGGTCACCTCCGGTTTTTCCACGATGATGGTCTCCTGTTCCGGGACGTCGAGCGCGGTGGGGAGGATGTAGGTGGTGAAGCCGGTGTTGAGGAACTCCCCTTTCCTGACCACCACCTCCTCGTAAAGGGTGTAGCCCTGCCCCATCACCAGCCCCCCCTCGCACTGGCCCTCGACCCCGTGAATGTTGATGGCGCGGCCCATCTCGGGGATCGAGATCCCCCTGATGACCTCGACCTCCCCGGTGGCGGTGTCGACTCCGACCAGAGCGAGCTGGGTGATGTAGGTGTAGTAGTTGTGGGGAAGGCCTTCCCCGAAATCCTTTTCCGAAACCGCCATCAGGGCCGAACCGGCCGCTTTGAGGGGGCGGCCCGCCTTTTCGCCGGCCGCGGCGATCTCGGCCAGGGAAACCGCGGAAGAGCCATCCGAGATCGGCTCCACTTTCCCTTCCCGGTAACGCAACCCCTCCGGGGGAACCCCGAGAAGTTCGGCGGCCTCCCGGATCAAAACCGGCTTGAGCCGAGCCACCGCGTCCAGGATGGCGTTCCCGTTGATCAGGACCGAGCGGGAAGCGGTCACCGTCCCCGAATCCGGGGTCTGGAAAGTATCCCCGTGCACCACCCGGATCCTTTCGATCTCGCATTGGAGGGCCTCGGCCAGCATCTGGGCGTAGGCGGTCAGGTTCCCCTGACCGATCTCGATCGCCCCCGTCCGCATCGTGATCGCCCCCTCGCGGTCGATCTCGATGATGATGTTGGCGAAGTCAGGTATACCCACGCCCAGTCCCACCGCGTGCCATTCGCTGGCCAGACCCACTCCGTGCTTCCGGCGGGGATTCCGGCGATCGAGTTCGACCTTGATCTCTTC
>CAZIEA010000068.1:0-4979 GCA_964538495.1 uncultured bacterium | reverse complement strand
GTGCGGCGGGCGGCGTGCAGGGTTTCCTTGATCCCGCAGGAAGTCCGCAGTTCGTGCCCGAGGGCGGAGACGTCGCCCTGCTCGACCGCGTTTTTCAGGCGCAGGTCGATCGGGTCCAGCTTCAGCTCCCGGGCCAGAGCGTCCAGCTCCTGCTCGATGCCGAAAACCACCTGGGGGGCGCCGAAACCGCGAAATTCCCCCCCCATGGCCCCATTGGTGTAGATCGCGCGGCCCCGGAAATGAGAAACCTCGTAGCGATAGGGGCCGGGAGAAGATTCCAGGGACAGGTTGAGAACCGGGGCGGCGATGGTGTCGTAGGCCCCGGTGTTGGCGACGACATCGACGTCGATGGCCTTGAGCGTTCCTTCCCGGGATACCCCGAGCCGGAAAACCGTGGTCATGGCATGGCGTTTGGGCCCGACCCGGATGGATTCCTCCCGGGTCCAGTGCAGGCGCACCGGCCGCCTGGTCCGGTAGGCGAGCAGGGCCAGGTGGATCTGGACCGAGATCTCGTCCTTGCCCCCGAAAGCCCCCCCGGTGGGGGAACCGATCACCCTGATCTTGAGGGGATCCCAGTCCAGGCTCCGGGCAATCTGAAGCTGGTCCCGGAAGGCGTACTGGTCCCCGCACCAGACCGTAATTACCCCGGAGGTTTCATCGTAAATCCCGATCCCCCCCTCGGTCTCGATGTAGGCGTGCTCCATGAACTGGGTGCGGTAAGTGTTCTCGAACACGATCTCGGAAGCCTTCAGTCCCGCCTCGGCGTCCCCCTTGCACAGTTCCATCTCGTGCATGACGTTGCCGTTTTCGTGGATAGGGAACGCTCCCGGGGCCAGGGACTGTTCCGGGGTGTCTGAGACCGGCAGGTCTTCGTATTCGGCTTCGATCAGGGCCGCGGCCCGCGCCGCGGTCTCTTCGTCCTCGGCCGCCACCAGGGCCAGGGCATCGCCCCGGTAACGGACCCGGTCGAAGCAAAGCACCGGCCAGTTGGGGGTGATGATTCCAAAGCCGTTATGGCCCGGGATGTCCTCGTGGGTTAAAACCGCCGCTACCCCCGCGAGCGCCCGGGCCTTGGAAACGTCGAGGCGCAAGAGGCGGGCATGGGCGCGGTCGCTCCATCTGACCTTGGCCCAGAGCATCCCCTCCGGATAGAGATCGGTGGAATAGCGGGTTTTCCCCGTGACCTTGTCCCGGGCGTCGATGCGCGGGATCTTTTTGCCCACGTACTTGAAATCTTTCATGGCGTTTACCCAGGTTTCGATTCCGGCGGCAAGACTATCCGCGGTCTTGAAGCTGATCGTGTTATTTTCGGCAACTTCCCCCGGCGGGTTTTCCCCCGCCGCCGGAGCGGCGTTTACCGGCTTTAGAGCCTCCGGGAACGGCCCCTGCCCGCAAGTGGCGGCCGCTGCCCCCGGACCTGACCAGGACGATCTCGGAGAGGATGCTGACGGCGATCTCCTCGGGAGAATCGTCTCCGAGGTCGAGCCCGATGGGCGCGTAAACCCGCGAGTCGAGGCCGGCCTTGATCCCCTCCGCCTCCAGGGCCTCCAGGGTGGAGGCGACCTTGCGGAGGCTCCCGATCATCCCGATATAGCGGGCCTCTGACGCCAGCGCCCGGCGCAGGCAGTCGCGGTCGTGGGCGTGGCCCCGGGTGGCGATGACCACAAAAGACTCCTTTCCGAACGGGATCTCATCCCCGAGCCGGGCGAAATCGACCAGGTAACGCCCGCCCGCGTCCGGGAACCTCTCCGGAGCCAGAAACTCCTCTCGGTCGTCGGCCACCGCGTAGGAGTACCCGGCCACCGAGGCCAAGCGGGCCAGGGCCAGGCCCACGTGCCCTCCCCCCATGATGAGCAGGGATGGCCGGGGGTTGAGCGGGTCGAGAAAAATTTCCACCCGGCCGCCGCAGAGCATCCCCAGGCTTCCGGCCTTTTCCCGGTCCAGCTCGAAAACCAGAATCCGGGGTTCCCCGGAGGCCAGAACATCCCGGGCGGCGGCGAGCGTCTCCGCCTCCAGGAGCCCTCCCCCCACGGTGCCGGCGGCCTCCCCGTCGGCGGACAGCGCCATCTTCTTGCCCGGTTCGGCCGGGACCGACCCGTCGGTCCGGATTACGGTAGCCAGAACCAACCCGGTGCCGGAAGCGATTTTGGCCCGAATAAACTCGAACAACTCGGTCATTTCCCGGTCTCGGTAACCCAGTCCAGATAATGGTGCCAGGCCGGGGCCGGGGTGGGCCCGGCTTCCAACGTGGAGAAAGCGGCAGCCAGGTCCTCTTCCGTAACCAGCCCCTTCTTTGCCAGGATCCCGATCAGGGCTTCCAGGCGGAGAGTCAGAACCCGGAATCGTTCCGGGTCGAACTCCGCGACCGTCTCCCGGCGGCTCTTGAGAAACTCCTCGTAGCTCCGGGCCATTTCCCGCCTTTCCTTTTTCACCTTCTCGGGTTCCTCCCCCACCACCCAACCCTCGCTGACCTTTTCCACGTCGATCCAGGGGAAGTTGTAGCGGGCGCTGAAAACCTTCCCGTAAACGATCAAGCGGTCGGAGCGCGAGAACCGCTCCAGTTCCGGAAGCATGGCCAGGGGGGCGAAAAGCTGGGCGAAGATCCGGTCGCCGGCCTGCACCGTAAGCCCCAGGAATTCCCGGGGAGAGCGGAAAACCTCGCTGTCGCCCAGCCAGGTGGAATCGAGCTTGAGAAAGCGGCACTTAAGCTTGATTTCCACCCCGATGTAGTCCTCGGGAGAAGTCCCCAGGGAAGCCGGGGAAACTTCGATGTAATCCTCGCCCCGGCTCCGGGCGGGCAGAGCCAGGACCCCTACCAGGGCGAGGACGCAGGCAATCCGGCTTGAGACGCTATAAGTCATAAGCAAAGGGTTCAGGTTTCAGCCTGGTTTTCTTACCATGAAGAGCATGAAGAACATGAAGATTTGCAAACCGGAATCCAGAATTCAGAATCCGGAATATGCGGCTTTGGAAATTGATTTTTTGGCGTCTTTGCGTCTTGGCGCCTTTGCGTGAAAAAGCAGATTTTCTACATGTCCTACATGTCTACATGTGAATGTGGCGGCAGTTCCTTCAGCCTTCAGCCTGTTTTTTTTAGCGCCAATCCTCACACCCCATACCCCAAACCTCACACCGAGTACGATAATCCGGTGACTCTATGCTCTATGCCCTATGCTCTATGCCAAGACATGTCTACATGTGAACAGCGCTCAGCTTCAATCGGGATCAATAATAAGGGCTGGGGGGGCGGAAGTTCAACCGGAAATGCCTCTTCCCACTCGGCGGTTTCCTTCCCGCGCCGGTTCTGTTATCTTTTCCGGGAAAAGCCGCCCCGGAACCGCCGGGGTAAGGGGGAAAAAGGAATATTGCAACCAACCGCGCTCGTCACCGGGGGAACCGGCTTCATCGGAAGCCACCTGGTCGAAGCCCTCCGGGATCAGGGTTGGAAGGTCCGTTGCCTGGTCCGGCCTTCCCGAAACCGGCAAGCCGGCTTCGGACCCGGGGTGGAGTGCGTGGCCGGCGACGTGCTCGAGCCCTCCGGACTCCCGGAGGCAACGGCGGGAGCGGATGTCGTTTTCCACCTGGCCGGCCGGACCAAGGCCCGAAGCCGGGAGGAGTTCCTGCGGACCAACCGGGACGGAACTTTCTACCTGCTGGACGCCATCCGGAAAGCAGGCGCCTCCCCCCGGCTTTTCGTCCTGGTCAGCAGTCTCTCGGCCGCCGGGCCCAGTCCGGACGGGACCCCCTTGCGCGAGGAGGACGCGCCCGGGCCGGTAAGTCATTACGGGCAGAGCAAGTTCGCCGCCGAGCGGGTGCTGCAGGAATTTCCCCGTTCTTTCCCCGGGCTGATCCTGAGGCCCGGAGTGGTTTACGGGCCCCGGGAAAGGGACATCCTGCAAGTCATCCGCTGGGCCAACCGCGGGATCAAGCTGCTCCCCCGGCAGAAACGGCTTTTCAGCGCCATCCACGTCTCCGACCTGGTCAAGGCGATGATCCAGGGGACGGAGCGGACTCCGAAAGAAGATCGGGTCTATTTTCTGAGCGACGGGATAACCTACGACTGGGAAGAGTGCCTGGACTGCATCCTGCGCCTGCTGGGCCGGCGGGCCCATACCTTGCGTTTCTCGGTCCCGGTGTCCCGCCGTTTGGCTTCTTGGGCCGCGGCGGGGGGATTGAGCGTCTTTTTGCTTGATAAACTCCGCGAACTGTCCCACCCTTACTGGCTTTGCTCGATCCAGCGGGCCCGGAACGAGCTGGGGTTCGAACCTTCCATCCCGTTCGAGCAGGGAATCGCCGGCGCCCTGGACTGGTACCGGGAGCACGGCTGGCTTTAAACACGGCGGAGACGATGAGCGACATTTTCGACAAATGCGCCAACTTCACCCGGGCCCGGGAAATAATGGCCGCGGGGCTCTACCCCTATTTCACCGAGATCTCCTCCGCCCAGGAAACCGAGGTCGAGATCGGGGGAAAGCGCGTCCTCATGCTCGGTTCCAACTCCTACTTGGGGCTGACCTGCCATCCCCGCGTGATCGAGGCCGCCGAAGCGGCCCTGAAAAAATACGGCAGCGGGTGCGCCGGAAGCCGTTTTCTCAACGGCACCCTCGACATCCACCGCCGGCTCGAGGAAAGGCTGGCCGCTTTCCTCAACCAGGAGGCGGCGCTGGTTTACTCCACCGGCTTCCAGGCCAACCTCGGCACCATCTCCGCCCTGGTGGTGCGGGGGGAGTTCGTCCTCATCGACCGGCTCGACCACGCCAGCATCATCGACGGGACCAAGCTCGCCATGGGGGGGATCAAGAAATTCCGCCACAGCAACATGGAAGACCTCGAAAGGGTGCTGCAGTCCTGCGGAGAAGCGGGGAAAATGGTGGCGGTGGACGGAGTCTTCAGCATGGAAGGCGACATCGCCCCCCTGGACCGGATCGTCCCCCTGGCCCACCGCTACGGGGCCCGGGTCCTGGTGGACGACGCCCACT
>CAZIEA010000067.1:6900-10940 GCA_964538495.1 uncultured bacterium | reverse complement strand
AACCGCCACCGCGGCGTCCCCCAGCATGGTCTCGGGCCTGGTGGTGGCCACCGTGACATGACCCCCGGAGCCGCTCAAGGGATAACGGATGTGCCAGAGGGAGCCCTCGAGGTCGCGGTGTTCCACTTCCTCGTCGGAAAGAGCGGTGTGGCAGCGCGGGCACCAGTTGATCAGGTAAGGGCCGCGGTAGATCAAGCCCCGGCGATGGAGCCGGATAAACACCTCCCGCACCGCCCGGGAAAGCCCTTCATCCAACGTGAAGCGCTCCCGGGACCAATCACAGGAACAGCCCAACTTTTTGAGCTGCCGGATGATGGTCCCGCCGTAGGTTTCCCGCCACTCCCAGACCCGGGCGACAAACTTTTCCCTTCCCAGCCGGTGGCGGTCCGAGCCTTCCCGGCGCAGGGCCTTTTCCACCACGTTCTGGGTCGCGATTCCGGCGTGATCCGTTCCCGGGACCCAGAGCGCCTCCTTCCCTTTCATCCGCTGCCAGCGGACCAGGATGTCCTGCAGGGTGTTGTTGAGGACGTGCCCCATGGTCAGAATCCCGGTGATGTTCGGCGGAGGGATGACGATGACGTAAGGCGCCCGCGCCGAACGGGCTGAGGCGGAGAAACACCCCGCCTCGATCCAGAGGCGATAGATCCTCTCCTCCACCGCGGAGGGATCGTAGCGCGGCGGCCAGGCTGACTCGGGCGCCTTCATTCCCGTTCCGGCCCGGCCGGTCGGTCTTCCTTCTCGTCTTTGAAGAGTTTGTAGTCGACGCTGTCGACCAGGGCCAGCCAGCTCGCCTCGATGATGTTCTCGGAAACCCCGACCGTGCCCCAGATGTCGCGTCCGTCGGAACTCTCGATCAGGACCCGGACCGGGGCGGCGGTCCCGGCCTCCGAATCAATCACCCGGACCTTGAAGTCCTCCAGCTTGAACTCCCGGATCCGGGGATAAAACGGGAGCAAGGCCTTGCGCAAGGCATTATTGAGGGCATCCACCGGCCCGTCGCCCTCGGCGGCGGTATGCTCGAAGAGATCATTGACCCGGACCTTGATCACGGCCGTGGAGACAACCGCGCCCTTGGGGCCGTTCTTTTCCACGCTGACCCGGAATCCTTCCAACCGGAAAAAATCCCGGTGTTCTCCCAACGCCTTCTGGATCAGGATCCGGAACGAGGCCTCGGCGCCTTCGAATTCGTAGCCCTCTTTGCCCAAGCGTTTGAGCTCTTCCAGGATGCGGCGGGTTTCCGGGGTATCCTTGCCCAGGTCCACCCCGAACTCGCAGGCTTTGAGAACGACGTTGCTCTTGCCCGAAAGTTCCGAGACCAGGATGCGGCGGCGGTTACCCACCAGAACCGGATTGATGTGCTCGAAGGTCCGCGGGTTCTTGCGGACGGCGTCCACGTGCATCCCCCCCTTGTGAGCAAAAGCCGATTCGCCTACGAAAGGCGCCCGGGAAGAATGCCTCAGGTTGGCCAGGCTGTCCACGAAGCGGGATGCTTCCTCCAGCCCGGCCAGCTGGGCGTCGGTGACGCACTCGATCCCCATTTTCAGCTTCAGGTTGGGAATGATGGTGCAAAGGTTGGCGTTCCCGCAGCGTTCCCCGTAACCGTTCATCGTGCCCTGGACCATGACCGCGCCGGCGCGCACGGCGGCCAGGGAGCCGGCCGCGGACAAACCGGAATCATCGTGGCAGTGAATCCCGACCGGGGTGGAGAAGGTTTTCCCGACCAGGGCGGCAATCTCGTAAATCTCGTGGGGCAGGCTGCCCCCGTTGGTGTCGCAGAGCACCAGAAAGTCCGCCCCCGCCTCCGTCGCCGCCTTCAGGGCGCTCAGGGCGTATTCGGGATCGTCCCGATAGCCGTCGAAGAAGTGCTCGGCGTCGAAAACCACCTCCCTCCCCTCTCCCTTGAGGAAAGAAAGGGTGTCGCGGATCATGTCCAGGTTCTCCCCGGGATCCACTCGGAGCACGTCGGTGACGTGCAGGAGCCAGCTTTTGCCGAAGACGGCCACGGCCGGGGTTTCCGCCCGGAGCAGACCGGTCACGTTTTTTTCCCGGCAGGCTTTGACCCCGGCCCGGCGGGTGCTCCCAAAGGCCGTCACCCGGGCATGGAGCCGCTCCCGGCGGATGTCGCGGAAGAAAGCCATGTCCTTGGGATTGGATCCCGGCCAACCGCCCTCGATATAGTCGATCCCCAGTTCATCCAGGCGCCGGGCGATCCGGACCTTGTCGGCGCCGGAAAAACTCACCCCCTCGGCCTGGGTCCCGTCCCGAAGGGTGGTATCGTAAAGAAATACTTTTTTCATCTCCGCCCCTCCGGTCATTCCTGCCGGTCGAGCCCGAAAGCCTTGTGCACGGCGCGGGCCGCCCGGTCTCCGTCCTTGAGCGCCACCACGCAGGAAATCTTGATCTCGGAAGTCGAGATCATCATGATGTTGATTCCGGACCGGGAGAAAGCCTCGAACATGTCCGCGGCCACCCCGGGATGGCTTTTCATCCCCACCCCGACCACCGAGACCTTGGCGATATCCTTGTCTACCTTGATCTCCCCGGCCCCAATCTCCCCGACCAGCTCGCCGAGCACCGCCCGGGTCCGCACGGTATCGTCCTTGGGCACGGTGAAGGAAACATCGGTATGACCTTCCTCGCTGATGTTCTGGATGATCATATCCACGTTGATCTTGGCGTCGGCAACGGCCTTGAATATCCGGGCCGCCAGGCCGGGGCGGTCGGGAACCCGGGTGATGGTGAGCTTGGATTCTTCCTTGTTCAAGGTAACGCCCCGGATAACCACTTTCTCCATCGACATCTCATCGGCCTCCTCGGCTACAATAGTCCCCTCGTTCCCGGTGAAAGTGGAACGGATGTGCAGGACCACGTTGAACTTCTTGGCGAATTCCACGGCCCGGTTCTGAACCACCTTGGCTCCCAGGCTGGCCATCTCCAGCATCTCGTCGTAGCTGATTCTCTCGAGCTTGGCGGCCTGGGGCACCACCCGAGGATCGGAAGTATAAACCCCATCCACGTCGGTGAAGATCTCGCAGACATCGGCCTGCAAGGCGGCGGCCAGGGCGACCGCGGTGGTGTCCGAACCACCCCGGCCCAGGGTGGTGATGTCCCGGCGCGGGTTGATGCCCTGGAATCCCGCCACCACCACGACCCGGCCCGCCGCCAGTTCCTCCCTGATCTTGTCCGGGTTGATCTGGTCGATCCGGGCCTTGGTGTAACTCTCATCGGTGAAGATCCCGACTTGATCACCGGTCAGGGAGATCGCCTTCTCCCCCTCGGCGTGAAGCGCCATGGCCAAAAGCGCCGAGGAGATCTGTTCCCCGGTCGAGATCAACTGATCCATCTCCCGGTCGGAGGGATCGGGGCTGATCCGGTGGGCGAGTTCGATCAGGTCGTCGGTGGTGTCTCCCATGGCGGAAACCACCACCACCATCCGGTTCCCCTCCCGTTTCTTGGCCGCGACCCGGCGGGCGACATTCTTGAGTTTTTCGATGTCTCCGACCGAACTGCCTCCGAACTTCTGCACTATCAGTTGCATCCGCGATCCTCTTTCCATTTCATGTTTCAGAACGCTTTCCCCGAATTAAACCGCGTTCTTTCTTTCCACAGATTTACACAGCATTTGATTTTCTACATGCCCTACATGTCTACATGTGCATGAGGCGGCGGTTCCTTCAGCCTTCAGCCTTCAGCCTGTTTTTTTTCACCATGAAGGACATGAAGAGCATGAAGGTTTAATCTGTGGACAGCATTTGATTTTCTACATGTCCTACATGTCTACATGTGAATGCGGCGGCAGTTCCTTCAGCCTGTTTTCAGCCTAAATGGTTTCTTTTTCCAGAAGCCAGGGAAGCAGCTTATGGGCGGAACGGATTCCCAGCCGGCCCGAGGAAACCGCGCGCTCGGAGTAACTGGAAACCGCGTCCGGGGCCACCCCCGGGCCCCAGACCGCGACCGGGACCGGGTCTTCCACGTGGGTCCGGAGCGAGATCGGAGTCAGATGGTCCGGGAGCAGGATGAGCCTGGTGTCCCCCCGTCGG
>CAZIEA010000067.1:0-6890 GCA_964538495.1 uncultured bacterium | reverse complement strand
CCCCGCCACCTTTTCGTCCACGGCCTCGATAGCCCTGATCTTTTCGGCCATGTTCCCGGCGTGGGAAGCCTCGTCCGGAGCCTCGACATGGACATAGACGAAATCGAAATCATCGAGGGCCGCGGCGGCCCGGCGCCCCTTGGCAAGATAGTCGGTATCGAAATAACCGGTAGCCCCGGCCACCGGCAATCTTTCCAAGCCCGCGGCCACGGCCAGGCCTCCCAGAAGGTCCACGGCGGTGATCATGGCTCCCCGGATCCCGAACCTCCGGGAAAACGCTTCCAGCCGAGGTGCTTTCCCCTCCCCCCAGGGCCAGATCAGGTTGGCCGGGTTTTCGCCCAAGTCCAAGCGGATGTTGTTGATCTCGGCGGACTCGAGCAGAACCCGCGACTTGCGAATCAGGTCGTTGATGAATTCCGCGCCTTTTCCGCGCGGCAGGTGATCCCGGAAGGGCAACTCAATGATGTCGTGGGGCGGGGTGGTCCTGAGCTTTCCCCTCCCTTCCTCGAGCAGCTCGTCCTTGACCACCAGAATGTGCCGATAACCGACTCCGGGATAAAAACGGATTCCCCAACCGCCGAACTTTTTCTCCATGGCCTCGATCAGAACCACGGCCTCGGCGGTGGAGATGTGGCCGGCGCTGTAGTCGACAAGCCGGTCCCCCGAAACCGTGATCAGGTTGCAGCGGAAAACGGTCTCGTCTTCCTCCAGCTTGACCCCGAGGCTGGCCGCCTCCAGGGGACCGCGGCCAGGATAATTCGAAGCCGGGTTGTAGCCCAGGATAGCCAGGTTGGCGACGTCGCTGCCGGGAGGAAAGCCGGAGGGAATGGTCTTGAGGGAACCGCAGGCGCCCTCGGCCGCCAGGCGGTCCAGGTTCGGAGTCCGGGCCGCTTCCAGGGGCGTCTTGCCCCCCAGCTCCTCCAGGGGATAGTCTCCCATCCCGTCGCCGAGTATGATTACGTGTTTCAAGGGTTCAGGGTTCGGGGTTCAGGAACCAGTCCACTAAGTCCACTTTGTCCATATCGTCCACTCGGTTCTGCGGGAGCGCTCAAGACTCGACCCGGATCCGGACGGGCCGGCCCTTGACTGCCTCCAGGCGACCAATCCGGCGCCCGAGCCATGCTGTTTTCTTCGGCCTGATGGGTCATGAGGATGACGGGAACCGATCCGCGCTTCCGGCGGCCGCGCTGAATCACGGAAGCGATTCCGATCCCTTCCCGGGCCAGGATGCTGGCGATCTCGGCCAGCACCCCCGGCCGGTCCAGGGCCTGCACCCTCAGATAATGGCGGCAGCGGATCCCTCCCAGGGGGCGGAGCCGGGCGGAACCGCCCTCTTCCGAGGCGATCCGGACGGGGCTGCCTCCGGCCATAAGGAAGCGGCCGGCCTCGATCAGGTCGGCGACCACAGCGCTGGCGGCCGGGGCGGCGCCAGCCCCCCGGCCATAGAACATGCTCGGGCCGCTGAAATCGCCCTCCAGATAAACCGCGTTGAGCACCCCGCTCACCGAGGCCAAAAGGTGGTTCCTGGGCAGAAGGGTGGGATGAACCCGCATCTCGATGCCTTCCGGGCTTTCCTTGGCGATGGCCAAGAGTTTGATCGCATATCCGAGTTCCCCGGTATAGAGGATATCGACCGGGGCCACATCCTCTATTCCCTCGACCAGCACTCCCCGCGGAGAAAGCCAGCGGCCGAACGCCAGGGAAGCCAGAATGACCAGTTTGTGGGCGGAGTCCAGGCCGGCCAGATCCAGGCTGGGATCGGGTTCGGCGTAGCCCAGTTTCTGGGCCTCGGAAAGCGCGGATTCCAGGGATATCCCCTCGCTGGTCATCCGGCTCAGGATATAGTTGGTGGTGCCGTTGACGATGCCGAGAATGGAGGAAATCCGGTTAGCCGCCAGACCTTCGCGCAAGCCCTTAACCACCGGGATCGCCCCCCCCACGCTGGCCTCGAAAAAAACCGGGAGGGCGCAACGCCGCGCGGCCCGGAAGATCTCCCGGCCGTGGAGGGCCAAAACCGCCTTGTTGGCGGTAATCACCGGCTTGCCGGCCTTGAGGGCCGCCAGAATCATTTCCCGGGCCGGACTCAGCCCGCCGATCAGCTCCACCACCACGTCCACCCCGGGATCCCGCGCCACCTCGAACCCGTCCCGGCAAAGCTTCTCCCGGGGGAGACGCAGCGGGCGCGGACGAGAGAGATCGAGATCAGCCACCCGGGCCACCTCGAACTCCGCGCCCAGCCGCCGGGAAATCAGTTTCCCGTTGGCTTTGAGAATCTTGAGGACCCCGCCGCCCACGGTTCCCCAACCGATCATTCCAATCCTGATTTTTCTCATCGTTCTTACCTGCTGTTGGCTACGGAATTAAACCGCGAATCTCGCGAATTCACGCCAACTTAAACTAAGATTTCACAGATTGCGCAGATTATTTTTTATCCAAATCATGATACAGGAAACAGGAGTCAGGAATACTCGTAATCCGTAATCAGTGATCCGTAATCCGTCACCTGGATTGGCGGGGATTCGCGAGATTCGCGGTTTCGAATTTCATTCGAATTTCGTCATTCGGATTTCGAATTTATCTACATGTCCTACATGGTGAATAAAGCGGCCTTTCCTTCAGCCTGTAGTTCAATCTGTGAAATCTGTGGACGAATCGGTTTTCTTGGCGTCTTAGCGTCTTGGCGTGATGCCGGTTTCCCTTCAGCCTTCAGCCTGTCTTTCGAGTACGAGTATGAGCATGAAGGCCCCTCCCGCCGGAGCGGGAGAGGCCGAGTCGGGGCGCCGGGATTCGAACCCGGGACCTCATGAACCCCATTCATGCGCGCTAGCCAGGCTGCGCCACGCCCCGAAACTTCGTAAAAAGGCAATATACGCTTATTGGGAGAACACGGGCAACAGCTTTTCCAAGACCTCTTTCACCTGCCTTTTCTCACCATGTAGAACTTGTAAGGCATCTTGTTATTCGCTGATCATTCCCCTTTGGGATCACGGTTCATGAGTTCCCGCAACGCCTCGCGCACCGATTTGCGCTCGTAGAGAATGGCGTAGACTTGCTCCACGATCGGCATCTCCACCTCAAGCCGCCGGGCCAATTCCCGGGCCGCCCGGGCCGCCGCGACTCCCTCCACCACCATCCGGGTGCCCGCCAGGGCTTCCTCGACCGGAATGCCCTCCCCCACCATCCGCCCGAAACGCAGATTCCGCCCGTAGGGGCTGAAGGAAGTGGCGATCAGGTCCCCCACCCCGCTCAAGCCCCAGACCGTCTCCGGGCGTCCGCCCAGGGCCTGGACCAGGCGCGAGATCTCGACAATGCCCCTGGTCAGAAGAGCGGCCTTGGTATTGTCGCCGAAGCCGCAGCCATCGCCAATGCCGGCCGCGATCGCAATCACGTTCTTGAGCACCCCCCCCATCTCCACCCCCACGACATCGTCGTGGGAATAAACGCGGAAACGCTCGGTCAGCAGCAGGGCCTGGGCGCGGTAGGCGGTGTCCAGGTCCGCGCAAGCCGTCACCACCGTGGTGGGCAGGCCCCGCGCCACCTCCTCGGCGTGGCTGGGCCCGGAAAGCACGGCCACCTGCCGGACGGACAGCTCCTCCATGGCTACCTCCGACATCCGCTTCAGGCTCCCCAGCTCCAGCCCCTTGGCCACGCTCAGGACCAGGGAAGAGGCGTGAACGAACTCCCGGGCCCGGGCGCAAATCTCCCTCATGTAGGCGGAAGGAACGGCCAGTATCACCGCGTCGGCGCCCCGCAAAGCCTCCCCCATGTCCCCGGTCATCTCCAAACCGGGGGGGATTTCCACTCCGGGAAGGTAGCGGGAGTTGAGCCGGGTGGAACGCATTTCGGCGATATAATCAGGGAATGCCCCCCAAAGGGCGACCTCTTCCCCTTTTTGAAACAACAACAGAGCCAGGGCGGTTCCCCAGCCTCCGTCGCCCAGAACCGCCACCTTGGAACGCCTTTTCTGGTAGCGGCGGACCAGCCTGGCCAGGTCGCCCCGGTGGAGCTTGCGCGCTTCCAGCCGGTTTTCCTTCCCCTTGAGCAACCTCCTGATATTTCCGTAGTGCCGGGCGATCACCACCACCGCCAGCGCCGCCGAGAAGATCACCGCATAATAAGGTTTGCCGAACAGAAGCATCAGGGGGGCGAGAGCCAGGGCGGCCGCGATGGAGCCCAGGGAGATGTAACGAGTGAACCAGACCACGATCAGCCAGACGGCCAGGCAGATGGAAAGCACCGGCCAGGAGAGAGCCAGCAGCGCTCCTCCCGCCGGAGCCATGCCCTTCCCCCCCCGGAAGCGGAGAAAAACCGAGCAGATATGCCCTGCCACCACCGCGGCGAAAGCAACCAGGGCCAGGATCTCCGGCGGCAGCCCGGGAGCCCGATGGGCGCACCAGGGCGCCACCGTGGCGACCGCGACATAACCCTTGGCCGTGTCGAGAATCAGGGTAAAAACCCCGGGCACCGTCCCGGCCACCCGGAGGACATTGGCGAAACCGATGTTGCCGCTCCCGGTCTTGGTGACATCCACTCCCTTGAAACGGCGGGCCAGGATATATCCCCAGGGCACGGCCCCGAGCAGGTAACTGGCCAGCAGACAAACTCCGGTGTAAATGATATCCGTCATGGGCGGCCCCCAGCGTGCTTGGCGGGATTCTTAACAGACCCGGGGCCGATCTTCAACCCCTAAGCCAAGAATGAGTTTAGCCTTTACTTTGCCGCGGGAAGGCCTTAATTGTCTGTTTTGCCGGCGGGGGATGAACTTCCCGGGCATGGCGGACGTATAACGAGCGGGACAAAACTTAAGTTTGCCGAGAAAGGGAGAATATATATGCGCTTGAGTCATCTGGCCGTCATCGCCGCCTGCGGCCTGGCCGCCGCCGGGGCGGTTCGCGCCGGGGAGTTCCGGGTCGGGGCCCACGCCGGCTATCTCAACCCCAAGGCCAACGAATTCGACAACCAGATCGGCTTCGGGGGCATCGTCAAGTACAAGTTCACCGAAACCATGGGAATCGAGATCGGGGGCGACTTCTTCCAGTGGAAAGTGGACGAGCTGGTGACCATGCCTTACTCGGTTCCCGACCCCGAAGTGAGTTACGACGAGACGGACAAGGTCTATCCCCTTTATTTCACCGCGCTCTTTTTCTCCCCGGTCCTGGAATCCCTGCGCGCTCGAGCCTACCTGGGAGTGGGCGGGGGCTACTACTACATCGACTCCAAGATCAACGGAAGCGTCAACATCAGCGATGGGACCACGACCTACCCCACCGCTATCACCGGGGACATCAAAGGCAAGGCCAGTTTTCACATCGCCGGGGGAGCGGATTTCGAACTTTCCCCTTACATTTATCTGAACACCGAATTCCGCTATGTCGTCACCAAGATCGAGAGGTCCATGACCTTCAGCAATGACGAGACCGGCTCGGTCACGGTCGAGGACGAAGAAGACTTCTGGAACTGGCAGTTCCGGATCGGGCTGGAGTACGAGTTCTAAACCCGCCTAAAAAGCCTTCCCCGCCGACCCCAGGACATTGATGTTCTTGTGCCGGTAAAGATCCTTGAGGGAAGTACGGGCCGGGCCCAGGTACTTGCGGGGATCGAACTCGGCGGGTTTGGTGGCCAGAACTTCCCGGATGGCGGCGGTCATGGCCAGACGGCCGTCGGAGTCGATGTTGATCTTGCAGACGGCGGAGGCGGCCGCCCGACGCAACTGCTCCTCGGGAATCCCCACGGCATCTTTGAGCTTTCCCCCGTAGCGGTTGATGATCTCCACCTGTTCGCGCGGCACCGAGGAGGAGCCGTGCAGAACGATGGGAAATCCGGGCAGGCGGCGCTCCACTTCCTCGAGAATGTCGAACCTCAAGGGGGGGGGGACCAGGATGCCGTCGGCGTTGCGGGTGCACTGCTCAGGAGTGAACTTGTTGGCCCCGTGCGAGGTCCCGATCGAGATGGCCAGGGAGTCCACCCCGGTCCGGCGCACGAAATCCTCGACTTCCTCGGGCTTGGTATAGTGCGATTTTTCCGAGGAAACCTCGTCCTCGACCCCGGCCAGGACTCCCAGTTCCCCTTCGACCGAAACGTAGTCGGCTCGGGAATGGGCGTACTCCACCACCTGGCGGGTCAGTTTCACGTTTTCCTCGTAGGACAGGGAAGACCCGTCGATCATGACCGAGGAAAAACCATTGTCGATGCAGTCCCGGCAAAGTTCGAAAGTGTCCCCGTGATCGAGGTGAAGCACGATCGGAATCCCGCAGCCGAGTTCCTTGGCATATTCGACCGCTCCCTTGGCCATATAGCGCAGCAGGGTGGCATTGGCGTACTTGCGGGCGCCGGAAGAGACCTGGAGAATGACCGGGGACTTGGTCTCGACGCAGGCCTGGATGATGGCCTGGAGCTGCTCCATGTTGTTGAAGTTGTAGCCGGGGATGGCGTAGCCGCCCTTGACCGCCCGGGCGTACATGTCCTTGCTGTTGACCAGTCCTAACTCCTTGTAGCTGACCGAACTCATCTTCTTCCTCCTCGAGTTAATTGCGATCACCGCTTTCCACGAATAATACTGATTGAACCGCGAATCTCGCCAATCCACACAAATCAAGGCGACTGATTACGGATTACGGATCACTGATTACGGTTTACCGGTTCGACCAGACCCTATGCCCTCTGCCCTATGCTCTATGCTGAACTGTCCACAGATTTCACAGATTAACTCAGATTTTTTCTTCATGTTTCTTCATGATCTTCATGGTAAGAAAAAAGTTTTCTCTGTGGCCTGAAGCTTTCCCTCTGTGCTCTCTGTGGTAAGGAAGTTAGGCGGAAGAGAACCGCGAATCTCGCCAATCCACACAAATCAAGGCGACTGATTACGGATTACGGATCACTGATTACGGTTT
>CAZIEA010000066.1:0-11317 GCA_964538495.1 uncultured bacterium | reverse complement strand
CCACCTTGTCGTAGCAGCGGCCGGGGTAGCGCTCCCCGTTGATGATTCCCACTCCGAGCTTGGCTAGGTTGTCGTCGGCGTGGCTGATCTTGCTCGAGACCTGGCTCTGGGTCACGGTCCCGCCCGAGGAGGCCATCCGGACCTCGACCAGCTTGGAGATCTGGTCGTAGTAGGCGCTGAACCCGCCGTACTGAACCTTGAAGTCACAGTACATCTGGGTGGCGGCCCACTCGTTGCGGTCCTTGAAGTTGGGGGCCTCGGTGAAAGGGATGAAGTCCCAAAGCCCGTAGGCCAGGTGATCGTGGGTGCTGATCAAACCCGGGAAGATGATCCCGTCCACTTCGATCACCGAGACCGCGGGAGGGGTGTCGGTAACCTCGACGATGTTATCCCCCTCCACCACGACATAAGCGTCCGGGTGGACGGTGAAGCTCGAGTCCATGGTGACCACGGTCCCGCGCAGGGCGTAGTTGGGCAGGATGTCGCTGGCGGCGGAGAAGTCGGCGGTGAAGCGGGGCTGGAGCCACTGGACGGGGGAGGAGCTGGTGTTGCGCCAGACCAGGCCGGTGATGGAGTCGAACCGGTCGCCGTTCTTGGGGAAATAGTTGTAGTCGAGCTCGTCGTCCAGGGTGGCGGCGGTCCCGCCCCCGACCGGCTGGACCTGCCACTTGCCGGAAGTGACGTGCTGGTTGGTAACCTCGACGTTCTCCAGGGTGACCAGACAGCCTTCGAACTGCTCGTCGGCCACCTGGGCGGTGGTGATCACCACCGGGGCGTAGGGCTCGTTGCCCCGGGACTGGATGCTGAAGGAGGTCAGGCTGACGATGTTGGTCTTGCCGTTAAAAGCCGAGACGGTCCCGGTCAGCCGGACCCAATCCCCGATCTCCACCCCGTAGGCCCCCTGGAAGACGCAGATCCCGTTATAGGCCCCGGAAGCGTCGGCAATGAAGAAGTCGTAAAAGGAGGACTGTTTCTGGGCCACGGCGGAATCCACGTAGCTTACGATCCCGGTCACGCCCACCGTGCCGGTGGCGCTCCCGGTCTGAATGTCGTAAATCGAAACCGCCGGAGCGGAGGAAACCATCGCCAGGGCCATGAACACCGCCGCCAACGCCAGGACCAGCTTCTTCATACTCTTCCCCCTGTGGCAAAAAGGTTAGTGAGCTTGAGGCAGGACGGGGACGATACCCCGCCACTTTTTAAGGTAGCTCCAAACCGTTCCCCCCGGCAAGATAATTATTCCGATTCCGGTAAAGAACCGTGGTCCGTAATCAGTAATCCGTTATCCGTCGAAACCCCAGAATGCAGGAAACAGGAGTCAGGAAAGCCAATGTAATCCGTGATCCGTAATCAGTAATCCGTCGCCTTGATTTGTGCGGATTGGCGAGATTCGCGGTTAATCTTCGGGATTGGCGGTTAATCTTAAAAGGGGAACTCGCGGGTCTTGAGGCGGTCGTCTCCGGTCATCGCCGCTAAGCGCGAAATCACCTGTTCCAGCCGCTCGGGCAGGTTCCCGGAAACCTCCAGGCGCGGAAGTTGGCTGCGGTCCCAGATCTCGCGCAGGCGTCGCTCGATGTCGAGCTGGAAATCCTCGTTGGTGGAGCGGACCCCGTCGGCCATCCCCCGGTTGGCGCTCAGGCGCAGATGATCCTCGAGCCGGGTGTAAACCAGCAAGGAGTAGGTGGCAGCCCAGGTTTCGGCGGAATCCCGGATGGCCTGGTAAACCCGGGGCTCCACGTAACCGAGCTCGGCCCCCCGGGCGGCGAAGACGGTGTTGTCGAAGACGCAGCGATCGCAGAGCAGAAAGTCGGGGAGGAGTTCCCCGTGCTCGAGTTCGAGCCGGATCTGCTCCTTGAGGATCCAGTACTGCCCGCGGGTGACCTGGCCGCTCTCGTTGATGTCGTAGGGGCAGAGCCGGGAGAGTTCGGGAACCAGCTCGACCGTAAAGGAGCGGTATTTCAGCTCGCTGAAGAGCCGGTGAACGAAGGTGGTCTTGCCCACCCCGAAGGTGCCGACGATCCCGATCTTGAACATCTCCCGCCTCCTATTCGTCCACAGATTTCACAGATTTAAAAGACAGGCTGACGGCTGAAGGCTGAAGACTGAAGGAAACCGCGAATCTCGCGAATCCCCACGAATCAAGGCGACGGATTACGGATCACTGATTACGGATTACGGTTTTTTGCAACTCTATGCTCTATGCCCTTGGGGGGGAGCTGGGTCACGACCGGGGCGGGGGTGACGACCAGGCTCCCCGGGTGCAGGCGGGCGAAGAAGGGGCTCAGGGTGGCGTTGGGCATCACCCGGACCCCGTCCCCGATCCGGATCGCGGCCAGGGAGACCCCGGAGGCCAGGATGCAGCCCTCGCCGATCTTGACCAGCCCGAGGCGGAACTTGCCCGCTCCCTCGTAGGCGTGGGTGGAGATTTTGCAGAAAGCCCCGAGCATGGAGTCGTCCCCGATCTCGATCAGCTCCGGGCAGAAGTGATCCAGCCAGCAGCCCTGCATGATCTCGGTGTTTCCCCCCAGCCTGACCCCGGCCAGCCGGTAAAGCCGGTTCTTGAACCGGCTCGCGCGCAGGAACATCGCCGTAAAAATCAGCGCGCTCAAGAGAGCCCGCCGCCAAAGGGGGCGGTTGAGCGCGGTCCAGTGGATGCGGTTTCTCTCGGAGAGCTTGCCCAGACCGGCGAAGGTGTAGTAATTGGTCCTGCCCCGGAGCAGCTCCTGGAGCCGCCGAAACCCCTCCGGAGTGTCGGGGTCAAGCTCCTGCACATCCACCGGCTTCATCGCCGCCGAGCGGGCCAGGGTAATGGTGCGGCCCTTGGCCCGCCCCAGGCGGATCGCCCGCCGGACGATCCTGATCACCGCCTTTCTCAGGGCCTCGTCAATATCGTAGTCGTTCAATTTTCCCCCTTTTGTGTGACCAGGATACAGGAAACAGGGTTCAGGGTTCAGGGTTCAGGAGGTGCGAACTTTTGCACCTGATTAACTCTGATTCCTCTGCTTGCCTCTTTTTCCACAGATTTCACAGATTTACACAGATTATTTCGATTACGATTATGACCACGACAACGATAACGATAACGACCGCCCGGCGCCGCTATGCGCTATGCCGAGTACGAGTACGAGTTCGAGTACAGATACGATGCACAGCGCCCTGAACCCCGAACCCTGAACCCTTCTACATGTCCTACATGTCTACATGTGAATAAGGCGGCAGTTCCTTCAGCCTGCTTTTTCCACCATGAAGACCATGAAGAAACATGAAGGGGTAATCTAAAAAGCAGGTTTTCTACATGTCCTACATGTCTACATGTGAATAAGGCGGCAGTTCTTTCAGCCTGCTTTTTTCACCATGAAGACCATGAAGAAACATGAAGGGTAATCTGTGAAATCTGTGGACGAATCGGTTTCCTTGGCGACCCTATGCCCTATGCTCTATGCCCCATGCTTCGCTAGTGGCGGAAGTGCCGGACCCCGGTGAAGACCAGGGTCAGCCCGTGTTCTTTGGCGGCGGCGACGCTCTCGGCGTCCCGGATCGACCCCCCCGGCTCGATCACGGCCCTGATCCCGGCGGAGGCAGCCAGGTCCACCACGTCCCGGAAAGGGAAAAAGGCGTCGGAAGCCAACACCGAACCGGCCACGGGGATCCCGGAGGCCGCCGCTTTCTTCAAGGCCAGTTCGGCGGCGTCGATCCGGCTCATCTGCCCGGCCCCGATCCCCACGGTCGCCTTCTCCCGGGCCAGGACGATGGCGTTGGACTTGACGTGCTTGCAGACGCTCGCGGCGAAAAGCAGGTCCTCCCTTATTTCCCGCGCGGGCGCGGGACCGGCCACGGTCTCGAACCCCTCCCCGGGGGCGGCATCGGTTTCCTGGAGCAGGAAACCGCCATAAAGCGTTCTCGCCTGCAGGCTCCTGTCCCGGGCCCGGAAGGGTCCGGCGGCCAGGAGGCGCAGGTTTTTCTTCCGCCTCAGCGTCTCCAGCGCCTCCGGGCTGAAGGAGGGCGCGATCACCGCTTCCAAAAAAATCCCGGAGAGCAAAGAGGCGGTCCCGCCGTCCACTTCCCGGTTCAAGGCCACGATTCCCCCGAAAGCCGACTTGGGGTCGCACTCCAGCGCCCGGGTAAAAGCTTCCGCCGGGCCGGGGCCCAAGGCGCAGCCGCAGGGGTTGGTGTGCTTGACAATGACCGCAGCCGGGACGGAAAACTCCAGGATCAGGCCGAGGGCGCTCTCCAGGTCGAGCAGGTTGTTGTAGCTCAGTTCCTTCCCCCCGAGCAGGCGCGAGCCGGCGATGGCCGTCCCCACCCCGGGGGCGGTCTCGTAAAAAGCCGCCGCTTGCTGGGGGTTTTCCCCGTAGCGCAGGCGCTGGCGAAGCCGCCCGGCCAGAAGGTAAGTCTCCGGGAAACAATCGCGGGAAAACCAGCCTGCCACCGCCGCGTCGTAGGCCGCACTCAGCGCGAAGGCGGCTCCGGCCCAGCGGCGCCGCGACTCCCGCTCCCAGGCGCCGGCTTCGCGCAACTGCCGGATCGCCTCCGGGTAGAAGGAAGGATCGGGCAGGACGGCGACGTCCTCCCAGGACTTCGCCGCGGCCCGCAGGAGGGCCACCCCCCCGATGTCGATCAACTCGGTCAGTTCCGCCGGCGGCCGGCCGGCCGCCAGGGCTTCCCGGAAAGGGTAGAGGTTGACCGCAACCAGGTCGATAGGGGGGATGCCCTCCCCTTTGAGTTGGGCCAGGTGTTCAGGGTCCGTCCGCCGGGCCAGAATTCCGGCGTGAATCCGGGGGTGCAGGGTCTTAACCCTCCCCCCCAGCAGTTCCGGGAACCCGGTATGCTCGGAAACCCTCCGGACCGGAATGCCTTCCTTCTCCAGGGCCGAGGCCGTTCCCCCGCTGGAAAGGAGGACGAACCCGGCCGCGGCCAGGGCCCGGGCCAGCTCTTCGATCCCCGACTTATCCGAGACGCTCAGAAGCGCGTATTTGGTTTCCACTTCCCTTTTTCCCCTTGTCCACGGATTACCCGGATCGAGTTTTTTCCACAGATTACACAGATTTCCACAGATTATTTTTTCTGACTCTCTTCCATATCTGTGTGGGCAGCAATCAGAATGTGGTGACTGGCGCACTCGATAGCGATTCCGATCCAGATACCGATTCTCGCGCCTGAACTCTTCTACATGCCCTACATGGCCTACATGGTTGAAAATGCGGCAGTTCCTTCAGCCTGCTTTTTTTTCACCATGAAGATCATGAAGAGCATGAAGGCCCGTAATCCGTGATCAGTAATCAGTAATCCGTTGCCTTGATTCGTGGGGATTCGCGAGATTCGCGGTTAATCCGTGTAATCTGTGGACGGAAGTAATCTGCGCAATCTGCGTAATCTTAGTTTTGTTTTGTGTAGATTCGCAAGATTCGCGGTTAATCCGTGTAATCTGTGGACAAAATTAATCCGCGGAAATCTTAGTTCGGCCGAGGAAGTTCTGAAAGCGCTCCAGCCGCTCCGGGGTCCCGATGTCGTAAAAATCCTGCCCCGAAACCGCCGAACCTAAAAGCCCCCCCTCGGCAAGGAGAGGGTAAACATCCTGCTCCAGGGAGAAAACCTCCCGATCTGGAAAAAAATCCAGGAGCTTTTTTCGGAAGACCGCCACCCCGGCGTCCACGAAGGCATAGCCGGCAAGCGGGTCGCCCGCGCGGTCGTAGCCGGCGATCCGCCCCCCCTCCCCCAGACGCAGGTTGGGGGTCCGCGGGGTCCCGGCGGCGGGATAAACGCTCAAGATCCCCACCCCGGCGAATTTCCGCAGGCTCCGAAGGAGATCCCGGTAATCGGCCGGGAGAAAGGTATCCCCGTTGACCAGGAAGAACTCCCGGCCCAGGAGGGCGGCGGCCTTCCGGAGCGCGCCCCCCGTCCCCAGGGGCTTTTCCTCCCGAGAATATTTCAGCCGGGGCAGCCCCTCCGCCCCCGGCCCGAAATACTCCTCGATCATTTCCCCCAGGTAGCCGGTGAGCAGGACCGAATCGCTGATCCCCCCCCGGCGGAGCTGCTCGAGCTGGATCTCCAGGAAAGGCCGGCCCCCGACCTCGACCAGGGCCTTGGGGACGGATTCGGTGACCGGGCGCAGCCGGGTCCCCAGGCCCCCGCAGAGAATCACCGCCTGCACGAGTATCCCCTTCCGGCGGAAATTTCCCCTCCGATCAGCGCGGTCCGGTCCACCCCTAAGTCCTCTTCAGCCACTCGGTTCTACACGCCCGCATGTAAATAGCACGCCGGTTCCTTCAGCCCTCAGTTTGCTTTTCGTCGGCCGAGGCGCGAGCGGGCATAGACGAAAATCAAAATTCGAACATGGCCAATTCCGACATCGAGTAGAACCGGTGGGCTGCCCCATCCTCATGCCCGTCAAGTATAAGCAATTGATAGTAGCGGAAAACTTCGTCATTTTGGAACGTCCATTTATTCCACGAGGCGCCGTCAGGAACCGACTCCTGAGTTATCCCGCTTATCGTCGCCCAGTCCCGGCCGTCGGCGCTTCCGAGCAATTTGGCGGAGCGAAAGAACTGGCGCGGAATATCCTGCCGCGGAAGCGCCGCCAAGGAGCGCACTTTCTTTTCATTCCCCTCTCCGAAATCAACGATCACCCAGGCCGGTTCCCCTATGTGATCGAGCGATACGTGCCAGTATGTATGCGGGTCATGGTCGGTCAACGCGGAGGCGGTCTGATCGTCGCGATTATTAGTGGAGAGGGAAATCGCGGCGGCATCGGAAGTAAGCAGGTTGCCTCTTCTTAAAAAAGATGTCTTCCCGGCTTGGGCTTTTTCCGAACCTCTGTCAATAAACCGGCTATCCTTAAAATACGTATCCGCGAGAATCGCGAATATGTTTTCCGCTATCAGCCGGTTCCCCCTTGGCGTGCAATGTCCGAAATCCCCGGCGAATTGATCGACGAAATAATCCTCATACTTGCCCTTGCTCAATGCTTGTTTAAATGCGCTCTCATTATCAACGAATATAATCATTTCCTGATCCGGGAGCAGGTTGGAAAGGTCGTTAATATTTCGCAACGGATACTGCATGCATACCGGTTGAATCCCCTTATCCAGGAGGGTGTTGATTATCCGCCTGTAGTTCAAAGCCGTCCGCGGGTTAAAAACCGCCCTTAATTCACCTGCCACGCCGAAATATTTTTCGGCCAGGTCTTCTTTTCCCCATTGATGATAAGTAAGGGCCAACGCCGCGTTCGACGCCTCATCCTCGGGCCGGATCGCGAGTCGTCTCCTGCATATCCGTTCCGCATCCTCAAATTGGCCCGATTTATTGTAATAAAACGTCAACTTGGAAAAAGGTGTATTGTGCATCGGATCCAATTCAAAAGACTTGTGATACATCCGGACGGCATCGTCTATTCTGCCCTTGTGTTCGTAACATCTACCCAGTTCGGAGTAGGCCAGCACGTTATTCGGGTTGATCGCAACAACCCGTTCCGCCAGTTCTTGGGCTTTGTCCCATTTACTCTGCTCCCGGTATAGCGAGATTATCCCGTCCCCGCCCGCGGCATATGCCCGATCATTCTCGGGCTGAAGGGCTATGGCCTTCAGATAATATTTTTCCGCCTCGTCCCTGTCGCCCTTCTGCCTGTGCGCGAGGCGCGCCAGGCGGATATAGCGGTCATAGACTTCCGCGTCATTTTCGGCTCCGGGCCCGGCGGCGTCTCCGACCCGAACCGCCGGATTTTTCGGCGCCTCGACTTCCTGCTCCCGGTTCTCCGGAACCGCTCGAGCGTTCGTCATCCGGAGATTAAGCGCATGCGCGATACGCTCCTTGAGCAAGCGGGCTAACTTATAAACTCGGAATTGTTCCAAGAAGAGCCGCGATTTGACGTTAGCGGTGTCCTCGTAAACAGCCGTGTTGGGACCATCGTTTATCCCCATCATGGTAATGACCATATCCGGGCGGTAACGCTCTAAGTTCTCGGACAAAGCGGCGGCGATATTAGCGGTATTGGCGCCCGAGATGCCTTTGTTTATCACGGCAAACGCGATCCCGGTATCTTGCTGATTCAGGAGCCATTCCAGTTGCCGGGGATACGATGTCGCCCCTCCGGACTGGGTGGTGGATTCGCCCAGGCACATAATCACAAAATCGCCCTTCTCCCTCATGGAGGCCAAATTGGCCCTTTCCTGGAAGTACAGATAAACAAAACCGCCGAGTCTCAATCCGACCTCAAGAAAGATAATGCCGAGCAAAATCCCAAAAGAAATCAGCAACATCTTCTGTTTATGAGTCGTTTCAGGCATCGGACCGGAGCCGACCGGCAGGTTGAAATCAGGGCGGGGGGGCGGACCGGCCGGAGATGAGATAAAAATACCGGCCGGAGCCTTTCCGGTGCCGGAAGAGAACCTCCCAAGGCGGGAGAGGGGGATCGTCGGCGGGGAGGAAATGCTCTTCCAGCCTGGACACGATCACCAGGTCGAATTGCGGGTCCGTGCCGGCCAGTATCCTGACCAGGCGGTCCCGGTCCCGGACGTCAGGGAGAGGGAATCCGCAGTAATAAGGGAAGATCGCCCGTTCCACCTCGCCCGCGTGCCAGCCGCAAACCCGGCTTTCCCGGCCCGCGGGGATGGCGCCGGCGATCGCCCGCGCCACCGGCTCGTAGCTCCAGACCTGATCGAGGACGGGGAAAACGCTAAAGAAGAAAGCCAGATAAAAAAGCCCGCTCAAGGCGGCCAGCCGCGGGAAACAGTGGTTTTTTAACTTAAACAGGGCAAAAGCCGCCAGCAGGGCGCAGACGAGCACGGGGAGATTGAGCCCCCAGCGGACGACGACCTTTTCCCCGCTCCAGGCCAGGCTCAAGGCGGAAAAGACGGGCAGGGGAAGAAAAAGCACGACCCCGAACCAGCGGTAGAAAATCCGGACCCAGGCCGAGCAAAGAGGCGCCGCCAGGCCCGCCAGTATCCCCAGGGGGGGAAGCAGGGGAAGCAGATATATCTCCCGCTTGGTGCTGGAAAGCGTCAGCAGGACGAACCCGCCCAGCGCCCAGGCCGTCAAACACCAGAGCAATCTTCGCGATTCCGGCGGCTCCTGCCGGAACCTTCTCCAGCCCCGCCGGAAGAGCCAGTCCAGCAGCAACGGAGTCCAGGGCGCGACCAGGACCGGGAGCGTCCGGAAGTAGAAGAACGGCCCCTTGATGTGCCCGAGATAGGCGGCTTGCCCGGTGAACCGACCCAGGTGATTGATCACGAACCACTCCCGCCACAACTCCGGAGAGCCTTGGATCCGGAAGGCGATCATCCAGGCAACCGGGGGCAGGAGCAGGAGCAAGATGCCGGCCGCGTGCCAGGCGGCTCGGCGGCGAAGCCCGTCCCGGCGCAGCCAGGCGATCAGGAGCCAGGGCAAGGCGATCAGGAGCCAAGCCACCAGCCCTTTGCTCAGGAAAGCCAGGCCGGCGGCCAGGTATCCCCCCAGCAGGAGGGGGGGAGAGCCGCGTTCGACCCCGGTAAAGAAAAACAGGACGGCCGCCGTGGAAAGAAACATCAACAGGGGGTCGATGTTGATCCAATGGGCGTAAAGCACGAAACCGTACATGGTACAGAGGGCCAGAACGGGCTCCAAGGCGCGCGCCTTCCCCAGGTGCCGGCGCGCGGCCGCCCAGACCAGTAAAAGCGTGAGCGCGGAGCTTATGGCGGAGACGCCGCGAGCGGCGGCGGTGGGGCCGATAAGCCGGCCCGCCGCGGCGATGCTCAAGGCGGAAACCCAGTAATAGAAGGGGGGCTTTTCCACGAAGGGGCGGCCGGAAAGCCGCGGGATCAGCCAGGAGTCGCCCTCGGCCAGGGCGCGCGCGATTTCCGCTTCGCGGGGCTCGTCCGGGGTCCAGGCCTCGTGGCCGTGAATCCCGACCAGCAGGACCAAGAGGCAGACGGCGGTCACCCAGGCCGGGATTTTCTTTAGTTTCTCCGGGGTCATTTAGAATTTATACTTCAGGCTCTTTAAGTTTTGTGTGGGTTGACGCTTGAGGGGAGTCCACAGATTTCACAGATTTTTACCTTCATGGTCTTCATGGTGAAAAAGCAGGCTGAAGGCTGAAGCAACTGCCGCCTTTTCAACCATGTAGAACATGTAGGGCATGTAGTTTAATTCGTGATGCTTGAGAGTTTACACGTTATTTCACCACAGAGAACACGGCGGCCACAGGAAAATTTGCCTTTATTCCCCTGCCGAGCGTAAAACCTGGTAAACCGTAATCAGTAATCCGTAATCCGGCGCGAGAGCCAAGAAAACCAACCGCTCATGAAAATCGACGAGAATCGGCGCAAACTCAAAGTGCTGATCGTCAGCCACGCCCGGAAATGGAACGGGGAGACCGAGTACGCCCTGGCGGCGGCCCGGGCCGAGGCCCGGATGGGAATGGAGGTGACCCTGGCCGCCGCCGCGGGAGCAACCTTCGCCCGTTATCTCGAACCCTCGATTCTTTCCCTGGAACTGCCCGGACCCCGCCCCGACCGCGCTCCGCTCGACTTCTGCCGCGACCTCAGGTGGCTCGCGAAACTGATCGGGCGCGGCGGCTACGATCTCATCCACTCCGTCCGCTCGACTTCCCACCTGCTGGCCGCCCTGGCCGGGCGCGGGAGAGCCCCCTTGATCCATCTCCGGGGGGGCGCCCGAGTCCCCTCGGGCAATTTTTTCAGCCGCTTTCTTTACCGGAGACTCACCGACGCCGTCATTGTCTCCTCCTCCCGCATCCGGGACCGGCTGCTCGAGAAAGTCGGCATGCCCGAAGATCGCGTCCATCTCCTGTTCGCCCCCGTGGATGCGGAAATCTTCCGCCCGGCAGCACCGGACGGAGGCTTTTTCCGGGAACTGGGCATCGCTCCCGGGACGCCGGTAGTCCTGCTGGTGGGGCGGCTGGCGCCGGTGAAAGGCCACCGGGTGCTCCTCAAGGCAATGCAGCGGGTCAGCCGGGAATTTCCCCGGGCGGTCCTGGTCCTGGCGGGGAAACCCTGGCAGGGAGAGCCGGAGAACCTGAAACGGCTGGCCGCGGAACTGGGAATCGCCGACCGGGTCGTCTTCGCCGGCCTGAGACAGGACATCCCGCGTTTCATCGCGGCCGCCTCGGTCTGTGTCCTCTCCTCGCTGGGGAGCGAAGAGAATTCCCGGGCGGTGGCGGAATACATGGCCGGCGGCAAGCCGGTGGTGGCGACCTCGGTCGGGGTCGTCCCCGAGCTGGTGGCGGACGGGAGGACCGGTTACCTGGTCCCCCCCGGCGATCCCGCGGCCCTGGGGGACCGGATCGCGGACATCCTGCGGGAGCCGGAGCGGGGGCGGAGGATGGGGG
>CAZIEA010000065.1:5250-11338 GCA_964538495.1 uncultured bacterium | reverse complement strand
TCCCAGGATCATCCGGTAGGCGCGCGGGCGCAGCATGGCCCCCAGAATGGTGGGAAAGCCGGAAAAAAGACTCAAGACGGTCCCTTGCCGAAGGAAACGGCCCCAGGAGCGGCTCCCGCAGACCCGCTCCCGGTAAGCCCCCACCCTTCCCTTCTCGGGAATCGTTCCTTTCCCGTTGTATCCGCTCATCGCTACATTCCCTCGCAAATCCGGCTGGAATTAATATTTTACTCGCCGGGAGAAAAGAATCCAACCAATTACCCAGGTGCATAACCGCCGGCCACGGATTATACTTTTTAATTACTACCCAGACAAAGTGGGAGAAGCCCCGGAATTGCGTTGCCTTCCCGGCGGGAAAAACCGAATAATGCCCCCCGGCAACGGGTTCCGACCATGAACCAGCCCATCGCGAAAAAAAACGGCGGGTTTTCACCGCCCTGGCGGTGATCCTGACGCTGGCGCTGTGCTCCGGAATCGCCGGGGGAGTTTATCTCTTCTCCGCCTGGCGGCGGGCGCAGCCGATTTACCGTTACCTGAAGGAAGGGGGGCGGGGCTGGCGGGGGCGGGGCCACCAAGCCGACCCGGTATTGGGCTTCGCGCCCATCCCCGCCTCCGCCGGCGTCCACACCTTCCCGATCGGCCCGGACATCCCCATGCGCTACGACGAGTTCGGCTGCCGGGTTCCGGTCGCTTACTCCGGGCGGCGCCCGGGCAGGCCTCTGTTGCTTTCCCTGGGCTGTTTCCTTCACCTACGGGGACGCGGCAGCGGCCGAAGAGACTTTCACCTGGCAGGCCGGGGAAATCCTGGGCTGGGACTCCATGAACGCCGGAGTCTGCAGCTACGGGCTCCTCGAGATGCTGCTGCGGGCCCGGGAACTGATCCCCAAATTCAAGCCGCAAGCGGTGATCGTCCAGTGGTCTTCCTGGCTCCTGAAGCGCTCCCAGAACCCCTTTGCCCCCAGCTACTACGGGATCTCCCCAGCCCCTACTTCTACCGGGATGACGAGGGCTTGCGGATCCGGGAACCGGTTTTCCGCACCGCCATCTTCGATTTGCCTTTCGAGGATTTCCGGGGCACGGAAAATTCGAACGCCGATTTCCTGAAATTTTACTTCCGGGCCGCCCTCCCGCTCTTTCTCCACGACGACTGGAGTCTCGGCCTCTATCACCTGAAGAAATTTCTCGGGCTCGTGCCGGAACCGGCCGACAACCCCTGGGAGATCCTGCGGGCGGTTTACTCCGAAATCTCCGAACTGGCACGGGAAAACGGGGGCAAGGCCTACATCCTCAACCTGCCCTGGACCGCCGACCGCGTCCCGCCGCCGAGAAAATTCGCCGAACTCGGGCTGACGGTGATCGATGCCCAGCTCCTGCTGCTGCAGGCCCTCCCGCCCGGAAGAAAACACCGGGCTTTCCGGAACAGCTACCAGCACTACCGAGGCGAGCCCCCCAAAAGAGTGGACAAACACCCCAACGCCCGGGCACACCTCCTGATCGCCGGGGAGATCGCCCGGGTCCTGGCCGTCGATTTCCCTCCCCAAGACTGAATAAAACCGCAAATCCGCCTTCAGCCTGCATTTTTCACCATGAAGAGTATGAAGGTAAAAATCTGTGAAATCTGTGGACGTTTCGGCATAGAGCATAAAGCCAGAAAAACAAACCCAAATTTTGCGTCTTGGCGTCTCTGCGTCTTTGCGTGAGAAAAGTGGGTTTTCTACATGTCCTACACGTCTACATGTGAATGAGGCGGCGGTTCCTTAACGGCGGGAGGGGAGATCGGAGAAGAGGGCCGGGCGGGCCAGCCCCCAGCGAGCCAGGCGGAAAAGGACGGAAGTCTTGAGCACCCCCAGCCCGTAAAGGACGCTGCGGGGGAAATCGATGCTGGAGGCCTCGGGAAAGTAGCGGGTGGGGCAGGAGATCTCCCCGATCCGGAAACCGGCGTAGATGGCCTGGGCCAGAACCTGGTTGTCGAAGACGAAATCGTCGGAGTTGCCCTCGAACGGGAGAGTTTTCAGGACCTCCCGGGAAAAGGCCCGGTAGCCGGTGTGGTATTCGGAAAGCTTGTGGTGGAGAAGGAAATTCTGCAGGAGCGTGAGGACGCGGTTGAAAACGTATTTGTGCGGTGGCATCCCCCCTTTCAGCGCCCCCACCCCGAGGATGCGCGAGCCGAGCACGAGGTCGAAATGCCCGACCGCGATCATGCTGGCCATAGCCGTGATCAGCTTGGGGGAATACTGGTAGTCGGGGTGGAGCATGACCACGATGTCGGCCCCCTTCTTCAGAGCCGCGCGGTAGCAGGTCTTCTGGTTGGCCCCGTAGCCCCGGTTGACGGGATGGATATAGGTCTCCAGCCCCAGACGCCGGGAGATCTCGGGGGTGTGGTCGGAGCTGTGGTCGTCCACCAGGATGACGTCGTCCACCACGGCAAGAGGGATTTCCCGGTAGGTCCGCTCCAGGGTCAGGGCCGCGTTGTAGGCGGGCAGGACCACCACGATTGATTTCCCTTCCAGCATCTTTCCCTCGCAGCGTCTTTTGCACCTGATTGACTCTGATTGCTCTGATTACCTCTTTTTCCACAGATTACACAGATTTTCACAGATTATTTCGACTCTAAATCAGGAAACAGGAGTCAGGACCCGGAAATTCGAAATTCGAAGTCAGAAATTCGAAACAAATCTCAAATTCGAATTTCTCAAACCACCTGGCGGCTATTGCGGTTTCGAATTTCGAGTTTCGGGGATTCGAATTTATCTACATGCCCTACATGGCCTACATGGTTGAAAAGGCGGCAGTTCCTTCAGTCTGGTTTTCTACATGCCCTACATGTCTACATGTGAACCTCGGCGCCCGGGCCAGGGGAAGGCCGGGGGCGGCCGAGGGGGAGGACAAGCGCCAGACAGACCAGGTCGGCCAGGACCGCCCAGATCCGGCAGATGAAGGCGAAAGCGGCGCTGGAGGAAGCCGGGAGGCCGAACAGGAGCGGCAGGAGGACAGCGATGGTCAGCTCGGCGATCCCCAGCCCGGCGGGGGTGAACGGGCTCAGGACCCCGATGATCCAGGAAAGGGCCATCACCCCGGTCATGACCAGCCAGGGGAGCGGGGGAGGCGTCGAATCCGGAAAAACCGCCCGGAGCAGGATCCAGGTGGCGGTCCCCTTGATCAGCCAGAGCCCACTCCAGTATAAAACCAGTCCCGCCGTGGCGCGGTAGGGGAGGTGCACCGGGACCGGGACCTTCTCCACCTTGCGCAGAAACCAGTTGAGAACCGGGTCGAAGATCCGGGGGTGGAGGGCCAGAAGGCCCAGGAGCGGAAGCCCCAGGACCAGGGGATAAAACCATCCCGAGACCCCTTCCGGCTTGAGCGCCGGCCAGAAGGGGAGCGAAACCCCCGTCACCAGCACCCCGGAGGCGGCCAGGATGATGAGCATAATCCCGACCGTGGAGACGGTCACCACTTTGGGGACCCCCCACTTTTCCAGCAGCACCGCCCGCCCCAGGGCGGTCCAGATCTTGCCGGGCACATACTTGGCCATCTCGCTCAGGTAGTAAACCCGGACCGCGGCGGGCGCGGGGACCGGCCGACCCAGGGCGCGCAGGATCAGGCTCCAGCCGAAAGCGACCAGGAGCCCACCCAGAACGGTCAACAGCAGCGAGAGCAACAGGGCATCCGGAGCCGCCCCCCCCAGGTTGCGGAAAAACTCTTTCCAGTCCAGGTTCAGGAGAAAGCGGACCAGGAAGAACGCTATCGCGGCTACGACCGCCGCCTGCAGAACCACGAACCAGCGGCCCCGGGGCCGGATTTTAGGCATCGGCGCCTCCGGAAACCTCGATCCGGGCCCGCGCGAGGTCCTCCGTCGGATAGCGCTTGGTCACGACCGCCTCCCCGCACTGGCGCCAAACTTTCGCGGCCTCCGCGGAGGCCGCGGCAAAGGGCCGGGAGACCGCCACCCCGTCCCGGCGGAGTTCGGCCTCCACGATCACGGCCGCCGGGGCCTTCCCGAGCAGGCGGTCGGTGACCGTGATCTCCTCCTCTCCCAAGATAATTTCACGCACCAGGCGGCGGGACGAAGGCCGGCCGGAGATGCCGGAAAGCTGGAGGGAGGATTTCTTGCGCCGGCGGAAAAAATCCACCCCCTTCTTGAGCGGAAGGTAGCCGCCGGGGAGAGCGGAGAAAAAGGCCAGCAGGGCCCGGGCGAAGCGGCCGGGAAAAAAATACGCGAGCGCTCGGAAAGCGGCCTCGACCCGGAGGCCTTCCGGGAGCGCAGCGGCCGGGCCGGCAAGGCTCAAGCCGAAAGAGACGGTCTCCTCCCCACCGGAGTCAAGGACGCGGTAGCCCCGGTCGAGAAGGCATTCCTCCCCCGCGGAATAGATTTTCAGGAGCCCGCCGTGATGGGCGGCGGCCAGGGCAAACCAGGCCTCTCCCCGGGCGGAGAGGATTCCGGCCTGCGAAAAATATTCCCGGCCCGGCGGCCCCACACAGGGCAACGGTTCTTCTTGCCCGGTGTAGAGCCCGCGGTAACGCTCGTAGTGGTCCCAGGATTCCAGGCCGTTGTAGAGGTGATAGCAGGCGCTCAGGTCGTCCTGGGCCAGTTGCCGCAGGGTGTTGCCCCGGGAGGCCCCCTCGAGAAAAAGCCGCCGGGCGGCAGGGGAAAACTCGCCCATGATCGCCGCCGCCAGCAGCGAGACATAGGAATTGCCGCAGAGGTTGTATTCCCGCCCAGTGGTCAGGTCGGGCGCCACCAAGTTGAGGAGAAAGCCGAGAGTCCCCTCCAGAACCGCCCGCAGCTGCTCGTCGCGGGTATAGGACCAGCAGCGGGCCAGGTATTCCAGGGTAAGGAAACAGTAGCCGCTGTCGAACCCGCCCAATTCGGGGAACCAGCCCTCGGGGGTCCGGCAGGCGAGCACGAGTTCGGTCTTGCGCAAGGCGTCCGCGGCCAGGGAATCGTCCCCGAGAAAGACGGACAGCTCGTGCAGGGCGGCGGCCGCCACCGCCTCGTGGTTGAGCTTGTCAAGATCGTCGCGGGCGCTCAGCCAGCGCCCCGCCTTTTCCAAGGCGGAGACGACCGCGCCGGAGACCGGCGCGTCGTCCCCCAGGAGCCGCAGGGCCCGGGAGGCGGCAAAAGCACCGAAAGCGGTGGCGGCAAAGCCGTGTTCCCCCCGGTACCACTCGTCGCAGGAACCATCGGGGTGCGCCCGGGAGGCCCAGAAGCGCAGACCGGCCGCGGCCAGTTCGGCGATCTCAAGCGTCCCCTGGAAACGGTTGCCGGGATACTTTTGCCGGTAGAGCAAGGCCAGGGTGAGAGAAGCCTCCTGGAGGCGAGCGTTGGGAAAGCAGGTGCTCTTGGAGCGCCAGTAGTGGTAGTCGAAACAGCCGTAGGTGGGGGAGAGCCGGTCCCGGTCCGCCAGGTCCAACAGCCGCTCCGCAGCCCACGTCAGAGAGAGAGCGTAATTTTCCAGGTCCATTTCTTGCCCGCCTTTCTTGCCATGAAAACCCTTAATCCGTAATCAGTGATCCGTAATCCGTCAAAACCCAGGATACAGGAAACAGGAGTCAGAAGTCAGGAGACAGTAATCCGTAATTCGTCGGAAACCAGGATACAAGAGTCAGGAGCCGCGAAAACCAGTAAGCAGTAGGCAGTTAGCAGTAAGCAGTCGTTTGAATCGGCGTGGATTCGCGAGATTCGTGGTTCAATCGATGCGGCGGTTTCTTCAGCCTTCAGGCCTGATTCCGCCCGATACCGATTCGCTCCCGAACCCCGGTGCCAAGCCTCAAGCCGCACGCCTCACGCCGTGAACGTGAACGAGAACGTGAACGAGTACGATTATCTGTGAAATCTGTGGACAAATTTTTTTCTGCGTCTTGGCGTCTTTGCGCCTTGGCGTGATATGGCGGCGGTTTCTTCAGCCTTCAGTCTAATTCATGTAGCCCAGGGACTCGATGTCGCGCATCCGCCGGTCCTCTTCCTCGCTCCGGGCTTTGGGCGCACCGCCTTCGGCCAGCTCGAACCCGAAATAAAGCAGCGAAGTCCAGTTCGAGTCGGATCCCGGAAACACAAAAGCCCTGAACCTTCCTCCGTTTACCTGAAAAA
>CAZIEA010000065.1:1111-5211 GCA_964538495.1 uncultured bacterium | reverse complement strand
CCCGCCGAGACAGTATTCACTTCAACCTTCTCCCCCTCTAGAGCGCCAAGGGCAATCCGGAAACAGCTTAATTTTCCTCCGGCGAATTTCGGCACGCCCAGACACCCCACCCCGACCCGGTAGACACCATCCGGGACCGGGAAGGCGACCTCCAAGGGCCGGAGGTTTGCCGAGTTCCGGCCCAGGACATAGTAGCGCCCCGGGATCCGGTTGTGGATCCAGACCGGCGCGGACGCGGCCAGGCCCGCGATTTCCCCGCCCGGGCCCGGGTAGGAATAGCGCACGGTTTGTTCGATCCGGGATGCCGAAGTCAGCTCGAAGAAATCGGCCGAAACCGCAAAAGGCAATTCCGGCGGGCCCGAAGCCCGGGCAGCCTGGTAGCGGCGGCGGGAGCGCAGGAGCATCCGCTCCATCAGCCGGATCAGGTTTTCGGCCTCGCCCGACCGCTCTGAGGCCAGGTTGTGGAGTTCTCCCGGATCGGTTTTAAGGTCATAAAGGTGGGCAACCCCGTCGGGGTCGAGAAAATACTTGTACTCCCGGGTGCGGATGAAATCCTTCCCCAGCACGGTCTCGAGTTCCCGCCCCCCGGCCCCGAAGGCGTCGGTCCCGTCGAAGCTTTTGTCCGGCGGTACCTGGAGGCCCAGAAGCTTGACCAGGGTTGGGCTCAGGTCCGCCAGTTCGGCCAGGGCGTCCACCTTTCTCCCGACGGGAATCTTTCCGGGCAGGCGCATCACCAGGGGCACCCGGATCACGGAATCCCAGGGCGGGCCGCCGTGCTCGGCCAAACCGTGCTCGCCCAGGTGTTCCCCGTGGTCGGCGGTGGCGATCAGAAGAGTCCGGTCCAGAAGATTCTCCTCCTCCAGAGAAGATACCAGCCCACCCACCGCCCGGTCGGCGTAGGCCACGGAAGCGTTATAGATGGAATCGAGGTACTCCCGGTCGGCTTCGGTAAAATCCTCTCCCAGCCACCAGAGCCCCCATTTCCCGATCTCCTGGCCTTTGAAGTAACCCATCTCTTCGAACCTGTCGGCACGGGGCTGACTCTTTCCCGGTTGATGGGGAAAATGGGTGTCCATCAGGTGGACATAGATGAAATAAGGCCGGCAGCGGTTGCCGTTTTCCGCGATCCACTTCCGGACCGCCGCCGCCACGTCGACCCCATCCCCTTGAGATGACCCCCGCCCGGAAATCCGATAAAACTCGTCGAAGTCGTCCACCAGCTCGTAGCCCCGGACAAACCAGGGATGGGCGGAAAAGAGCACGGTGTGGTAGCCGTTAGCCCGGAAAACTCCCGCCAGAGAAATCGCCTCAGAATCCAGAGCCAGGAAGAGGTTGGAAGGCTCCTCCAGGGGGAGGCGGCGGTCGGCGGGAAAGAGCGATTTGATGAAGTAGCGGGAATAGAAAAAGGCAGGGACCGAAGCCCGGGTATAGGTGGCGTTGGCAAAGGCGTTCCGGAACACCGCGCCCTCGGCCCCCAGCCGGTCCAGGGCGGGGGTAAGGTTGCCCTGGTGCCCGTAGCAGCCCAAGCGGTCGGCGCAGAGACCGTCCAGGAGCAGGAAGATCACGTCCGGCTTTGGCGCTTCTTTCCGGGCGCAGGACAAGGCCAACCAGCCCGCCCCGGCGATTAAGAGCAGCAAAATCGTTTTCTTGCCGATCACTTCCCCCCCTTCCCTTATGCCTTCAGCCTAACTTCCTTACCACAGAGAGCACAGAGAAAAGTCTTCAGGTCACAGAGAATTATTTTTCTCACCATGAAGGGCATGCGGTTTTTGCTCTGCTCCTGCACGCCTCACGCCGTGAACGTGAACGAGAACGTGAACGGGTACGATTATCTGTGAAATCTGTGGACGAATCTTTTCCCGCGGCTTGGCGTCTTGGCGCCTTTGCGTGATGATTGCGCGCGCCCGATCCCGATAGCGATAGCGATACCGACCCCGATTTTCGCTCCTGAACCCCGAACCCTGAACCCTCCTACATGCCCTACATGTCTACATGCGAACTTTGCGGGCCGAAAGTTCCCCGACCAGGGAGAGGTATTTTTCCCGGAAAACCTCCGGAGTATATTTCTCCCGGTAAGCGGCCCGCGCCTTCTCGCCCAGTTCCCGGCGCAGATCATCGTCCCGGATCCGCTCCAGGGCCCCGGCCAGGCCGGCCGCGCCCTCGAACATCAGCCCCGAGCCGTTTTCCTCGACCAACTCCGGGAGGCAGCCAGTCCGGGAAGCCAGAGTCGGGGTCCCGCAGGAAGCGGCCTGGAGCACGGTCTGGTTTCCCATCTCCGGCCAGACCGAGGGGGCGAGCAGCGCCCGGGCGCGGGCGTAAAGCGATTCCAGGGAACCCGGGGCCACGTAGTCCAGGAACCGGATCCGGGGATCCCCGGCGGCCCGGCGCTTCAGCTCGCCGGCCATGGTCCCGGTTCCCACTATAACCAGGTCGGCATCTCCCTGCCAACCCCGGAAAGCCTCCAGGGCGACCTGGGGGCCCTTGTAGCTTTCCAGGCGGGTGACCAAAAGGTAATAGGGACGCGCCGGGTCCAATTTTTTCGGGACTTCTCCGGCCCCGGAATGCACGGGCGCCACGAAATAGGGCAGGTGGTCCATCCGGGCGCTCAGCCCCGCGGCGCGGTGGCGGGCGATCATGTCGCGGCAGGGCATGACCAGGGAATCCACGGACCCGAGTTTTCCCAGGAAACGCTCCCCCGCCCGCCAGGGGATCAGGGGCGGCTTGCCGGAGCGCAAAAGGCAGCGGAAACAGGCCTTTTGGCGGCACGGTTGGCGGTCGAACTTCCAGAGGTAGTGCAGGGGACAGAGCAGCCAGTAGGTGTGCTGGGTGAAGAGCCGGACCCGGGCCCGGCCCCAGCTCAGGGACGGGACCCCCCCCAAGAGGGAGACGTTATGATAATGAATGACATCGTAACCGGCTTGAAGCCGCCGGCGGAGCGAACGGGAAGAACTCGGACCCCGGCCGAAAAGGTAGGTGGAGAGGACATCCATTTTTCCCCCGGGCATCCGGATAACCCGGACTCCGGGGTGGTCGGGATATTCCCCGGGGCGGGCGGAGGCGATCTTGAGCCGGTGCGCCAGGGCCGAGCAAAGAACGTCCACCTCATGCCCCGCCTCGGCCAGGAGCCGGGCCTGGTGATAGACGTGCAGCCCGCACCCCCCGGGGTGATAGGGGGGGTAAAAGGTGGTGACCAGGCAGAATCTCATCGCAGGGTTCAGGGTTCAGGGTTCAGGACACTTCTTTTCCACAGATTTACACAGATTTTCACGGATTATTTCGCCTCTAAATCAGGAGTCAGGACCCGAGGGAATTCGTAATCCGTGTAATGGGGCATGGGGTGTGGGGTATGGGGTGTGAGTTCCTTCAGCCTTCAGTCTTCAGCCTAACTTCCTCACCACAGAGAGCACAGAGGAAGACCAGAGGCCACAGAGAATTCTTTTTTCACCATGAAGGACATGAAGAGCAAAGGTTAAACCGGAATCCAGAATTCAGAATTCAGAATCCAGAATACGCGGCTTTGAAAATTGATTTTTTGGCGTCTTTGCGTCTTGGCGTCTTTGCGTGAGAAAAGTGGGTTTTCTACATGGCCTACATGTCTACATGTGAATGAGGCGGCGGTTCCTTCAGCCTTCAGCCTGGTTTTATCAGCCTTCAGCCTGAAGTTAATCCGTGTAATCCGGGGATAAGAAATAGTATATTTTTAATTTGCGATAAGATTCAAGGCTGTTCGGACTTCAAAGCCAGAGAGAACACTCGAAAATGATTAAAACAATCGCATTTATCCTGGGAATTTCCCTCCTGGGGAGCGGAACCGCCCGGGGGGAGGTCTGGTCCATCGGAATCGACCCCCAGGCACGGGGTGAGAGGATCGTTCTCACCTCCTGGGTGGAGGGAAAACCGCTCGTTCACACCTTTACCCCCGCCGAGGCTTTCTCCGGGGCTTACGCTCCCGCCCTGGCCGTAGCTCCCGGCGGGGATCTCTGGGTGGCCTGGGCCGCCGAGGCCGGGACCGCGGGCCCCCGGGTCCTGGTCTGCCGCGGCCGGCCAGGCGAATGGAGCCCTCCGGCGCCGGTTTCCGCTTCGGCGGGCTGGGACATGAC
>CAZIEA010000065.1:0-1101 GCA_964538495.1 uncultured bacterium | reverse complement strand
CCCCGGCCCTGGCCCTGGACGCGGCCGGGAATCCCCTGGCGGCCTGGGCTTCGGAACGGGGCGGGGTTTCCGACATCTACTGCGCCCGCTGGCAAGGCGATAAGTTCGGGCCCGAAACCAGAATCAGCAACTCGGATACCAGCCCCAACCTCAACCCCGCCGCCGCCTTCGTCGGCGGGGAAGCCATCCTGGCCTGGCAAGGCTGGACGGGAGAACGCTACCAGGTGTTCCGCTCTTCCCGGCGGGGAAGCGGGATTCTCGCCCCGGAGGACGCCGACCAAGTGGAGCCGTTTTTCTCCGGGAAAACCCTCGCCTGGGGGGGAGCAGGCGGACGATCCCTGCCCTCCGCGGCGGCGGCCCTGGCGGGCAGGGTCCCTCCCGGAACGACCTGGATCTCCGGAGAAGGCTGGACGATCCGCCCCCAGAACCCGGAACCAAGCCGAGGCGGCCCGGAAAACCCGCGGGCGGCCGCGCCCCTGGAAACCACCTATATCGGCTACGGCGACAGCATAACCTACGGGACCAACGGCCCCCCGATGGGCAAATGCTACATTCCCCTGCTGGGAAACAACCTCGAAACCCGCTTCCCCGGTTCCGACTTTCAGATCTACAACCACGGCTATCCCGGCTGCACCACCGCCCAGCTCCTGAGCGGGGGGGGCTACCCGATCCGCCCCTGCCCGGGGATCAACTCGGTCCTGGCCTCCTACCCGGCTTCCCGGATCCTCATCATGGGCGGCACCAACGACATCAGCGACGGGCTCGCCTTCGGGACCATCACCAGCAATTTAGGCGCCATGATCGACCGCTCCCGGACCGCCGGGGTGGAACCCGTTATCTCCTCGATCATCCCACGCTGTGACGGACCCAACCTCACCCAGCGGACCACGGACTTCCAGCCCTACGTCGAGCAACTGGCTCAGGACAAGGGCTGCGCCTACGCCGACTCCTACGGGGCCTTCATGGATTACGGCAACTGGCAGAGCCTGCTGGTCGAAGACTGCGTCCACCCGGTCTGGACCCAGGGGTCCCAGGAAATCGCCGACGCCTGGGAGGAAGTCCTGGAATTCCCCAGCCCCAGCCCCTCCCCCAGCCCGGAGC
>CAZIEA010000064.1:0-11434 GCA_964538495.1 uncultured bacterium | reverse complement strand
ACCAAGTCGAGGTGGATGGCCGCCCCGGCGTTGGCAGCCAGGGCCCGGAAGAACTCCCGGGCCAGGCCGGTGGGGAACTCCCCCACCTTCAGGCGGCGGATCCTGACCTGGTAGGAGAGGCTGCCCCGCCCGCAGAGATCAATGGCGGCCGCGGCCAGGGCCTCGTCCATGGGGACCAGGGCCGCGCCGAAGCGTCGGATCCCCTTCTTGTCCCCCAGGGCTTTCCGGAGGGCCTCCCCCAGGCAGATCCCGACGTCCTCGACCGTGTGGTGCTGGTCCACCTTCAGATCGCCCTCGGCCCGCACGGAGAGATCCAGCAAGGCGTGGCGCCCGAGGAGATCGAGCATGTGGTCGAAAAACCCGATCCCGGTGGAGATGTCGGTTTTTCCCTTCCCGTCCAGGGTCACTTTCAGGCTGACGGCGGTTTCGGCGGTCTTGCGCACGACGGCGGCGGCGCGCTTGGTCATTTTTTCTTCCCTCCTCTGATCTCCTCCAGGGCCCGGACCAGACGGTCCATGGCTTCCGGGGTCCCGATCGTGATCCGCAGGCAATCGTCGAGCCGGGGAAGGTCGAAATACCTGACCAGGATCCGGCGCTCCTTCAGGCCTCGTTGAATCTCCCTGGCTTCCTCCGGGCTTTCGGCCCGGGCCAGGATGAAGTTGGTGGAAGACGGAAACACCCTCATTCCCAGCCGGGCAAGGTTTTTCGCCAGGCGCTCCCGCTCCCGGCGGACGGCGGCGATCACCGCCTGGAAGTGGTCCTGGTCCTCCAGGGCCGCTGCCGCCGCGGAGGCGCTCAGGCGGTTGACGTTGTAGGAATCCTTGACTTTCATCATCCCGGAGATGATGTCCGTGGATGCCAGCGCGAACCCGACCCGGAGCCCGGCCAGGCCGTAGGACTTAGAGAAGGTGCGCAGGATGACGAGATTGCGGTGGTCACGGAGCAGACCCAGGCAGTTTTCGTCGGCGAAGTCGGCGTAGGCCTCGTCCACCAGGACGATCCCGGAAGAAGCTTGCAAAAGCCGTTCCACCGTGGCCAGGGGATAGGAGGTTCCGGTGGGGGAATTGGGGAAGGCCAGGAACTTGAGCCGCGCCGGGGCCGAGACGAACTCTTCGGTCAGGGAAAAGTCCTCTCCCAGGGGCACCGCCGCGGGAAGCGCCCCCTGGATTCGGGCCAGGACCGGGTAAAGGCTGTAGGAAGGGTCGGGAAAGACCACCCGGTCCCCTTCCCCCGCGAAGCAGCGGGTGATGATAGTGAGGAGTTCGTCGGAACCGTTGCCGATGAGGATGTTTTCGCGATCGAGGCCGAGCAGGCCGGCAATCCGGTCCCGCAGGCTGTTCAGGGCCGGGTCCGGGTAAAGGCGCAGGATGGCGGGGTCGAAGGAGCGTATGACCTCGACCACGCCGGGCGCGGGGGGATAGGGGTTCTCGTTGGTGTTGAGCTTGAGGAATTCGTCCCCGACCGGCTGGTAGCCAGGGACATAGCCCTCCAAGGTCTCGATATTCTCCCGGAAGTAGTTCACTCCCCCTCCTCCAGGCTCAAAATAGCCGAGAGAGCGTGGGCGTCGAGCCCCTCGAGCCGGGCCAGCCCTTCGATCAGGTTGATCTCCCCGGCCAGGGCGGAACGGGAATACTCGATCAGGCTGCTTTTTTTCAGGAATTCCCCGGGAGAGAGGGGCGAGAAGCTCCGCGCCCCGCCCCCGGTGGGAAGAATGTGGCTGGGCCCGGCAATGTAGTCCCCGGCCGCCACCGGGCTGAAAGAGCCCAGGAATATCGCCCCGGCGTTGCGGATCCGGGGCAAAACCTTCCCCGGCTCCCGGGTCAGGATCTCCAGGTGTTCGGGCGCCAGCCGGTTGACCAGATCGGCCCCCACGGTCAGGGAGGAGACCCTGATCAGAGCGAGGCTTTCCCGGACGGCCGCCTCCAGGATTTCCCTCCGGCCGAGCTTCCGGAGCAGCCCCGGCAGGGCCGCGGCCGTCTCTTCCAGCAGGCGGCGCGAGGTGGAGATGAAAAAGGAAAAACCGCCCGCCCCGTGCTCGGCCTGGGCCAGGAGGTCGGCGGCAATTTTTTCCGCGCTCGGGCTCCCGTCGGCCAGAATGGCGATTTCGCTGGGACCGGCGAGCATGTCGATGTCCACGTAGCCGTAAACTTCCTTCTTGGCCAGGGTGACATAGATGTTGCCCGGCCCGGCGATCTTGAGCACCGGTTTCACGCTCTCGGTTCCGAAAGCGAGCGCCGCCACCGCCTGAGCCCCGCCGATCCGGTAAACCTCGCGCAGGCCCAGGAAGTCAGCCGCCGCCAGGACCCAGGGATTGACCTTGCCGTTTCTCCCGGGCGGGCTGACCAGGGCGATCCGTTTCACCCCGGCCAGTTGGGCCGGGACCGCCGCCATCAGGACCGTGGAAACCAGGGGGGCTTTCCCCCCGGGGATGTAGAGCCCGGCCGAATCCAGGGGCAACACCCTCTCCCCCAGGACCGCGCCGTCGGCGCGCGCGGCCGTCCAGCTCCGGGCCTGGCTGAAGGAATGGAACCAGGCGATATTGTCCCGGACCCGCCGGAAGGCTTTTTTCAGCCCCGGAGTGAGCAGTTTCCGGGCCGCCCGGAATTCCGCCGCGGGAACCGCGATCCGGCCGATCTTGACCCCGTCGAACTCCAGGGTGTAAGCGCGCAAGGCGGCGTCGCCCCGGTCCCGGACCCCGCGGATGATCCCGCGCACGGCTGCGAGCTTATCCGGGGGGAAAGCCTCCAGGGAAAGGCGTTTTTTCAGGACCGCCCCGGAGCGGCGGTTGTATTCGAGAATCTTCAGCATGGCTCCAGCAGTTGTCGGTAGTTGTCCAGGACCAGCATCTTGAGCATATGAGTGGCGGCTACGATCACGTCCTCGACTTCCTCGTAGGAGCCGCTCTTGATCAGGATGACATGCTCGCAGATCTCGGCCGCCCGCCCGCCTCCCTTGCCCACGATCGCCCCCGTGATCCCACCGTGATCCCGGGCGAACTCCAGGGCCTTGAGGACGTTGGGGGAATTGCCCGAGGCGCTTAAGCCCATGACCAGGTCTCCTGTTTCCAGGAAGTTTTCCAGGGGCTGGCGGAAAACCTCCTCGTAGCCCGAGTCGTTAGCCCAGGCGGTGAGCAGAGGCACGCAATCGTTCAGGCAGAGCGTGCGGACCCGGGGGATCCCCTTCCCCGCCAGCATTCCCTTGGCGGTGTCGCAAGCGAAGTGGGAGGAGGCGGCGGCGCAGGCGCCGTTGCCGAAAACGAAGATCCTCTTCCCGTCACGGATCGCGGCGGCCATGGCCCGGCCCAGTCCCGCGAGCTTGTCCCAGTCCAGCCCGCAGAGCGCTTCCGCGACGCGGGCGGCGTATTTTTGCAGGTATTTTTCCATTTTAAGTCTCAATCCTCGCGGAACTTTTGCCCCTGATTGACTCAAAAAGCAGTCCATAGATTTCACAGATTTACACAGATTCGTTCCCGTTCACGTATCCGTTCACGGGCGTGAGGCTTGGCAATATTCTTTGCGTCTTCGTGCCTTTGCGTGATGAAGCGGCAGTTCCTTCAGTCTTCAGCCTGATACCGCTCGATCCCGATACCGATTCCGATACCGACCCCGATTTGCGCCTGAACCCTGAACCCTTCTACATGGCCTACATGTCTACATGTGAGCGACAGGTAACTCAACAATTTAAGCAAAAAGGGAGAGGAAGTCCACCGGCGTTCCGGCGCCGGGGAAGTTTAAAACGGCGACCCGCACGAGCGCCAGCCGGGATGCTGAGGCGGAGCGTTGCGGACGAAGATGCGGGCGGTCAGCCCGGTCTCGGGGAAATCCCTGCTCCCCGCCTCCCGGACCAGTCCCGCCGCCTCCAGGCGCCGCAGGAATTGGGCCCAGGTCCTGGTCCCCCCCACCAGGTGCCGGTTCCCCAGCCGGTTGTAGGGGGAAGTTTCGGCCACCTCGACCAGGAGGAAGTAAACGCAGTTCGGATTCCACTGGGTCGCGACCGGCCGTCCGGTCAGAAGGTATTCCCAGTGCCAGAGATGGGGGGAAAGAGAACCCAGGGGGGCGGGGGCGCAGAGGGGCCAGCGGGGGTCGGTGGCGGCCTGGACGTAGCGGACCACCGCCAGGGTGTCGTCCGGCATCCGGGAGGGGGCGTCGGGGTTGAAATACTGCTTGGGATAGCGGAGCCAGCGGGGGGCGGAGGCCAGTCCGAAGAAGGTGGACCAGTCGATCCGGAGCTCTTCCCGATGGAGGTTGACCGAGAGGACAGCGTTGGCGGTTTGGCGGTAGAGGGCCGGGAGCTTGTGGATATCCCCGGCCGCGAGCAGGGCCAAGGCCGCGGCCAGAGCCGTCCGCCCGCCCCGGCCCAGGCGTTTCCAGAGCCAGATCGCCCCGGCCCCGGAAAGAACCAGGAGCGGGGCGAAGCCCAAGTAGATGAAGCGCTCCTGGCTGTTGGCGATGGTCGACATGGGGATGAAATTGACCAGGAAAATCAACAGCAGCAGGCGCATTCGCAGGTCCCGGAAACGGGCGATTCCGAAGACCGCCCCGCCCAGGTAGAGCAGGTAAGTCGCTATCGAGAAGCCGTAGGCGTAATAAAGGGCGCGGATGAAGAAAAGCCGGTTTTCGGCCAGAGTGTAGCCGAAGGGGTTCCAACTTCCGGTATCGCCCATCCGGTAGTTGAAAAACATCCCCAGCTTAAGAGTGCTGGGAGGGACGATGACCCAGGAACCCCAGACCAGGATAAAGCCTCCCGCCAGCCACGGCAGGCTCCGAAAGACCCGTCCCCGCGCCGTCCCCTCCCCCGGCCAGGGCAGGAGGGTGAGGTAGAAAACGGCCAACCCCGCCCCAAAGAAGACCCCGTAGATGTCCTTGGTCAGATAAAGGGCGGCCAGGACCACTCCGGCCGTGAGGGGGTTTCTCCAGCCCCCCCTCTCCCAGGATCGGAAAAGCAGCAGCAGCAGGCTCAGAGTCAGGGTCATCCCCAGGTTTTCCAGCATCGCGGTCGAGGAAAAGACGTGGTACATGGGAGAGAGGACCAGAAGGATCGCCGCGATCAGGGCCGCGGTTTTGCCGGCCGTGCGCCGCGCCAGCAGGTAAAGCAGCCAGACCGAGACCGAACCGAAAAAAGCGTTGGCGAAACGGGCCGCTTCGAAGTTGTAACCGCCGGCCAGCAGAAATGGGGCGGCGGCCCAGGAATGGAGAAAGGGCCAGTAGACCTGGGCGTTGGTTTGCCTCCAGAATTCCCCCAGGTTCCCCTCCACGAGGCTTTGAGCGATCAGGAGGCTATAGGTGGAATGGTGGGCTTCGTCCCAGCAGAAAGGGCTCTGTCCCCGGATCAGGTAAAGGTAATCGAAAATCAGGATCGCCAGGGCCAGGAGCAAAACCAGGCCGGTTTCCCGGGCGGAGAGTTTCATCCCCGCCTCTGGAGGGACTGGCTGACCAAGCGGCGGGCGGAACCGAACAGGTAGGAGATTTCGCCCGCCCGGCGCAGACCGAGCATTCGTTTGAGCAGGTAGCGGGGCCGGAAGTAAAAGGCCCGGTAGGAGGTCTCGACGAAAGCCTCCACGGCTTCGGGCGCGACGGTGTCGAGCCGGACGATCATTCGCGAGGAACCGTCGTACTCCTCCCAGGACTTGGCCAGGATTCTGCCTTCCTGGCTCATCCGGCGGTAATACTCGGTCCCCGGGTAGGGGGTGTTGACGGTGAACTGGGCGTAGTCGGGATCGAGTTCGAGGGTGAGGGCGAGCGTCCGGCGCATGGTTTCCTCGGTCTCCCCCGGAGAGCCGTACATCACCGTGGCGTGGGTCTTCAGGCCCAGGGAATGCGTGAGGGCAAAGGCCTTCCGGACGTCCTCCGGAGTGAAGCCCTTCTTGATGTTTAGCAAAATGTCCGGATCGGCCGACTCCACCCCGTAGCGGATCATGTAACAGCCGGCCGCCTTCATCTCGGCCAGGAGTTCCCGATCCGCCAGGTCCACCCGCCCGAAACAGCTCCAGTCCACGCGGATCCCCGCCTCCCGCAAACCCCGGCAGATCCCGATCACGTGCTCCCGGTTCAAGGTGAAAGTCTCGTCGTCGATGAAAATTTCCCGCACGCCCATCCCGAGCAGGCTCCGGATTTCCTCGACGACCGCTCCGGGGTTCCGGTAGCGCACCCGTCCGCCGTAAAGGACCTGGGGGGCGACGCAGTAAATGCACTTGAAAGGGCAGCCCCGCATGGTGCGAATGGGGACACAGGGCCGGTTGCGCACGATCGGATCCCAGTATTTCGCCAGGGGCAGCTCCGAGTAAAGCGGCATCGGGAAGCGGTTGAGATCCGCCGGCGGGCGTGGAGAGTTGAACCGGGGCTCGCCTCGGGAGTTCCTCGATCCCAGGCCGGGGATTTCCCCGGGGTCGCCCCCGGTTTCCAGGGCGCGGGCCAGGTCGAGCAGGGGCTCCTCGTATTCCCCGGCGCAGATGTAATCGACCCGGTATTGCCGGAGGGTCTCCAGCGGCAGAGCGCTGACGTGGAGCCCGACCAGGACGACGATGGCCCCGATTGCGTCCTTGATCCGCTCGGCGGCCGCCGCGTCGCGGGCGATGCTGATGGTAGAGGCCTCGATCACCACCAAGGCGGGCTTGAGCCGGCGCAGGCGAAGATCGAGTTCCTCCCAGCCCAGACCCTCGGCGGCGGCGTCCAGGATGTGGGCGTCCAGACCCTGGGAACGGAGATAGGCCGCCGCTGTCGCCAGAAAGATCGGGGGAACCAAGTAGCCGGAACGGTTGACTTTGCCCCCCCAGCGGCTGGAGCGCTGGTGGAATTCGGCCCCGGGGGCGTTAAGAAAGAGGATCATCCCGTCCCCCCCGCCTTCTTGAGCAGGAGATTTTTCAAGCCGGCGAAAAAACCCGCGATCCAGGCCAGGTTGCGCAGGAGGAGCAGGCCCTGGGCGCCGAGAAAGGTCCGGGCCGTCCGGCCCTGGGAGAGAAAGACTTCCCGGGTGATGTTGAAAAAACTGGCATTGATGAAAAGAAAAAGCCCGAGAGCCCCCCACCAGAGGATCGGCAGGAGAAATCCCGCCGCCAAAAGCGCGAGGAAGGCCAGGGTGAAAAAGGGCTGGAACTGGACGTACCAGGGGAAAAAGTCGTCGTTGAGGCTGTGCTCGCTCCGGCGGGAGGAAAAAACCCGGACGTAGGCCCGGGCGTTGCGGTAGTTGCGCCGGAGATAGAGCCGGAAACTGTTCTCGGAAGCGTGGCGCACGATCATAGCCGGCTCGAAAACGATTTGCCAGCCCGCCTCCCTGAGCTTGTAACCCATGTCGGTGTCCTCTCCCCCCACTTTGGTCCAGACTGAAAACCCGCCCACCTCCCGCATCGCCTTCGTCCGGAAGACGGTCACCGGGCATTCCACCGACCTGGCCTCGGCGCCTCGGTTGCGGTAACGGACGAAATATTCCCGCGAGCGCACCGCCGAGACCAGGTTGGTGATCCGGTAGATCTTTTCCCCGGTCACCGCTCCCACCCCAGGATCGGAAAAGTGCCCGGCGGCGCGGGATATCCAGTCGGGCTCGGCCTCGCAGTCGTCGTCGGTGGTGGCCAGGAACTCGGCGTCGCTGCGCTCCATCACCAGGTTCCGGGATCCGGCCACGCCCCGCCGCCGGCCGGGAAGAACCGTGATTTTTTCCCCGAAGGAGGACAGGATGCCGGGCGTGGAATCGGTGGAACCGTCGTCCACCACCACTACTTCCTTGTCCGGCCATGCGGTCGTCAGCAGGGACTCGACGCACTTGGAGACGGTTCCCGCCCCGTTGTAGGTGGCCACCATCAAGGTTATCCGGCCGGGCCGCACGATCTTGATCCGGGGCTACCGGCGCGGGCCGAGGCGGCGCAGGCGCTCCTCGGTCTCCCGATGGGATATGTTGACCGCGTGCAGGATCGCCCCCGTGGCCAGAGCCACGGTTCCGGTCAGGGAGAGAAAGAAGCCGAACCCCGGGAGCCGGGGATTACCGGTCGCCAGCCCCCAGACGACCAGCGCCGCCCCCGCCAGGTTGCAGGCCAGGAAGAGCACCCCGCCCAAGGTCATGGGCTGGTGCTCGCGCAGGAGCATCAGGATGGCGAGCAGGATCCGGTAGCCGTCCTGGATGGTTTTGAGTTTGGAGTGGCTTCCGGCCGGGCGGCGCCCGTAAGCAACGTCGGTGCTCCGGAGCCGCAGGCCCTGGAGCACGCACTTGATGTTGATCTCGGTCTCGATTTCGAAGCCGCCCATGATCAGGCTGAGCTCGTCCACCGTCCGCCGGTTGAAGGCGCGGTAGCCGGTGAGCATGTCGGGGATGTCCACCCGGTGGAGGCGGTAGGTGAGCATCCGGATCAAGCGGTTGCCGAAGAGATGGAAGTTTCCGAAGGATCCGGGCTGGTAGTTTTTTAGGCGGCTGCCGATGCACATGTCGCATTCCCCGTTCCGGACCGGGTCCAGCAGCGCCGCGGCGTCTTCGGCTCGGTAGGTGCCGTCGCCGTCCACCATCAGGTAAAGGTCGGCCTCTACTTCCCGCAGCATCCTGCGCATTACGTGGCCCTTGCCCGGGCGGGGCTCGTGCAGGATCCGGGCCCCGGCTTTCGCGGCAGCCGAGGCGGTTCCGTCCGAGGAGTCGTTGTCTCCGACCCAGATCTCGGAGTCCGGGAGGAGCCGCCGGAAATCTCCCACTACCCCGGCGATCGTCCCCTTTTCGTTCCGGCAGGGTATCAGCACCGCCGTTTTCATCGTCAATTGGACTCCTTTGCTCCGGTCAGTTGCCCATAAAGCAAGCCCAGGAACCATACCGCCCCCGGCAAGAGCATGAGCAGGGCCCGGTTGATCGTGGTCCCGATCTTCAGGAACTCGAAGAACGGGGTGCAGATGAACAGCCCCAGGGTTATTCCCAGCATTCCCGCCAAAGAGAGGGCCGGGTAGCGCAGATCCGTCTTCAGGATCAGGGGCAGGCCCAGGAGCACCGCCCCGATCAGGACCGGCCAGATTATATTGTAATTGCCGGTTTGGAACAAGTAGCCGGCCAGGTAGCCGAAAGCCTCGGGATGAAACTCGAAGCTGCGCTCGTCCGGGCGCGGTCCCACCGCCAGGCCGAAAACCCGCTTGAAGACGAACCAGGGCAGGTTGAGAATCAGGAGCGCCCCCAGGAACACCGAAAAGTCGCCCAACCACTCCCGGAGGCGGGCCCGGTCCAGGAGGTGCCGGAGAACCAGGGGGGGGAGGAACCCGGCCGCGGCCAGGGCCAGCATCTCGTCCTTGACCGAGAGCCCGGCCGCCAGGATCAACCCGGCCGCCGCCAGCAGGGTCCGGTCCCGTTCCCGGATCCAGCGCCACATCAGCAACAGGCCGGCCAGGAGGAAAAAGGCGCAATGGATGTCGGTGTAGGCAAAGGCGGCATGAAAAGCCAGGATCGGGAGGCTGAGCAGGACGTAGGTGAAGGCCAGGGCCGGAAAGGGCGGGAGGGAGTCCCGGAAGGCACGCCAGGCGATCAACCCGATCCCGATCCAGACCAGGGGGCTGAGGAGGTTGATCGCGGGTTCGCTCCAGCCCCCGGTCCAGGTCATCACCCAGACCTTGAAGAGGGGCAGGCCCTGGGGATAAGCGGGGCGGTAGCCGCCCAGGAACCAGGGGCTTTCGGGGTCGGGGACGATGGAGCGGGTGTGGTAGAAGATTTTGGGTTTGTAGTTGTAATTGGCCGAACTGTCGTCGAAATAGGTGGGGGTGAAGACGGCGTGAAAAATGGCAAAGAATAGTTTTGCCGCCAGCAGCAGGCACAAGAGGCCAGCCGCCGCCCGCTTGGGCCGGCCCCAGCCGGCCGGGAAGCGCGGGAGCGCCGCGTCAATCAGGCGCAGCCGCCGCCGCAGGAACCAAGCTCCGGCCAGGAAGGGCCAGGCGATCAGGGTGACGCTGAAGAAGGTGAAGGGAACGCGCGCGACCCCGAGGTAGAAAAGGTAGAATCCGATGGTCCCCGCCCCCAGGGCAAAGCCGCAGGCCAGCCTTTCGGCGGGCCGGAACAGTCTTCGCCCCCGCTCCAGGAGGGAGAGGATGACCAATCCCGTCAAGAGGGGCAGGAGGTAGGCCGCCGCCGTTCCGAACCATACCCGCGCGTTCACGGGGCTTCCTCCCGAAAGATAAAAGAGGAGGGATCGTAACGGGCCACCAGCCTCCCCTCCCCTGAAGCCGTCGTTCCCCCGGGAAGGGAAACGATTCGGTTCCCGGCCTTCGCCAGCGCGAAGTCTCCTCGCCGGTAAACCGCCAGGTAGCGGGGGTATTCCCCCTTGAGATACTTTGAACTGGAAGGGTCGTCCATCCGGGACGGGTAGAGCAGGTTCTTGATCCGAACGTCGAAAGGCCAGTAGGGATAGGGGACGAGGGCGAAGACCGCTCCGGCGGGAATCTTCTCCCGGCAAAAATCCACGAAGCGGTAGAAGTCGCCCAGGCCGGGAAAGGTTTTCTCCTCCGGCGGGGGCAGGAGGTAGGCGGCGGCGATTTCGTCGACCAGGCGGGCCTGCTCCACGGTCTCGCGCAGGTCGGAAAGGATCCAGAGTCCGAGCAGGCAGCCCCCGGCGGCGGCGATGATCGCCCGGCGCCGGGCGGCTTTGGCCCGCAGGCAGAGAGCGCCCGAACCCAGGACGACCCCCAGGGCGGCCAGGTTAAGCCACCAGGCCAGGGTCTTCCCCAGTAGGGGCGGCGAGGAAAGGCCGTTGATGGTCCCCGGGTTAAAGGGGCGTTTCCGCCACAGGCCCCCGGCCTGGTCCGACAGCCAGCCCCCCAGGGTCCAGGGGCCGAACTCCGCTTGACCCAGGATCAGCCCCCCCGGGGGGCCCTGGAAGACCAGGCCGAAACCGCTCGTCCGGCCTCGCCAGGCCGGCGCAGAGCCCAAGTCGGCCCTTACCTCCTGGAAGCCCGCTTCCCGCTCCGGCTCCAGGGGAACCTGCCCGGTCTCCCCGAACTCGTTGCGCCAAAGCAAGGCCCCCAGACGAGGTCCGGCCAGGGCCAGGGTGAGCCGGAAGACCCGGTTCCGGGAGGCGTCCAGGACCAGCCCGCCGGGGGCCAGGAAGACGACCTGCTCCCCCCCCGCCACCGCCCAGCCCTCGGGTCCGGCCGCCTCCCGGGCGGCCCCCCGGACTTCCCAGCCCAGGTTCCCCCCGGGGGCGGCAAAGTCGGCGCGGTACTCGCCCCGGGCCGGCGCTCCGGCCGCCAGCGTAACCAGCAGGGCCGGCGTCCAGGCCCAGAAACGTATTTTCAGGGAGGAGATCAACAAAGGGTTCAGGGTTCGGGGTTCAGGGTTCAGGACGCATATTCACATGTAGACATGTAGAACATGTAGAAATTCGTTATGGCTAAAGTTTTCTCTGTGTCCTCCATTTTCCTCTGTGATCTCTGTGGTAAGGAGGTAGCGGCCCAGGATTGCTCAGGGGGTCTGCAGGGCGCTCGGGACG
>CAZIEA010000063.1:9154-11448 GCA_964538495.1 uncultured bacterium | reverse complement strand
CGTAATCCGTAATCAGTGATCCGTGTAATGGGGTATGGGGTGTGGGGTATGGGGTTTAAGTTCCTGCCTTTTCAGCGCCAAACCTCACACCCCACACCTCACACCGAGTACGAGTTCGAGTACGAGTACGATAATCCGTGAAATTTGTGGAAAGAAATAATCTGCGAAATCTCAGTTTAGATTCGAGTGGATTCGCGAGATTCGCGGTTTAATTGGTGCGGCGGTTCCTTGCGTTTCTTAGTTCAACCGAAAAAAATCCAGGAGGAGAAAGATGGCCAGGATCAGACCGTTCCGGGGGCTGCGCCCCGTACCCGAAAAAGCCGAGGCGGTGGCCTCGCCCCCCTATGACGTCCTCAATTCCGCCGAGGCCAGGATCCAGGTCAAGGGCAAGCCCTGGAGCTTCCTGCACGTGGTCAAGCCCGAGGTGGACCTGCCCGAGGAAACCGACCACTACGACCCGAGCGTCTACGCCCAGGGCCGGAAAAACTTGGAGCGGATGATCCGCGAAGGCGTCCTGGTCCAGGATCCCTCCCCCCGCTACTACTTCTACCGGCAGGTGATGGGGAAACTTTCCCAGATCGGCTTGGTGGCGGCCGCCGCCGTCGCCGACTACGAGAACGACGTCATCAAGAAGCACGAGAAGACCCGGGCGGACAAGGAACTGGACCGGACCCGCCACGTCGACGTCCTCAACGCCAATACGGGGCCGGTCTTTCTCACCTACCGGGCTCCGGATGAGATGAACCGGATCGCCGCGGAAGTATCGGCCGGCAATCCGCTGTACGATTTCACCGCCGAGGACGGGATCCGCCACACCTTCTGGGCGGTCGCGGACCCGGAGCGGATCGCACGGATCGGCTCCATCATCGGCGCGGTCGAAACCTTATATGTCGCCGACGGACATCACCGCTCCGCCTCGGCGGCCCGGGTCGGAAAGATGCGCCGGGAAGCCGATCCCGGCCACACCGGGGAAGAAGAATACAACTTTTTCCTGGCCGTCCTTTTTCCCCACGACCAGCTCACGATCATGGACTACAACCGGGTGGTCCGGGACCTGAACGGTCTTTCGCCGGAAGAGTTCCTGGAGAAAGTCCGGGAGAAGTTCCTGGTCGATCCTTCGCCGGGGAACCGCCGGGTCAAGCCCGCCCGGCGGGGCGTCTTCGGAATGCTGCTGAAAGGGAACTGGTTCCGGCTGGAAGCCCTCCCGGGCGCCTTCCCCGCCGACGACCCGGTCGCTTCCCTGGACGTTTCCATCCTCCAGGACAACCTGCTGGGCCCGGTCCTGGGCATCAGCGACCCCCGCACCGACAAGCGGATCGACTTCGTGGGGGGGATCCGGGGCCTGGCGGAACTGGAACGAAGGGTGAAGGCGGGCGATGCGGTCGCCTTCGCCCTCCACCCCACCACGATCGAGCAGCTGATGGATATCGCCGACCACGGGCGGATCATGCCGCCCAAGTCCACCTGGTTCGAGCCCAAGCTCCGCAGCGGCCTTGTCCTCCACCTCCTCTCCTGAATAAAGGAACCGCCGCCGCATTCACATATGGACATGTAGGGCATGTAGAAGGATTCAGGGTTTAGGGTTCAGTAATCCGTAATCAGTAACCCGTAATCCGGAGCCTGAATTAGCGTGGATTTGCGAGATTCGCGGTTAATCTGCGCCGCAGTTCCTTCAGCCTTCAGTCTTCAGCCTGTTTTTTTTCACCATGAAGGCCATGAAGAAACATGAAGAAAAATCCGTGAACGCCGAACAAAACGCAGAACCGCCGGACCGGATGGAAGACCGGATCCGCTGTCCCGGGGGGTCTTACCTGATCACCCGAGCGGTCTGCCGGGGCCGGCGGGAGCGGGACTTCCGCCATTGCCGGCGCTGCCCGGAGAACTCCGACCAGCTCGAGCTTTTCGCCACGGCCCTGCAGGTCGAACGGGGCGGGCGCCAGAACCGAGCGCGCTCCTGACCCGCTAAAGGCCGCGCAGGCGCGCGCAGGCCCCATCCCAGGAGGACTCGGGAAAAATGTACTTGGCCACGGTGATGCCGGAGAGGCGAGGCAAGAGTCCCGCCAGCGTTTCCGGCAGGAGTTCCCAGGCTTCCCGACGGATGAGGGCTTCCAGCCGGTCGGCGGCCGGAGAGGCCCATTCCCACTCCAGCTCCAAGTCGGCGGCCTTTTTCCAGTAGCCCCGCTTGTCCCAGGCCTCCGACGCTTCCCGCACGGTGGCGGCGATTTCCCGGAGCGCGAAAACCATCTCCGCGGCCATGTCCCGGGCCGCGGGATCGACCCCGTTCCGGGCGGCCA
>CAZIEA010000063.1:7843-9144 GCA_964538495.1 uncultured bacterium | reverse complement strand
GGCGCATGATCTCCGCCAGCATCCGCATCCTTTTCCCCCGGCGCTTCCCGGGGGAATTGATGTTGATGACCCTGGCCACCGCTTTCTTTCCGCGCCCGCTCAGGGCTCCAGGATAAGCCGCCCGCTCAAGGCTTCCCGAATGGGCGGGACCATGACCGGGATGTCCTCGCGCTGCTTGACCGGAAAAAACCGGCCCCGGGTGCGCACCGCCAGGGGCTTGAGCAACCGGGTCAGGTCGCCCTGGAGCCGCTCGAACTGAACCACCGGAACCACGCCCCCCGCCTTCTTCAGTTCCTTGATCGCGACGTAAACCGGGAGCCGGGCGGTGAAGGCGTCCACCCTGGCCTTGAGCTCCTCCCGGGTAGCCTTTTCCAGGGTTTCCCGGGTCAGGCCGAAAAGTTCCAGGAGGGCGGAAACCGGGACGGTGTAGGTGGCGTTGTTGAAGTCGGGGATGGCGTCCTGGTTGAAACCGGGGGGGAAGGCGAACTCTTCGATGATCTGGGGCCACTCCCGTCCGGAGGCGGGATCGTAAACCCTGGCCAATGTCCCCCCCTTCTGCCCGGGAGGCTTGAGCGAAACCTCGCAGAGGATCCCGGCCGCGGCGGAGCGGCGTTCCAGGAGCCCGGGCAAAGCCGGGTCCACGGTCGCGCCCAGATTATCGATGTTGGCGATGAAGAGATACTCGATCCCGATCGAGAGCATCTTGAGCAGGGGCCGGGAGGGATCCAGCAGCAGCCAGAGGGTGGTGTCGAGATGCCCGGGCGGGTTGAAGCGATCCTCGCCCTCCACCCCCGGAAGCTCGTCGCCGGCATGCTCCTTGCCCCAGGCCATCCAGCGTTCCACGAACGACTCCAGTGCCTCTTTTTCCGGCCCGGAAGCCTTGGCCAGCGCCTTGGCGTAATGAGCGCGGATGTCGGGGGCGGAAGGGACCACCCGTTTCATGATCCCCTGGCAATAGGTGAAAAGATCATTCTTGCCGAAATTCCCCCGAGCAGCCAGGATCCGGCGGGTGGCTTCGTCGGTAAAGTAGCTGTTCAGGATCCAGACCGGGATCCCGCCGAACTCCTTCTCGGCCCAGCGGGCGTGAGCAAGCTTGATCTCCATGAAGCTGCGGGGCCGGCCGGCTTCTTCCATGATTTCAAAGGCCCCCTTGGGCAGGTTCTCCCCCGGACGCTGGAAACGGGTAGCCGCCCCCCCGTTCATCAGGATCATCCCGAAGCGGCCGGCGGCGAGGACTTGGGCGCCCGCGGCGGCCTCGGGCGAATCGCCCCCGGGCAGGGGAACCGAATCCTCGGGGCGGG
>CAZIEA010000063.1:0-7833 GCA_964538495.1 uncultured bacterium | reverse complement strand
CCTGCCAGTCGTTCCCGAAGGTGATCAGGTTGGTGGCCAGACTCAGGCTTCCGGAGCGGTAACGCCCCTGGAGGGTCGCGAACTCCCTGGGATCGAAGTGATACCGGTTCAACAAGTCATCCGACATTGACGCCACCTCTGGCATGGGTTCAGGGTTCAGGAAACCGCGTAATCCGTGATCAGTAATCCGTAATCCGGAGCGTGAATTGGCGTGGATTCGCGAGATTCGCGGTTTCCTTTAGTTTAACTTCCTTACCACAGAGAGCACAGAGGGAAACCAGAGGCCACAGAGATTTCTTTCTTACCATGAAGGGCATGAAGAGCATGAAGGAAAAATCTGTGTAAATCTGTGAAATCTGTGGACGGCATTTGACTTTCTACATGCCCTACATGTCTACATGTGAATGCGTCGGTGCCTTCAGCCTTCAGTCTTCAGCCTTCAGCCTGACTTTCAGAGCAGCCCCACCACGGCCTCCATCACCGAATCGGGGGTGATGGATTCCATGCAGGTAGGGGTGACGGAGCAATCCGTCCGGTAGCAGCACTGGCACGGAACCGGGGCCGTCACCCTTCTCCCCCGGCCGTAAAGCTCGATCTCCCAGGGCGAAGTCGGACCGAAGAGGGCGGCGACTTTTTTCCCCAGCCCCAGGGCGGCATGCAGCGCCATGCTGTCGCTGGTAACCAGGATGTCGGAGAGGGAAAGGAGGGCAAAGAACTCCCGGAGCGGGTTGCGGCAACCGGTGTCGATCACCCCCTCGGGAACCGCCTCCTGGATGCGCCGGTGGCGCCCTTCCTCCTCCGGCCCTCCGTAAAGCAGGACCTGGGCGTCGAGTTCCCTCCGCAGCCGCCGGGCCAGCTCGACGGTCCCCGCTTCCGTCCAGCGCTTGTGCCGCCAGCGCCCTCCCCCGCCGGTATTGAGCCCGACCGTAAGCCGGGAGTCGTCGAGCCCGTGGCGCAGGGAAAAACGGAAGGCGAAATCATGCTCCGGGGGGCTCAGGTTCAGGACAATCTCCCCCGGGGGCAGATCGAGCCCGACGATTCCGTGAACGATCTCCTGGTAGGTGCGGCGGTTGGCTTTTTTGAGGTCGTCGAAGACGCTCATGCGCAACAGGTCCGCGGCCGGCTCGGAAAGCGGGCGGACCCGGCCCTTCTCGTCCAAGTCGAAGCCGGTCTTCCGCCCCGCCCGGACCAGGGTCAGGAGCCCCGCGCTTAAAGAGCTGTTATCCAGGTTGATCGCCCAGTCGAAACTTTCGGCCGCGAGCGAAGCGAGCCCGTCCGGCTCCAGGGGCAGGACCCGGTCCACGAAAGGGTTCCCCCGGAAAAACGGCAGGGCGTTATCGCGGGTGACCCAGATAATCTCGGCGGCGGGGTGGGACTTTTTCAGGCCGGGCAGGATCGAGGTGGTCCGGAGCACGTCCCCGAGGGCGTCGAGCTTGACGATCAGGATTCTCTCGGAAGGCGCATCGTAATGGGAACAGGCGGCGCACTTCACCCCCTCTTCCTTGTGGAAGTCGCAGGGGCGGTCCCCCCGGTAATGCCGGCAATCCCGCTTTACTTCTTCCATCGCCTATCCCCCTCGCGGCGCTGATTTGGAGAGGGATTAAAACACACCGGGACGGGCGATGTCCACCCGCGAAAGATCCTCTTCCGGCAAACCTTCACTTAAACCTTGGCTCCGGGGGGGCGGAGCGGTAGACTTGCGCCCGCGTAATGCGCCGAAAGGGATCATGGAACTGAAGATCGACAAAGAAAAAATCCGGCTCCTGGTCGGGAAGTGGAAGGACAAGAAGGGGAGCCTGATCATGGTGCTTCACGAGATCGAGAAGCACTACGGCTACGTCCCCCGGGAAGTCTCCCTGGAGATTTCCCGGGAGATGGGGATTCCCCTGGCCCGGATCTACGAAGTCCTCACCTTTTACCACTACTTCAAGCTCACCCCCCCGGGCAAGCACACCATCTCGGTCTGCCTGGGGACGGCCTGCTACCTCAAGGGCGCGCCGGCGCTCATCAACGAAATCCACAGCATCCTGGGCATCTCCCCGGGGGAGATCACCCCGGACGGCCTCTTCAATCTCAACGTCGTCCGCTGCCTGGGCTGCTGCGGACTGGCCCCGGTCCTCAAGGTGGACGACAAGATCTTCGGAGAAGTCAAGGTCTCCGACGTCATCGACATCGTCTCCGCCTACACCAAGGAGAAAGCGGAATGAAGCCCGCCGATCTCGAGAAAATCCGAAGTTCCGCGCCCCCGGAGAAGAAAAACTGGATCCGGATCGGCTGCAACACCTGCGGGGTCGCGGCCGGGGCCGAGGAGGTCTTCGAGACCATGACCCGGGAAATCGCCAAGCTCAAGCTCGAGGTGGAGCTCAAGAAAGTCGGCTGCGCCGGCATGTGCTACGCCGAACCACTGGTCGAGGTCCAAGTCGAGGGGGTCCCGCGGGTATTTTACGGGAAAGTGGACGCGGCCAAAGCCGCCAAGATCATCGAGAAGCACGTAGCCGGAAAGATCCTCCTCAACGACCACATTTTCGACGTCGACACCGGGGGGACGCCGGAATGATCAAGCAGGTCCTGATCAAGGACACCTCCGCGGAGGGTCCGGACCGGACCCGGGAGTTTTACGGGCTCTTTCTCAACCACCTGGTGGAGAAAAAACTCGACGCCGTCGTGCAACTGGTGCGGGCGGCGGACCTCGGGATTTACGACCGCGGGATCGCGCTCAAGGTCCTGCCGGAAGGCTACTTTTACGCCGGGGTGGAGGAAAAGGACATCCCCGCCGTGGTCGCCCGGATCGAGGCGGGCGGCGCGCCCCTGAAAAGGCTGCTCCTGGAGCGCCAGAGCCTGCAGCAGCGGGTGGTCCTGAAAAACTGCGGGGCCATCGACCCGGAAAACATCCAGGATTACATCCGCGCCGACGGCTACGCCGCCCTCGAGCGGGTCCTGGGGGGGATGAGGCCGCAGGACGTGATCGCGCAGCTCAAGACCAGCGGGCTCCGCGGCCGCGGGGGCGGAGGCTACCCGACCTGGCAGAAATGGCAGTTCACCCTGGAGGTCGAGGAAAAGGAAAAATACGTGATCTGCAACGGGGATGAGGGCGACCCCGGCGCCTACATGGACCGCTCGGTCCTGGAGGGCGACCCCCATGCGGTCCTGGAGGGGATGATCATCGCCGGTTTCGCGGTCGCCGCAACCCAAGGCTATGTCTACATCCGGGCCGAATATCCCCTGGCCATCAAGCGGATCCAGAAAGCGATCGAGGGGGCCCGCGAACTCGGGCTCCTGGGGAAGGACATCCTCGGCTCCGGCTTCTCCTTCGAGATCGAGATCCGGCTGGGGGCCGGGGCTTTCGTCTGCGGCGAGGAAACCGCCCTGATCGCCTCGGTCGAGGGCAAGCGCGGCTACCCCAGCCCGCGCCCCCCCTATCCCGCGGTCAAGGGCTTGTGGGGGAAGCCCACCGTGATCAACAACGTCGAGACCCTGGCCAACATCCCGGTCATCCTGCGCCGGGGGGGGGCCTGGTTTGCCGGGATCGGCCGGCAGGTTTCCGGCAACGTTTCCCGGGGAACCAAGGTTTTCGCCCTCACCGGCAAAGTCCGCAATTCCGGCCTGATCGAAGTGCCGATGGGGACCACCTTGCGCGAGATCGTCTACGAGATCGGGGGCGGGATCGCCGGGGGGAAAAAACTCAAGGCCATCCAGACCGGCGGCCCTTCCGGGGGGGTGATCCCCAGCGACTTCATCAACATCCCGGTCGGCTACGAGCGCCTCCAGAAACTGGGCTCGATCATGGGCTCGGGCGGGATGATCGTGATGGACGAAGACGACTGCATGGTGGACATCGCCAAGTTCTACCTGCGCTTCTGCGTGGACGAGTCCTGCGGAAAATGCGCCCCCTGCCGGATCGGAGGGACCCAGATGCTCCGGGTTCTCTCCCGGATCACGAATGGGGAGGGAACCGCCGCCGACCTCGACCGGCTCCGGGAGATCAGCCACACCATGCAGAAGGCCTCCCTCTGCGGGCTGGGGCAGACCGCCCCCAACCCGGTGCTCTCCACCCTGAATTACTTCGAGGAGGAGTACCGGGAGCACATCGAAAAAAAGCACTGCCGGGCGGGAAGCTGCGTCAAGCTCTTCCGCTACTCGATCAGCCAGGAGAACTGCAAGCGCTGCGGGCTTTGCATCCGCCATTGCCCGGTCCACTGCATCAGCGGCGACCGAAAAACCGGGTTCCTGATCAACCCCGAAGACTGCATCCGCTGCGGCCGCTGCTTCGCCGAGTGCAAGTTCGACGCCATTGTCAGGGAATGATCCGATGATCAGGGCCACCGTCAATTCCATCCCGGTCGAGGTCAAGGAAGGGACCACCATCCTCGAGGCGGCCAAAAGCGTCCAGGTCAAGATCCCCACCCTCTGCCATCATCCCGACCTGCCGCCCTCGGCCTCCTGCGGCCTCTGCGTGGTCAAGATCGCCGGGTCCAGGAAAATGCCCCGGGCCTGCTGCACCCCGATCGAGGAAGGAATGGAGATCGTCACCCACGACCCCGAGCTGGTCAAAATCCGCCGGACCGTGGTGGATCTCCTGCTCTCCAACCACCCGGACTTCTGCCTGACCTGCGGGCGCAACAACAACTGCGAGTTCCAGCGCCTGGTGGGGGACTTCGGAATCCGGGAGGAAAAATTCGACAAGATCGTCCGCGACCTGCCCAAGGATTCCTCCACCGGGACCATCGTGCTGGACCCGGCCAAATGCGTGAAATGCGGGCGCTGCGTCGAGGTCTGCCAGATTCTCCAGGACGTCTGGGCCCTTTCCTTCCTGGAGAGGGGCTTCAACACCCGGATCTCCCCGGCCGGGGACATCCAGCTTTCCGAGTCCCCTTGCGTGAAATGCGGCCAGTGCTCGGCCCACTGCCCGACCGGGGCCATCTTCGAGCAGGACGACACCCGCCGGGTCTGGGACGCCCTGCTCGACCAGGATAACTACTGCACCGTCCAGATCGCCCCCTCGGTCCGGGTGGCGGTGGGGGAGGGCTTCGGCTTCGCCCCCGGGACCGACCTGACCGGAAAACTCTACGCCCTGCTCAGGCGGATGGGCTTCAAGGCGGTCTTCGACACCAGTTTCTCCGCCGACGTCACCGTGATGGAGGAAGCCACCGAATTCGCCGCCCGCTTCGCCGACGCGCCCGAAAAACTTCCCATGATCACGACCTGCTGCCCTTCCTGGATCGATTACATGGAGAAGTTCTACCCCGAGATGATCCCCCACTTCTCTTCGGTCAAGTCCCCCCAGCAGATTCTCGGGGTCCTGGCCAAGACCTACTACGCTTCTGCCCGCGACCTCGACCCGGGAAGGATGGTGATGGTCTCGATCATGCCCTGCACCTCAAAAAAGTTCGAGATCACCCGCAACCGGGACATGTTCGCCTCCGGGCATCAGGACGTGGACATCGTGATCACCACCCGGGAACTGATCCGGATGATCCGCCAGATCGGGATCGACTTCGCCGCCCTCCCCGAGGAAGCGCCGGATCACCTCCTGGCGGATTATACCGGGGCCGGGGTCATTTTCGGCACCACCGGGGGGGTGATGGAGGCGGCCCTGCGCACCGCCTCTTACCTGATCACGGGCGAGCCCATGAAAAGACCGGATTTCCCCGCCACCCGGGGCCTGGCCGGCATCAAGGAATCAGCCGTCCGGATCGGCAGCGAGCAGATCCGGATCGCGGTGGCCCAGGGGCTTGCCAACGTCTCGAAGGTCCTCAACCGGGTAATCGCGGCCCGGCGGGAGAAACGGCCCCTGCCCTACCACTTCATCGAGGTAATGGCCTGCCCCGGGGGATGCGTGGGCGGCGGGGGCCAGCCCTACCCGGTCAGCGACGAGATCCGCGCCGCGCGGGCGGCGGGGCTTTACCGCAGCGACCGGGACAACGCGCTGCGCTGCGCCCACGACAACCCCTCTGTCCAGGCCCTTTACAACGAGTTCCTGGGCAAACCCCTGGGCAAGCGCTCGGAGCAGCTTCTCCATACGAGTTATCAGGCCCGGCCGCTCTACCAGAAATAGCCGCCCCGGGAGGACGACCTTGCTGAAAACCCCGCAAGCCTTGCGCCTGCACCTGGGAATCTTCGGGCGCGCCAACGTGGGGAAGTCCTCGCTCCTGAACCTGATCACGGGGCAGGAAACCGCCATCACCTCCCCCCACCCCGGCACCACCACCGACGCCGTCTTCAAGGCGATGGAGCTGCTCCCGCTGGGGCCGGTGCTCCTGATCGACACCGCCGGGCTAGACGACCGCTCCCTGCTGGGGAGCGCGCGCGTGAAAGCCGCCGGAAAAGCCTTCGACCGAACCGACATTGCCATCCTGGTCCTGGAAGCCGGGATCTGGACCGCCTACGAGGAGGGGATCGTCGCGCGCTGCGCCGAGGCGAACATCCCCTGCCTGGGGGTGGTCAACAAGATCGATCTGGCCCCCCCGGAACCGGAGTTCCTGGAGACGGCCGGAAAAAAGACCGCCGGCATTCTTATGGTCTCAAGCGTTTCCAGAGCCGGGCGGGAAGTTTTCCTGCGGGAGTTCAAGTCCCGGCTGCTCGAGCTTTGCCCGGAGGAGTTTCTCGCCCCCCCGCCCCTCCTGGGCGATCTTCTTCCCGCCGGGGGGACCTGCGTCCTGATCGTCCCCATCGACCTCGAGGCCCCCAAGGGCCGGATCATCCTCCCCCAGGTCCAGGCCATCCGGGATCTCCTCGACCACGGGCAATCCGCCCTCATCCTCAAGGAAGACGGCTACGCCGCCGCCCTCGCCGGCCTGCGCTCGCCCCCGGCCCTGGTGGTCTGCGACTCCCAGGTAGTGGAGCGGATGGTCCGGGAAACCCCGCCGGCAGTGCCCTGCACCACCTTCTCGATCCTGCTCTCGCGCTGGAAGGGAGACCTGGAGGAGGCGGCGCGGGCGGTGCAGACGGTGGATTCGCTCCGGGACGGGGACCGGGTCCTGATCGCCGAAGCCTGCACCCATCACCCGCTCGCGGACGACATCGGCCGGGTCAAGCTCCCCCGCTGGTTGCGGGAATACACCGGGAAAGATTTGCGCTTCGAGACCTTCCCCGGCCGGGCCTACCCGGAGGATCTTTCCTCTTATTCCCTGATCGTCCACTGCGGGAGCTGCATGCTCACCCGGCGGGAGACGTTGTTGCGGATCGAGGCGGCCCGCGCCGCCGGGGTCCCCCTCACCAATTACGGGGTCTGCATTTCCTACCTGCACGGAGTGCTGGAGCGGGTCCTGGGCCCGTTCTTTTCCCTTCCCACTCCGGCCCCGGAGCCGTAAATTCCCCCTCGATGAAAATAATTCTCGTCATCCTCGCCTTTGCCCCCGGCCTGGCCGGGTTCCTCTTCCCCCCGGGGGAATGGTACCGGGAGCTCAAGCTTCCCCCCGCCGTCCCCCCGGACTGGGTCTTCCCGGCGGTGTGGCTCCTCCTCTACGCCCTGATCGCCCTGGGCGCGGTCCTGGCCGCCGAAGCCGCCCCCAAAAGCGGCGGGCGCTTCCCCTGGGCCGTCTTCCTGCTCCAGGGGCTGCTGAATTTCCTCTGGCCCCTGATCTTCTTCGGGCGGCAAAACCCGGTCTTTGCCCTGGTGGAGCTGCCCTGGCTGATCCTGGCGGCCGGGGTCCTGACCGCCAAGTTCTTCCGGCTCCGCCCGGCGGCCGGCCTGCTGCTGCTCCCCTACCCGGCCTGGTGCCTTTTCGCCTTTTACCTCAACTACCAGATCTGCCTGCTCAATGTCTCCTGACCCCGTGAAACGATCCGTAATCCGTGTAATGGGGTATGGGGTATGGGGTGTGGGGTTTGGGG
>CAZIEA010000062.1:0-11486 GCA_964538495.1 uncultured bacterium | reverse complement strand
CGCCAAGACGCAGAAAAAGATTTGTCCACAGATTTCACAGATTTTTTCTTCATGCTCTTCATCGTACTCGTACTCGTGGCGTGAGGTGTGGGGCATGAGGCATGGCGCCCAGCCTCAAACCGCACGCCTCAGGCCGGGAGCAAGGCTGAAGGAACTACCGCTATATCACGCAAAGGCGCCAAGACGCCAAAATAAATTCGAATCCCCGAAACTCGAAACATCGCCCTTAAAGTTCCGCCGGGCGGAAGAATCAGAGAAATCAGAGTTAATCAGGTGCAAAAGGTTGTGGCTCCTGAACCCTGAACCCTGAACCCCGACACCTGTTACTGCACCGCGGCTTCCCGGGGGAAGGGGTCGGAAACGGCGACTCCGGCGTCCTGGGGGAGGGTGGAAGGCACGGAGACCGCAGCGTCCTGGGGGAGGGTGGAGGGAACGGCGACCTCAGCGTTTTCGGGGAAGGGCGCCGGCTCGGCCACCTGGGCGTTCTGGGGGAAGCCGCTGCCGACTTCCACTCCCGCCTCCTGGGGAAAGCCGCTGCCGACGTCGACCCCGGCGTTTTCCGGAAAGGGCTGGGGAATAACCACCTCGGCTGGTCCCGGGGTGGCCTGAGTTTGCGCTTGCGCCGGCTCCGCCAGGAAGAAAAGGAGCGCTGCCGCCAAGATGATCGCTTTCATATCCGTGTCCTTTTGGGTTCGGGAAATCTGCAGTCGCCGGGAGAATCCCCGGACTTCTCGATTTTCAAGCGATTCTCTTCCAATCGGCGCCCGGGCGCCAGGATTTTCCTTGCCGAGTATTTTCATCTGCTCCTGGATGAGGTATAATATAGATAGGATTAATGTAGAACGACACTTGGCCGGATAAAAACTGATGAAAACCAGGGCCGAAAAACAGGGTGGATTCCGGGTCGGGTTGCCGCAGATTTTTTTAATTGTCGGCCTGGCCTGGGGCCTGTTCGTGTCACCGGCCGGGGCCGGTTTGCTCGAGATCCACTGTATTGACGTCGGCCAGGGCTCGAGCGAGCTGATAATCGGGCCGAACGGAACCATCATCCTGATCGACGGCGGGGTCTGGGATATGGGCTCCAAGGTGGTTTCCTATATCGAGGAGGTTCTGCCCCCCGCTGCCCGCCGGATCGATTACCTGATTGCCTCCCACGACGACTCCGATCACTACGGAGGTCTGAAATACTTGCTCCTTTACGGCGATATCGAAGTGGACGTCATTTACCATTGCGGGGACAATTCCGGGTTCGGCTACGGCTCCCAGATCCCGCTTGGGCTCGAGATCGACCTCGGGGACGGGGCCAAGGCAACCTGCGTGGGCCGGGAATCGCGCTTCATCGACAACAGCCAGGGCTGGCCCGGGGGCAACAACGATAGCATCTGTTTCCTGATCCAATACGGCAATTTCGACTATCTGACCGCGGGTGATCTGGAAAGCAACGAGTACTACCTGGCTCCGGCCCTGCTCAATTACCCTCCCGTGCACCCCCTGCTCAAATCCCAATACGGGGTGGACGTGCTCCACGTCAACCATCACGGGAGCAACGGCTCCTCCTGTGCCTCCTACATCAATCAACTCAAGCCGGAAGTCGCCCTCATCAACGGAGGGACCAACTACGGCCATCCCCGCCGCAACGCCGTCGACCGCCTCAAGGGCAGGACGCATTACACTAACACCTATTCCTGCGATCCGGATAGTTACGACCAGCCCACCTATGTGACCGTTCCCGGGGCGGAGGTTTACCGCACCACGGCCCCCTACAGTTACGACTGCAAGCGGGCCCCGGAATCGGATTGCCCCAGCCTGGGAGACATCATGGTCACCTACGATGGGTGCTCGGCCTGGTATTACGTGGCCCGGATGCCGGTCGAACTGGACGAGTCCTCCTCTTGCGCCACCCCTACCCCCACGCCTTACGGTTACAAGACCCCTACCGCCAGCCCGACTTCCTCGGCCACCCCGAGCGCGACCCCCACTCCTTACGGATACAAGACGCCCACCTCCAGCCCGACGCCGACCCCGACCTGTTCCCCAACCCCTTCCCCCAGCCAGACCGCCCGGACCATTCAGGCCGTGGCCGGAGATTACGATGGGGACGGTTCGGCCGATCTGGCCGTTTTTCGTCCCGGCAGCGGCCTCTGGCTGGTCAAGGGTTTGACCCGGGCTTATTTCGGGGCCGAGGGCGACTCCCCGGTTCCGGAGGACTACAACGGGGATGGGACCTGGGATGTCGCCGTTTTCCGTTCCGCTTTGGGGAAGTGGATGGTCCGGGGCGGACCGAGTTGGTATCACGGCAAATATTATGATCTTCCCGTGGCGGCCGATTACCGCGGCGATCATAAGGCGCGTCCCGCGGTTTTCCGCCCCCTGCAGGGGCTCTGGCTGCTCCAGGGGCTGACCCGGGTATATTGGGGCGCCTACGGGGATGTTCCGGTTCCGGCCGACTATGGGGGGGACGGGAGCAGCGAGATCGCCGTCTTCCGGCCCGCGGGCGGGAAGTGGCTTCTCCTGAACCAGCCGGCGATTTACTTCGGCGGTTCCGATGATCTTCCGGTTCCCTTCGATTACCAGGGAAAAGGGAAGGACGAGATTGCCGTTTTCCGCGCTTCTTCCGGCAAGTGGCTGGTGCGGGACCTGGGCGTGTTCTTCTACGGCGGTTCGGAGGATACCGTCACCCCGGCGGATTTCGACGGGAACGGCTCGGCGGACATCGCCGTTTTCCGGCGCGGGCAGGGGAAATGGCTGGTGCGCAACCTCCTGACCGCCTATTTCGGGATTTCCACCGACCAGCCGGTGACTTCCCCGCTTTCCCGCTGATTTTTCCCCGCTTGCCGCTCGTCTTGCCGTGAACGTGAATGGGTATCCCTGTCTTTACCGACCATGAAGAGCATGAAGAACTTGAAGAAAAAATCCGTGAAATCCGTGGACGGAATCAATCTGCGGTAATCTGCTAAATCTTAGTTCCTGTTGGCGTGGATTCGCGGGATTGGCGGTTTCTAAGTTTTCAGACGGCGCAGACCAGGCCCTTGAGATACTCCGCTTCGGGAAATTCGAGGGCCGCGGGATGGTCGGGCGGCGCTTCGAGACGGCGCAGGATCCGCGCCGGCCGCCCGGCGTCGAGGGCGGCCCCGGCCACGATCATCCGGAAAAGGCTCCGATCGATGTGCCCGGAACAGGAAAAAGTGAAAAGGACTCCCCCGCGCCGGAGCAGCTTGAAGGCCAGGAGGTTGATGTCCTTATAAGCGCGGGCGGCTTTCGGGACCTGGGCGCGGGACTCCGCGAATTTCGGGGGATCGAGCACGATCAGGTCGAATTGCCGGCGGGAGTCGCGCAAACTCCGCAGGACCTCGGGGACGTTCCCGCGGATATTTTCCGTTTTTTCGGCCCCGAATCCGTTCAATTCCAGGTTGCGCCGTCCCAACTCCAGGGCCGGCTGGGAGGAATCGACATTGACCGCGAAGGCGGCTCCCGCTTTCAGTCCCGCCGCCGCGAACCCCCCGGTGTAGGAATAGCAGTTCAGCATCTCCGCTCCGGAAGCGTATCCGGCCAGGGCGGCGCGGTTGTCGCGCTGGTCGAGATAAAATCCGGTCTTATGCCCGCGGCGGATATCCACCAGGAATCGGCATTCTCTTTCCCGGATTTCCAGGATTTCCGGCGGCTCGCTCCCCGCGAGCGGGCCCGCCCGAAGGGGAAGACCCTCTCTCTCCCTGACCTTGACGTCGGAGCGCTCGTAAATCCCGGCGGGGGAGAGGAGCTTCCCCAGTACCCCCACGACGGTGTCTTTCCACAACTCGGCCCCGGCGGAGAGAAACTGGCAGACCAGCCATCCGCCGTAGCGGTCCACGATCAGGCCGGGAAGACCGTCGGATTCGGCGTTAACCAGGCGGCAGGCTCCGGCAGGCTCCGGGTTCTTCCGGGCCATTCCCCCCCCGCGCTTACGATTTCCACCGTATCCCCCGATCCGGGCTCGCCCCTGACTTCGGCGACCGCCCCGGAGAAAACCCAGGGGTGCCGCCGCCGGAGCGCGGATTCCTGGCCGGCCTTGAGCGCGATTTCTGCCATCAGAAAAACCTCGAACTGCCGCCCGGAGGGTCTTTTCACCCGGATACGGGATTATCCCCGGCGAAAAGGGCATCCTTGACCTTGGCGGCGTATGAGGGGGAGAGAAGCTTGTCGCAACAGGCTTCGATCCGGGGCCGGATCGCGCGGTAGTCGATGGCCCGGAAGACGTAGCGGATTTTCTCGGCATCGAGCCCGTCCAGCTCCGCCTCGTGGGCGCGAATCCAATCCTTGGTCTTCTGGCCCAGGGGGATTCCCAGCTTGGGCGCGTACTTGATCGCGCGCAGGATCAACCGCCCGGCGTTTCCCGGCTTGATTTTTTCGGTCAGGAGTTCCATCGGGGCGGAACGCTCGGGATCGAGGATGCTCTGCAGTCCCCCCAGGGGGTTGATGAAGCGCCGCCGGGCGATGTCCCAGCCCACGGTGTTGATGTTGAGGTCGAAGCGGGAAACCCCCATCTCCGGAGTGGGCGCGTCCCCGGGCTCGATGGATTCCTCCAGGCGCCAGATGTCGATCTCCACCGGATCGGCGGTTCCGCTGATCTCCGGGGAGGGGTACCACTTGAAGCCGCCCATCATGTTCCGGCGGAAGGTTCCCCCGGCGGTGATCACCTCCTCCAGGAGTTTCATCGAGGGGCAGTTCTCCACCATCAGGTCCACGTCGATGATGGCGTTGGAGGTTTCGAGCACGAAGTCCCGGATTGTCCCCCCCACCAGCCAGAGCCTGATCTCCCCGTGCCGGGAAAACCGGTTGGTCAGCCAACGGATCGGCTTCCAGAACGCGCTCTCCCGCAGGGCGGCGTCGAAGCGCTCCCCCAGGTCCTTGACCGCTTCCTCGAAGTTCATCGTTTGCCTCCTTGTCCCCGGTTGCCTTGAAGCCCCGGGCGCGCGGACTTTTTGCACCTGATTGACTCTGATTTCTCTGTTTTTCAGCATAGGGTATAGAGCATAGAGCATAGGGCATAGAGCATAGAGTCTGAAAATATCAGGATACAGGAAACAGGAGACAGAATTATTGTCGTATCGTCCCTCGCTTTGCTCGGGACTTGTAGTATCGTTCCTCAGCTCCGCCTCGGAACTTGCAGTATCGCCCCGCCTTCGTCGGGGCTTGTAGTATCGCCACGCCTCCGGCGCGGCTTGACGGCATTCGCATAGACTCAGGTTCCAGGGAACCTAGAATACATAAGAATCTGTTCAATCTGTGAAATCTGTGGACAAATCGGTTCTTGGTGTCTCTGCGTGAGAAAAGCAGATTTTCTACATGTCCTACATGTCTACATGTGAATGCGGCGGCAGTTCCTTCAGCCTTCAGTCTTCAGCCCTCAGCCTGTCTTTATAATCCGTGAAATCCGTGGACTCCCCTCAAGCGTCAACCCACACAAAATGGAATAAACATTAAATTATAGTATAGTTATGCTGATGAAAGCCAGGATCGACAGCGCCCGGGTGAAAAATTCGGCCGAGCTGCTGGCCGCCGCCCCCCGACTTCCCACCCTTGACTATACCGGGGACGTGTTCCCGGCTGCCGGAGATCCCCGCGCCCGGGATTACTTTTTTGCCGTCACTCTCCACCAGTACGGCTTCTGGCTCGATGACGGGAAAAAGTACCTGGCGCCGATGTATGCCGTTCTGGAAGGCCGGAAACTCAAGGGCTCCGATTTTCTTTTCCGGGCGTTTTCCCTGGCCGGGCAAAGGGAGCCGGAGTTCTTCGGGGCCGGGTTTCTGGCCGAGGTTTCCGACGCCAAGCTGGAGGAACTCCTGGCCGACGACTCCGGGACCTGTCCTCTCCCGGTCCTGGCGAGCCACGGGGAGCTGGCCCGAGCCTACGGCCGGGCCCTGCTGGAAAGGGGGCTTTCCCCGGCTTCCATCCTGGCCGGTTCCCGGTCATCCGGCCGTTCCCTGAAAACGTTTCTCGACTTGGTCTGTTCCCTTCCCGGCTACCGCGAGGATCCCCTGCGCAAGAAGGCGCTTCTGCTGGCCCTGATTCTGAGCGGCCGGCCGGAAGGGTTCCTGGCCGTCTCCGACCCCGAGCATTGGGCCCCGGTGGTGGACTACCACAACCTGCGCTGCGCCCTTCGCCTCGGCTTGGTGGAGGTTTCAGATGCGGACCTGCGCGCGCGCCTGGCGGCCCGCGAGTTTGTTTCCGCCGGGGAGGAAGCCGAGCTGCGGGAGTTGGTTTTCCGGGCGCTGCAAGAGTTGATCCGGATTTCCGGGCGCAGCGCCGCCCAGGTCGACGCTCTCTTCTTCAACGCCCGCCGGAGCTGCCCCGAGATGAGCGCGCCGGATTGTGCTTCCTGCCTTTTCGGCGCCGTTTGCCCCCGGGGGACCGAGCTTTTCCAGCCCGTCTTCCGCACCACCTGCTACTGATCCCTTCGCGCCGCCGGCCGGACCCTGAACCCTAAATTCCGTGCTCCATGCCGGGCAGCGCGGGCTCGTCCCCGGGCAGCATGGTCAAGAGGGAAAGCAGCAGCCAGGAGGCCGTTGTCGCTAGCAAGGCGGGTGCGGCGGCGATTTCCCAGCCCCGGAGCAGGCCGTAGAGGGCGGGTGCCAGGAGCGCCCCCAGGGCCAACCCCTCGCGGCCTTCCCGGTTCCGGGGGGCGGCCAGGGAGAGCAGGAATTGCACCAGGATCACCCCCTGCCGGGCCAGGTTCGGGTGCCAGAAGCGGAAAAAGTTCCCCCCTGAAGCCAGGAGGAAGAAGGGCGCCAGGAGGGTGGGAACGAGGCGATAGAGAATCCCGGCCAGCCGGCTCAGGGGCCCGGGACGGGGCAGGGGAAGAAAAAGCCCGCCCAGGGTATAGCACTCCCGGTAAACCAGGTAGCGGATCTCAACCGTCCCCGGGCCGAGAAGCCGGTCGAACCGGGGCCGGATTATTGTAAACGGCTCGTTGACCTTCCGCCCGCCTCTCTCTAGTATTTTTAAATTAAGTTCGCTTACCGGGGGATACAGCCATTTACTTAAAGCCAAGGCCGGAATTTTAGCAACGGCAAAATTCCGGCGCCAACCAAAGGAGAAGGTGATGAAGAAGCTCCTGTTGCTGCCTGCCCTGATCGCGTTGATCGGCCTCGGCGGCTGCATCAAGGCCACCGAGGTGGTGACCTTGAACAAGGACGGGTCCGGAACGGTGGATTTCACCTACGGGATGAAGGAGGAGACCCTCAAGCAGCTCAAGTCCATGAGCGAGGCCGGCGAAGAAGGATCGAGTGGTTCGATGTCGATGGATTCGTTCGAATTCGACGAGGCCAAGGTCCGCGAGAAGTTCGAGGGCCTCAAGGACAAGGGCGTGACCCTGAAGAAAGTGTCTTCGGAGAAGAAGGACGGCTGGGAATACATGACCGTAGTCTTCGATTTCAAAGACCTCTCGGCCCTGCGCGACGCCGACACTCCCCTGGACGAATTCAGCCTCTCCAAAAACGCCGACGGCAACTACGTGTTCACGACCAAGGGCGGCGGGGAAGAGAAGGAAATGACGGACGAGGAAAAACAGCAGATGCAGATGATGGCCGCCATGTTCGCGGGCATGAAGATCGACATCCGCATCAACACCCCGGGCCAGGTGCTCGAGACCAATGCTACCTCCCGGGGGGCCGACTACGCTCAATGGGTTTACGACATCGACAAGGACCCGGCGGCCATGACGAAGATGGAGTCCGCGGGGATGAAGCTGGTTTTCAGCGGGAAGGGAGTCACCATTCCCGAGATCAAGGCGCCCGCGCCCGAAGTTCCGGTTGAAGAGGTGGTGGTCGAGGAGGAAGTCGCGGTCGAGGTCGAGGACTGATTCCTCTTCCCCCAAACGCCGACCCGAAAGCCCCCGCCTCCCGGCGGGGGTTTTCTTTTCTTCGAGCCTTGAACCCTGAACCATAACTCTATGCTCTCTGCCTGTAACCGGAACCGGGAGGGAAAGGCGATGAAGGCATTATCGGTCTTGGGCATCGGTTTGGTCCTGGCGGCGGGTTGCGCTCACCAGCAGCAAAAGGCCGCCGAGGAGGCGGTAGTCACCATCGGGAAGGAGACCGGGCTCCAGCCGGTCGAAGTTCCCGGGACCGGGGGGGAGTACCTGGGCAAGGAACACCGGGGTTACCGTGTGCTCTTTACCGGCAAAGCCGGGGATGTCTGGGGCCGCTATGCGGCCCGGCTCACCATGGGCGAACTCGGACGGGAGACCGGCGGGGTCTTCGCTTATCTGACCGGGAGCTACCGGACCGGAGGGGACGCGGCCGGAAGCCCCCTGGACCGGCTCCTGGCCGAGGCCATCGGGCAGCCCCTGTCGGTCACCATGATCCTCGCTCACGGCAAGCCATATGCGCCCCGGCTCGACATCGTGGGCGACTACGCCAACATCAGGCCCGAGGAGGCCCTTCCCCGGGCCGCCCGGCTCGGGATCGGGGCGGGAACGATTTACACCGCCGATCGGACCTTCGCCGACCGGGTTTTGGCCAATCACGCCCTCATCGACCGCCTCGACAATCTCCGGGGCGCCTATATCCGGGTTGATTCCGATTCGGTGAGCTTCTTCTGGGCCGGGCAGGAGAAGGACTACAGCCACATGATCAACGACCACGGCGGCTACTACGAGATGCTCGGCGACCTCTTGGACGATCTCGCCGACATCGCCGACGCCATTCCCCCGGCCATCCCGGCTACCCCGGCACCCGGTAATCAGTGATCCGTCGGGGTTTGGGATACAGGAGTCAGAAAACCGGTAATCCGTGATCAGTGGTCCGTGATCCGTCAGAAAACCGGAGTCGAAAAACAAGTAAGCAGTGGGTAGTGAGCAGTAAGCAGTCGCCTGAATTAGCGTGGATTCGCGAGATTCGCGGTTTCGAATTTCGTCATTCTGATTTCGAATTTGTTTTTTCTACATGTCCTACATGCTCTATATGGTTTAAAAGGCGGCAGTTCCTTCAGCCTTCAGTCTGGTTTTTTCACCATGAAGAACCTGAAGAGCATGAAGGGAAAATCTGCGTGAATATGTGAAATCCATGGATGGGGTTGAACGTCAATTCGTGAAGTTCGTGGCCGGCAGTTTCAGGTGGGGAAGATGCGCGGCGTTGCTGCTGGCGGGATTACTGGCCGGCTGCTCGACCGGGGTGAAATTCACCCGCCTGGGCGAGCTTTCCCCGGAGGACCTCGAACGGGAAGCCGCCGCCGGCGATGTCTATCTTCCCACCCTTAACCTCCTGGCCGGGGAGAAGCTGGTTTTCGAGGTCAACTGGATCGGAATCCCGGTCGGCCGGGTGGTGGTGGAGAACCACGGGTTCGAGGAAGTCGCCGGGCGGGAGCTCCACCACCTAACCATGGTCACCGAGGCCAACGATTTTCTGGCCGGCTTTTTTCACATCAAGGACACGGTCCACACCTGGATCGACCCGGTTACCGGTTGCCCCCGGCGGTTCGAGAAACAGATCCAGGAGGGGAAGTACACCAAGCATCAGTTGGTCGAATACGACCAGGAGAACCACACCGCCGTTTATTCCCGCCCCGACTATCCCGAGGACCCGGTTTACGAATTTGCGATCGCTCCCTGCGTCCAGGACGTCTTCAGCCTGCTTTACTGGGTGCGCAACCGGACTTTCGGGCTGGGGGACCAGTTCCGGGTCGAGGTCAACGCCGACAAGAAGAATTGGGACGTGGAGATCGAGGTCCAGGAGCGGGGGTTATTCAACACCGAACCGCTGGGCCAGGTCAGGGTCTTCAGCCTGGCCCCGGTCGCCGTCCACGAGGGCAACCCGCTCAAGAAAGGCTCGATGACGGCCTGGGTGACCGCCGACGCGCGCCACGTCCCGGTGGCCTTCCAGGTGGACGCCCCTATCGTGGGCAGCATCAGCGCCGTGCTCGCCCAAGCCGACCTCCCGCCCCTGCCGGTCCGGCCGCCCGAGGTCAAGCCCGAGGATTACGACCTGATCAGGATCTACGATCCCGGGGAATGGCTCCGGGGTCGGACCGAGACCGACAGTTTCCTCAAACAGTCGGTCCGGCGCTCCCTGGACCTGACTTCTCCGGTTTCCGGCTCCCCGGAGTGATCTTGAATTTTCTCCTTCCCGTGGAGCTTCCGCCCCGCTTCTGCTGGGGAGAGACTCTTCCCCCGCGCGGAAAATACTTATCCCGAGCCTGAAAATCGTGATACACTTGTAATAGAAGTCGTCTTAAAGGCGGAAGGAGGGTGGCAATGCGTGCGACGTCCGGTTTGCGGCGGATGTGTTTCGCCCTGGGCGCCCTTGCCCTTTTTTTGGTCCCCCCCGCGCTTTTCCCGCAGTCCCCGACCCCGATCCCCGTTCTGTACGTTCCCGACGATTACGCCACGATCCAGGCGGCGATGGACGCCGCCGCGGAAGGAGGGGAGGTCGTGGTCCGGGACGGGACTTGTACCGGGGAAGGGGCGCGGCTGGTTTGCCTCTTCCAGCGCCTCGAAGGCTCGGTGACCCCCGAAGGTCTGGAGATGTTCTCGACGGTCGCGGGGAAGGAGAGCGCCGGTTTCCGAATCAAGGCCTCTACTGTGGGCCGGGAAGACGGCGTGCTCGCCGCCCTGGAGCAGCAGGGCAAGGTGGAGATGGAGGAAGGGCTGGCCCGCCTGGTCCGTCCCCGGTTGGTCGAGGAGTACTCGGTGAGCGCGGACGGGATCCGGCAGGATTTCCTGCTACCGACGGCTCCGGAAGGGGAGGGGCGTCTGCTGGTGGAACTGGAGGTGGAGGGGGCGGCGGCGGAACCGGCCGCCGCCGGCGTTGTCCTGATTCCGGCGGAGACGAATCGACGCCTCGCTTACTCCCGCCTGCGGGCGTTTGACGCCGTTGAGCGCGAACTCGAGGCGGTGATGGAAGTCTCCTCGTCCGACCGCCTGAAGATTCTGATAGCCGATGCGGACGCAGTCTACCCTCTCCGCATTGACCCGACCGTAGGGGACGAAAAATGGGTCAGCATGGGTGGTCTGTTGGGTGCTAATGATAATGTCTGTGCTGCGCTTAGTGACGGGGCTGGCAACTTGTATTTTGGAGGAAGCTTTTCGGTAACTGGGGATGTAATCGCGAATTATGTTGTCAAGTGGGACGGGAGCGTCTGGTCGGCCCTTGGTTCGGGGATGAACGGCAGTGTCAACGCACTGGCCTGGGACGGTTTCAATCTCTACGCGGGGGGAGAGTTCACCACGGCCGGAGGCGTAAGCGCGATCAGGATTGCCAAATGGAACGGGAACTCCTGGTCGGCCCTGAGTACGGGGATGAACAACACCGTGCTCTCGCTGGCCTGGGACGGTGCCAACCTCTACGCCGGGGGGGACTTCACCACAGCCGGAGACGTGAGCGCGAGCCGGATCGCCAAATGGGACGGGTCCTCCTGGTCGGCGCTTGGGTCGGGGCTGAACTCTTCTGTCTCGGCGCTGGCTTGGGACGGTGCCAATCTCTACGCGGGGGGGACTTTACCACCGCCGGAGG
>CAZIEA010000061.1:8530-11827 GCA_964538495.1 uncultured bacterium | reverse complement strand
GGCTTGGACCGGGCCCGTGACCGCAAGGAAACGGCGGCGGGATTGCTGGGCCTGGCGGAAATTCACCGGAGACGGGGGGAATCCGCCCCGGCCCGGACTTTGGCCCTCCAGGCCCTGGAAGCCCGGGAGGATTCCTCCCGGGCCCGGATCCTGCTGGCCTACCTTGCTCTCGAGGAAGGGGACCTGGGGGAGGCCCGGGCCCGCTTGGAGGAAACTTTGCGCCGGGACCCCTATGCTGCCGAGGCCCTGGGCTTGCTGGGGGCGGTGGCGGCGGAGGAGCGGGACTGGGCCCGGGCCCGGGAACTGATGGAAAAGGCCCTGGAGCTGAATCCCGACTACCGGGCGGGCTACGAAAACCTGCGCCAGCTCGCCTGGCGGCAACGGGCGGAGGCGGCCGAATGAAGTTCGCCCTTCCGGTTTGCCTGGGCGGATTCATCCTGCTGGCGTCCCTCTCGGCCCGGGGGAAGTCGGCGGTTTACGACGAACCCTTTTACCTGGATTTCGGCAAAAGCGTCCTCCGGTTCGAATTTCCCCGGCAACACGCCGGCCCCTTGCCGATTTCCGCCCTCAACGCCGCGGCTTTCCTCCTGGCGGAGAGGGCCGGGGTCGCGGGGGAAGGGCCGCTTTGGGCCGGGAGAATGGCCACGGTCCTCATTTCCGCCGCCTTGGCCTGGCTCGTCTTCGTCTGGGCGCTGCAGACCTACGGCCGCCCGTCGGCCTGGCTGGCCCTGGGGCTGTTCTGCCTCTCGCCTACGGTTATCGCCCACTCCCGCCTGATTACCTCGGACGCCTGGGCCATGGCCGGATTCGCCTTCGCGGTCTATTGCTTCCGCGGTTTCGTGCTCCGCGGGGGTTGGTCCCGGGCCGCCGCCTGCGCCCTGGTCACGGGAGCGGCATTGCTGACCAAATATACCTGCCTGCTCATCTACCCGGTTTTCCTCCTGATCCTTCTGGGGCGGTGGGCGCTCGGGCGCCGGGAGGACTGGTGGCTTCGGGGAGGGCTTCGCCGGGCGGCCTTGATCGCGCTGGTTTTTCTCGCGGGCGGGATTGTGGCTCTCAACCTGGGGTTCGCTTTTTCCCGCCCGGCTTCCCGGAGCGCCTGCCTGCTTCCCGAACCCTACCTGGAGGGGATTGAAACCGGCCGGGCCAAGGAGGCGAGCGGGGAAGGGTTCGGTTACATGTATCTGATGGGAGAATTGAGAAAAACCGGGGGGTTCCGGAGTTATTATTTCTGGGCTTTTCTCTTCAAGGTCCCCATCCCCTTCATCCTTCTGCTCGGCTTGGCCCTGGGCCGGAACCTCTCCCGCGGGCGGGGGGACTTCGCCGAGACCGGGCTTTTCCTGACGGTTCCGGCGTTTTTTTGATTTTCTATTTCAGTTTTCTCGTCCGGGTCAACCTGGGGATCAGGTACCTGCTGCCCGTCTTTCCTTTCTTAAGCGTTTACGCCGGCTCTTTCCTGGCCGCCTCCGGAAAAACCCGAAAGCTTTTTGCCGCCGGCCTGCTCGGGCTCCAGGCGGTGTCGTTGTTTTCCTGGCACCCGCATTATCTTTCCTACTTCAACGAGCTGCTCCGGGACCGCCGGGACGCCTACCTGCTCCTGGCCGACTCCAACCTGGACTGGGGGCAAAACGACCATTACCTGGCCGAGTATGTCCGGGAGCATCCCGAAACCCGGGTTAATCCCCTCCATCCCGTGTCCGGGAGAATCGCGGTTTCGGCCAACCATCTGGTCGGGGTCTGGGAACCGGGGCGTTTCGCCTGGTTGCGGGAAAACTTCCGCCCGGTCGGGCACGTAGCTTATTCCTGGCTGATTTTCGAGATCGATCCCGCCGACCTGGAGGAGTTGAGCCGGCCGGAGGGGCCGCGGTGAGGAAGGGGCTGAAGTCGCCGCTGGGGCCGCTCCTGCTGCTGGCGCTTTTGCTTTATCTGCCCGTTCTCCGGTTCGGGTTCACCAACTGGGACGACCCGGCCCAGATCCTGGAAAACCCCTTGGTCCTGGAATTCTCCCTGGCCGGAGTTCCCGGGGTTTTCTCCACCCCCGTGGTCGGCCAGTATCACCCCCTGGTCACCGTGGTTTTCGGCATCGAGCACCGGCTTTTCGGCCCAAGCGGTTTTTTCTTTCACCTCGGGGGGCTGCTCTGGCATCTGGCCGTCATCTGCCTGCTCCTGGCCCTCATGAAGAGCCTGGGAGTCGGGGATTTTTTTGCGCTCCTGGCGGCGGGAACGCTTTTTGCCGTCCATCCTTTTCAGGCCGCGGTCTTGGGCTGGGTCCCCGCGCGCAAGGACATGGTCTGCGCTGTTTTTTACCTTTCGGCCCTCCTGGTTTATTGCCGGCGCGGGCCGAGGCTGGGACCGGGCCGGGGCGCGGTAATTTTGCTCCTGGCGGCGGCGGCGATTCTGGCCAAGGCCGTTGCCGTCACTCTGCCCCTGGCCCTGCTGGGGCTCGACCTCGTGCGCGGCCGGCGCGACCGGGGCCGGATGCTCTCCGAAAAAATCCCGCTGCTGCTGCTGGGAGCGGTTTTCGCCGCGCTGGCCTGGTCGCTGCAGCCCTCCGGCTCGGGAGGGGGAAAACCCGCGCTGGCGGGGGTTTTTCCGGCCGGGAGGGCCCTGCTTTTCTATTGCGGTCGCGGGTTATTGCCGGTTTCGCTCTCTCCCCTCTACCCGGAAGTCCCGGGGGAATATTCCATTTCCCCGGGAAATATCGCCCGAGTCCTGGCCGCCGCCGGGCTTATCCTGGGCTGGATCGTCTATTGCCGGCGCGTCCGAGTTGACCGGCGCCGGCGTCTGGTCGGATTCGGGGCCGGTTTGGCCTTGCTCAATCTTCTGCCCGTGCTCCGGCTGGTGCCTTTTGGGGGACAGGAGATCGTCGCCGCGCGTTTCATGTATCTTCCCCTAGCCGGGGTCGCCCTCGGGCTGGGAGCGATCCTGGAGGCGCATCCTCCCTCCCGAGATGCCCGGGCGGTCCTGGGGGCGGTTTTTCTTTGCCTGGGCCTGCTCAACCTCGAATACCAGGGCTCCTGGCGGGACGGGACGACTTTCTGGGAGCAGACAATCCGGTATTTTCCCGGCTGGCCCATTGCTCACCACCAGCTTGGGAACGCCTGCTGGCGGGCGGGGGACCCCATCGGGGCGGCGGCCGGTTGCGCCCGCGCCCTTCAACTCGATCCGGGGTTGGAGAAGTCCTGGATCGGCAAGGCCCTGGGGCTCTGGGAGTCGGGCAGGAGACAGGAGGCGATCCCGGTCCTGGAGGAGGGGATCGCCGAGCTGGAGCGGCGGAATTTAAGGACGGATGATCTC
>CAZIEA010000061.1:8212-8520 GCA_964538495.1 uncultured bacterium | reverse complement strand
CTGCCTGGCGGATTTGCGCCGCCGCTCAGAACTCCAGGTTCCGGAAGCGTCGAGCCCCCAGCAGGAAGACGGCGCCTCCCAGGGCCGGGACGCCCAGGATGACCAGGATGGGGGCCAGTTCGACCCAGGCTCCAGAGGCTCCGGCCAGCCGCAGGTTGAATGAAACCCCGAGCGGGATCGCGGCAGCGATTACCAGCCCGGTCGCGGCGAGCAAGTTAAGGGTGCCGCCGAACCCGGCGGCGATCCGGGCGGGGTTTTCTTGGCGGAAATCGCCCAGCAGCGCCCCCATCCCCACCGCCGTCAAGTTG
>CAZIEA010000061.1:0-8202 GCA_964538495.1 uncultured bacterium | reverse complement strand
CGCCAGGCTCGCCGCCGCCGCCGCCGAAATCAGGGCGGTTTCCCCGGGAAGCTGGAGGTAGAAGGCCGAGAGCAGCAGGAGTCCGATCATGATCGGAAGCCCCCAGCAGAGGCCGAGAAAAAACTTGGTCCGGAGGATGGTGTCCCGGCGTAAGGGGGCCAACCCGAGAATCCAGATGGCGCGGCCCTCGAGACTGACCTGGGGATAGACGAAGCGCGTGCCGAGCGCCCCCAGAATCAGGCCGCCCGCCGCTAGGTTGAAGGTGGAGATCAGGGCTTGCCAGAAAGGCGCGCGGACTTCGGCCGGGAAGCCCCGGATACTGAAGATGTAAAACCCGAGGAGACCGAAAAGAACCAGTCCCTGCAGCCACTGCGCCGGGTCGCGCAGGAAGATGAGGGCATCCTTGACCGCCAGGGCCCGGGCGGCCCGGGGCAGGGGACGCAGGAGGGCGTCCAGCAGCTTACCCGGGCGCTCCCGCTCTTCGTCCGACCCGGCATGTCTTCCCAGCCGCCGGGAGAAGTTCTCCCGCAGGAAACGGGTGTTGAGCCTGAGGGCGAGCCAGCCCAAAAGCAGGAGATTGGCGCCGAGGACGCCGAGCATTTCGAGCGCGCGGACCGTTCTGCCCGCGGCCAGGGCGAAAAAACCCTCCGCCGCCCAGGCCGAGGGCAAAAGCGGGCTCAAGCTCACGCGGGAGTGGGCCAGGAGTTCACCGATCATGGTCGCGCTCAGGTTCTCCCCTGGTTCGGAGATTTTGCCGGGGAGCAGAGAGAGCCCCTGCAGCAGGAGAGTCCCGCCCAGGGCCGCCCCCAGGGGAACCAGCGGGAATTTCCCCCGGGGGACGAGGGAGCTGAGGGAGGCGCCGATGGCGGCGGCCAGGAAGGCCAGGGAAAAACCGTAGAGGACCAACCCCAGGCATCCGCTCCAGGAAAGGCTCAAGGCCGCGGCGTAAGCCGTCCCGACGGGCGCCCCGAGAAAGACGGCCGTCCAGGTGGCCAGAGCGGCGGTTTCCAGGATGGTGAAGAGGGCAAGATCCCGGTCCTCTATGGGGCTCCCGAGTAACCAGGAGGTTTCCCGGGAGCGGTATTGCAACTGGAAGCAGATCACGGTGTTGCTGAAGACCAGAAGCAGGAAAAAGGCGAAAGCGCTCAAATATCCCATTCTCCGGATCAGGGGTTCCCCCAGGCCGGGGATGGAGTTGATGAAACGCAGGAGTTGGAAGCTCCCGAGATAAAGCCCGCCCCAGAGGGCGGCCAGGAAAACTCCGGCGGCCGCCGCCTTGACCCGGTCGCCGGGGGAACCGTGCCGGAAAATGGCCCAGAACTGGGCCAGGCGCAGGCGGCAGAGCAACCCGAGCATGCTTTTCGGGCGGCCGGGCGTCATGGGGACCGGGGCGCGGCCTGATCGCCGGTGGTTTCCTCCAGGAAAGCTGCTTCCAATGTCCTGGTCCCCTTGATCAGGGCGGGAGTGCCGCATTCGCGCAAAGCTCCCCGGGACATGATCCCGATCCGGCTCGAAATTTCCTCGGCCAGGGCGAGGGCGTGAGTGGAAAGGAAAACCGCCCCGCCTTTCCCGGCGAAATCCAGCAGAACGTCCTTGAGCAGCCTGCCGGAGGCGGGATCGAGCCCGACCATGGGTTCGTCGATCAGCAGCACCTTGGGCTCATGGAGGAAACAGGCGGCAAAAACCAGGCGCTGACGGTAACCATGCGAGAGTTGGCGGGCCAGGGCGCCGCCGCATGAATCCAGGCCGAAAAGATCCCAGAGCCGGCGCTTGTTTTTCCGCAGCCTCCCCTCCGGGATCCGGTAGATCCGGCCCGTGAAGTCGAGAAACTCCCCGGCGGTGAGGTTTTCGTAGACAAAGGGGAAGTCCGGGACGTAGCCCAGGAGCTGGCGGGCCTGGAGGGAATGGGAAGCGAGATCGAAGCCGCCGATCCGGATGCTGCCCGCCGAGGGGTGCAAGAGGCCGCAGAGCATCTTGATAGTGGTGGTTTTCCCCGCCCCGTTAGGTCCGAGCAGGGTGAAAATCTCCCCCCCCGGGATCTTCAGGTTGAGGTCGTTCACGGCGGTGAACCCGCCGAAACGGCGGCTGAGATTTCTGGTCTCGATCATCAGCTTGGCCGCCTTCCACGAATTGCCCTAAACTAAAATTCCGCAGATTGAACCGTGAATCTCGCGAATCCACTCGAATCTAAACTGAGATTACGCAGATTACCGCAGATTACTGCCGTCCACAGATTTCACAGATTTTCACAGATTCTTGCGTATTCTGAATTCTGGATTCTGAATTCTGGATTCCGGGCGACGGATTACGGATTACTGATCACGGATTACGTTGGTTCTCCTGACTCCTGTTACCTGGATCATGACTCTATGCCCTATGCCCTCTGCCCTATGCTAGGGAAGGCGAAGTATCCGCCAGTCTTCGTACTCCAGGGCGGAGACCGTCCCGTCCGGGTCCAGGGTGACGGCGAGGACGCCGCCGCGCCCGGGAATTTGAAAAGGGAACTGCTTCCGGAGCCCGGGGTCAAGGGGCAGGAGCGGGGCGAGCAAGGCCCGGCCGCTTCCCGAGGGAAGGGGAAGGGAAAGGGGGCTTTCCCGGGCGGGAGTAGTGACGGCCAGGGTGCCCAGGTTGAACACCCCGGTCACCGGGAACTCTTTCCGGGGGGCCCGGGCGATGAAGGTGAGCCCGAGCAGGTCCCCTTGGTTCGAGATTCTGGCGCTCAGGTCGAACCGGCCGGAGATCCCCTCCCGGCTTCCCTCGGCCCGAATGGCGACTATCGCTTCCCCGGTCGCCGGGTCGGGAGTGTAGGAATAATTAATCCGTCCCGCCGGAAGCCCCCGCTCCTGGAGGGCATACCGGAGATCGCGGGGTTCCGGGGGAAGAGAAAAAGCCCTGGAGAACGCGGGGCCGAGGGCTTCCTCCAGTTGACCGGCCATGGCCGCGGTCCAAGCGACCACGGCCATGGCCAGCAGCCAGCCCCGGTCAGGGCGGGGCTTACTCACCGGTAATGATGATCTCTTTCCAGTTTTCCCGGGTCACCGGGTTGGCGGGGTCTTGGGGCCCCTCGCCGATCGTTCCGCCCAGGCCGCCGTTGGGGCCCGTGTAGGTGATGGGGTAGCAAACGCTGCGGCTACCCGACATGCTCACGGTTTTCCCGATCACGGAAGCGTAGATATAACCGTCCCCGGAGATGGCGACGTTGGCCAGGGGGGCGTAAAAGGTCCCCGCGCTGCCGTCGGCGCTGTTGGCGAGGTTGAGGGTGTTGCCGGTGGTGACCACGTCCAGGCGGTAGCTCTGTCCGGCGGTGTTGACCTCAGGGCCGTGGTTGAGGTCGGCTTCCCCGGTGATGATGAAGTTGCCCTTCACTGCCATCTTGAGCTCGCCCTCCCCGGTGAAAATCATGTCGCAGCCGCCGCCCTGGACATAGTCGCTGTCGGTGTAGAAGTCGGTCTTGGCGTTGAAGTAGATGGGCTCGCTGCTGCCGGTGCGGAAGCTGTGGAAACGGTACTGGGGTCCGGTGAGATAGACTGTTTTCCAGGTCCCGATGAAGTTGTGATTGGCGTCGATGTAGTAGTCGTCATACCACTCGGTTCCCTCGCTGGCCGGGACCAGGACCCCCTTGTCCAGCTTCATGATGGTGGGATCATCCTTGGGGGCGCCGCCCTGTTCGGCGGCAAAGCCCCCGTGGGCGGCGAAGTAGTCGTAATCGGCGGTGGAGGTGGTCCCGTCCCCGTCCTTGTCCCATTGCGGGTAAAAGGGGGTGATGGGCACGTAGCCGGGATCGGTCGGCCAGCAGGGCGTACCCCCGAGGAAGGTTCCCTCCGGAGGCCACTGGCTGGGCTTCCAGCCCTGGAGCGGGGTGGTGTTGCGGGGGCCGGCGTATTCGGTCTCGTCTCCCGGCTCCCCGGTCAAGCCGACGGGAAGCTTGCTCCCGACCGAACACGACCATCCCGCGTCGCAATGCGCGTAGTTTTGGGCAAGAGCTTCAAGAACAATCTGCTGCGGGACGTTGATCTTTCCGGTTACCTTGACCGATCCGGACAGGTAGATGCGGGAGTTGCTCCCGGCGTGCCCGGGCCCCATCTCGGCCAGCAAGCTGGGAGGATAAGTATACACAGTCGGGTCGTAAGAGGCTACGATGCCGGGATTTCCGGTGTTGGAGAAGTTGTCGGTGCCCCAGACTCCTATCCCGGCCGGAAAGTAGCTCCCCGATCCCTGCTGCTGCTGAGCCTGGGTGCTCAGGACCACCGTCTCGTGCAAGCCCCGGGACACCGTTTCGGCCTGAGAGGCCCAAGGGATCAGCAGCGCGATAACCGCCAGCGCCGTCATCAGATAGAATGTTTTCATGGCCTACCTCCCGGTAAACTTATTTCTTTTTGCTTTTTAGCATCATCCTTCTTTTCCCTACTTAAATATAGCTCGCTCCCGGGCAACTGTCAAGATGAAACCGCTGGATTTCCGCCTCCCGGCGCGAATTTGCACATTCGAATTTCGTTTTTACTCTTCCCCTCCCGTTGAGAGCGCGGCGGAGGCGGTGAAACTGGCGAAAGTGGAACTGTCTTCCCAGTAGACGTTCAGGCTGAAAGTCCCCTCGCCCAGGGGCTCGTCCACGAAGAGGTCGGTGACCGGCGCCCAGGCCGGGGAGACCCCCTGTTGGTCGAAGATATATTTTTTCCCGATCTCCAGCGCCCCTTCCGAGATGTAGAAGGCCTTCAGGGATCTGACCGGGGTGGAGGCGGTCTGGCGATGGGCGGTCATCTGGGCCACGAAGGCCAGGGTGATCAAACCCAGGATGATGATTACCGCGATCGCCCCCAAGAGGGCGACCCCCCGTTCGGATGCGCTTGTTCTGGCCTGGGGGCTATTCATCGGGATCGGGGACCCTGGGCAGGATGGCGGTTTCCAGGGGGATGGGAGCCTTGTCTCCGGCGATATTGAAACTCAAGGTGACCACTCCCCGGGAGTCCTGGGAAGGACTGAAGGAACCGGCCTGGATCCGCGCGGCCAGGACCCGCGTCCCGCTCAGGTCGCCTTCCCGTCGGATCTCGGTTCCGCTTTGAAAAAAACGGATATTTTCGCTGGCGTCCAGGGGGGTGATGTGGTCGGACTGCTTGGAAAAACTCACTTCCCCGCCGGCGATCGTGACGCTTCCCGGGTTGGTCTCCCGAATTTCCCGGGCCATTTTTTCCAGGGCCGTTCTTCCCTCCTGGAAGGGGTTGAGAAAACCGCGGGTGGCGGTCAAATATATTTCCACCCCGGAAAGGATGCCGTAGAAAGCCCCGGCGGAGAGGATGCCGAGCAGCAGGATGACCACCACCGTTTCGACCAGGGTGAAACCGGCTTGCCTGTCGCGAATTTCCGGCATCGTCACTCCCAGGCGGTTTTGACCGTGATCAGGTTCAGGGATTCTCCCCCGTGGCTGACGCTGACCGTGACCAGCTTGACCCCGTCGGTCACCGGTCCGAACTCGGCGTCTTCGTCAATCTCGCAAGAACTCAAATAGCCGGGGAATCCGGAGATTTCCCCCGCCGACCAGGCGGAGACCGAGTGGTAGTTGAAGGCGATGACCTTTTTTTCCATCTCCCCCTGGGCGAGCAAGGCCATCGTGCCCAGGATCACCGGTTTTTCCATTTGCCGGGATGCTTCGATGTAGGGGAGGAAGACGGCCGGGAGGATGATGGCCATGACCACGATCACGGCGATCATTTCCACCAGGGTGTAGCCTTTCGGTTTCGTCTTTCCGGCTTGTACCGGCGGTCGTTTCATCTTTGCTCTCCAGCAAGCCCGTAATCCGTGATCAGTAATCCGTAATCCGTCAGGAAACCAGAAATTCGAATGACGAAATCCGAAACAAATCCAAAATTTGAATTTTCCAAACTATTCGCCGGTTTAGCGGTTTCGAGTTTCGGGGATTTGAATTTCGAATTTATCTATATGCCCTACATGGTTTAACAGTGCGGCAGTTTCCTTCAACCTTCAGTCTTCAGCCTGTTTTTCTCACCATGAAGATCATGAAGAGCATGAAGTTAAAATCTGTGAAATCTGTGGACAAATTGTTTCTTTGCGTCTTTGCGTCTTGGCGTGATAAAGGCGGCAGTTCCTTCAGTCTTCAGTCTTCAGCCTTCAGGCTTCAGCCTGTCTTTTGGGCGACACACCCCACACCTCACACCGTGTACGAGTACGATTAATAATCCGTGAAATCTATGGACAAGAAATAATCTGCGGAAATCTGCGTAATCTCAGTTTCAGTTGGCGTAGATTCGCGAGATTCGCGGTTTCCTCCAGCTTTTTTCTCACCATGAAGATCATGAAGAGCATGAAGTTAAAATCCGTGAAAATCTGTGTCAATCTGTGGAAAGAAATAATCTGCGGAAATCTGCGTAATCTTAGTTTCGGTTGGCGTAGATTCGCGAGATTCGCGGTTCAATCTACGTAATCTTAGTTTAGCGGTTCAATCTCAGTTGACGGTGACTTTGCCGGTCAAAGGCGTTATGGTCAGACTGGCATATTTGCTCCCGCATGTAAGGGTGAGAACGGTCGCGGAAGCGATGTCTGGTTCCCCGAAGCTGTTGAAGGTGATGCTGAGGTTGTAAGAGGGGAGGGCGTTGCCGGGGAGTACCCGCTCCGGGGGGAGCAGTCCGCCGGCCGTGTAGGCGGGGTTGTTCTGGACAAAGGCTATGGTTCTGGGAGTGCCCCCGAACAAGGAAATGTTCTGGACTGCCCGAATATCGGCGGCCGCGGTTTCGGCGGCGGCGCGGACGGCCAGGGCGTCGGTTTCGAAAAAACGGGGAACTACGACGGCGGCCACGATCCCGATAATCATGATCACGATGATCAACTCAATCAGGCTGAAGCCGTTCATATCTCTTCCCCTCCTGCTTTAAATATACAGTTATCAAGTAATTTTTTCAAGGCCCCTTGCCCCCGCGCTCTCCCGACCCTATATTTAAATGGTGATGGTTTAGGCCTTAGTATTCCATGGGTTGGGAATAGGGTTTGGGGCCAGGCATAGAGCATAGGGCATAGAGCATGGAACATGGGTGACGGATTACGGATTACTGATCACGGAGCGCGATTTTTCTGAACCCTGAACACTGAACCCTGTTTGATGATTAATAAGCTGCTCATCGCCGTGATTATCGGGACCCTGACGGGCGCGGCGCGGGGGGCCTTCGTGGATAACCAGCCCTCCGCCGCCGTGATCGGCCAGCCCGATCCTTACACCAACCTGCCCAACTGGCAGCCCCACGGCACGGAAAACCCTCCTCCTACCGCCAACACCCTGCTCTGGCCGGGGGGGCTGGCGGAAGCCGAGGGCAAGCTCCTGGTGGCCGACTATCTCAATAACCGGATCCTGATCTATGAACCGGTCCCGACCTGGACCTGCCCGACCGCCGTGGTGGTGATCGGGCAAGCGGATATGTTTCACGGGGGACAAAATCAATATCCCATTATTTCGGACAAGGACGTGCCTTATCCCAACACCCTCTGGCGTCCCGACGATGTCGCCTACGATGGGGGAAAAATCCTGATCGCGGACGGTTTCAACCACCGCATCCCCATTTTCGAAGCCATCCCCGTGGTCGACGACGCCGGCGCTGATTACGTACTTGGACAAAGCGATCTCAGCGGGGAACTCAAGCCCGACCAAGGGCTGGGCACCGCCGCCAACACGGTCAACGAGCCCCGGCGGGTCTCGATCGACGGGGGCAAGGTTTTCGTGGCCGACCGCTACAATCACCGGGTCTTGATCTACGACTCCATCCCGGCCTGGAACAACGGGAGCGCCTCGGTGGTGATCGGGCAGCCCGACTTCACCAGCGATAAGGCCAATCAGGATTTGATCTGTCCCGACCCTCCCGGGGGCAAGGGCTGCCCCGCTCCCAACACCCTGAGGGAGCCTTGCGGGGTCCATGCCCGGGACGGCAGGCTCTTCATCAGCGATACCTATAACCACCGGATCCTGATCTACAACTCCATCCCGACCTGGAACGACGCCACCGCCGACGTGGTCCTGGGGCAGAGTGATTTTTACTCCGGCTCCCCCAACCAGGGATTGGGGGAGGCCTTCGCCGACACCCTGCAGGAGCCTTTCGGGAGCGTCTTCTGCGACGGGACCCGGCTGTTTATCTCCGACAGCGGCAACAACCGGGTCCTGATCTTCAATTCCATCCCCGCCGACATGTCGCAAGCGCCCTACAG
>CAZIEA010000060.1:4418-11854 GCA_964538495.1 uncultured bacterium | reverse complement strand
ACCCGCTTCTACCTCGGAGGAGGGGTCAGTGACTTCGCGGTCCCAGCCCGCTACAGCGCCGAGTTGCGCACCCGCCCCGCGGTCTTCCGCGCCAGCCGGGGTCTCTGGGTGATCAAGAGCCTGACCCGGGTTTACTTCGGGCGCGGCGGCGACTGGCCGGCCCCGGCCGACTACGACGGCAGCGGGGTGGAGAGCATCGGGGTTTACCGGGCCACTACCGGGCTCTGGGCCGTGCGCTGGATCACCCGGGTCTTCATGGGCGAATGCCGCGACCTGCCGGTTCCGGCCGATTACGACGGCGGCGGGAGCGCTTGGCCCGCGGTCTTCAACCCCGTGACCGGGCGTTGGCTGATCCATGGCCTTCCGGTTTTCTATTACGGGGCCCCGAACGATATCCCCTTGAGCCGCTGATTCCCGAGCTGAAAGAGGAGGGGGGAGCCGGCCGCTCCCCCCTCTTTTTTCTGTCCACAGATTTCACAGATTTTACCTTCATGTTCTTCATGGTAAATAAAAAGGTAGGCTGAAGGCCGAAGGAAAGGCCACCATATCACGCAAAGACGCAGAGGCGCCAAGACGCCAATAACCGGATCGTCCGCAGATTTCCCAGCTTATCGTGCCCATACTCGGCGTGAGGTGTGCGCGGCAAGCCTGCGTATTGTTATGCTTCTGAAAACACATTGCTTCAAGCCAGGGTTTGTGCTTAATATGCGGCAGAAAGGAGATTTACGTGTCCACAGCAGCCGACAGAGTAGTTGCCGAGGCGCTCGACCTTCCTGCTGATGCACGAATCGGCTTGGTCAATCGGATTCTGGCCAGTCTCAACCTCCCCACGCGGCCCGATATCGACAGGATGTGGGCGGAAGAAGCCGAGCGGCGGATCGCCCAGATTGATCAAGGGGAGGTCGAGTTGATCCCAGGCGAGGAGGTGTTTGCCAAGATTCGGCGGAAGTATACCCGATGAGATTCTACTTCCATCCTTTGGCGGACACCGAATTTGATGAGGCCATTCGCTATTACGAGGAATGTGAACCTGGACTCGGATTAGAATTGGCCGAAGAAGTATATTCGGCTATCAGGCGGGTCTCGGAGTATCCCGAAGCGTGGTCGCTAATGTCCCGGAATACGAGGCGCTGCCTTGTTAACCGCTTTCCCTTCGGAGTGATCTTCCAAGTCAAGGCCGGCCTGCTGCGTATCATCGCTGTTGCCAACCTGCATCGGCGACCCGGCTACTGGAAGGACAGAGTCTGAGCAGAACAACCGCCTGGAGTGCTACGCCGGTTCCGCTGCGCTCCACCGGAGAGGTTCAGGCGGGGCGTTCGCGGGATGCTGTGCGCCCTGCGAACGGCGCCGTTAGCGTGGGTATCGTGGTGCCATTATGCTTTCACAACAAAGGAGTACAAAATGACAGAGCAAATTTTAATGGAGGCGATAGGAATAAATGGGCAACTTGAGTTGTTAGAACGAAAAGTTCGAATCAGAAGGAAGGGAGTCATGTCTTTTATGACTCAAGGTTTGAAGGGGGATAAGGAAATACTAATTAAGCAAATATCCTCAATTCAATTTAAAGAAGCAACAGGTTTCACAAATGGATATATTCAATTTTCTTTCTTGGGAGGAAAAGAAGCTAAAGGAGGAATATTCCAAGCTACTCAGGATGAAAATTCAATAATGTTTAAGAAACGCACACAACCCGACTTTGTAAAAATCAAGTCCATGATAGAAAATAAAATGATGACATATGAAGAAAAAGGATCTGGGTCCAGTGGAATACATGATTTAGAAAAATTAGCGGAACTTAAAGACAAGGGAATCATCACTGAAGATGAATTTGCTGCGAAGAAGAGGCAAATCCTCGGCCTTTAGTATGTTAAAATCTTTTCTTCCAGTTCAGTTACTGTGCATAAGCATATAAGAGCATAACCCTTCGCTCAAGCAGACCGGAAAGGCTGATGCAGCTATTGGACGTTTTATTTTTGCAGGAGTTTTCCGGGGAGCATTGTTTTTTTAGCCGGCCCCTTTCGGCAGCTGGAGCTTTTCGTTATCCATTGGAAGTTGGAGAACCATCAGTTGCGGATCTGTTAAAAACCACGCGGGCAATCAAAAAGGAGGCCAATACAATGAAAATTAAAGAACGCATTAAAAGACTGGAGAATAATAACCATCTGTTAAGTATATGCTGGGTTATTGTTATTCTGCTTAGTTTCGGTGGAGCATTGACACTTACCCAAGCTGGGGAACCTCAATCACTCTCGGAGCAAGTTATGGAGCAGTCTGCTCGCGTAAATGAAATGTTAGAGCAGTACAAATCCCAGCAGAAGAAAATTCTAGACTTGATTGATGAATATAAGAGGCTCAAGAAAACCACTAAGAATACTGAAAATCTAAATGAGAGAACCCAGCTGGTATATGAGCAAAAATTAAAGAAGGTTATTGATGCCATTCTGGAAATATACCCAGAGACTGCAAATGAATGGGATGTTTATGGAGTATCGATTGATGTAGATATTGAATATGTTGAACGAATTATTAAAGTACAAAAAAAGATCGACGAGATAAACTTGAAGCAGGAGACTGATAAATTACTTGAGCTTGGCCAAAAAATGAGTGCGCAGCATAAGGAAAGAGTTAAAGAAAGAGAGATTTTGCAACAGGAGTCAAAGAAAAAACTACAAGAGCTTGAACAGCTTCTAAAGTTAATGGAACAATCACAATCAGAAAATCCTTCAGAAAAATAATTCCGGATAACCAGTCGCTCAAGCAGACCGGAATGGCTGATACTACTGTCGAACATTTTTATCTTAGCCGGCGTTTTTCCGGGTAGCACAGTTTTTTGATCGGCTCCTTCCGGCAGCTTAGTTCTACGTTGTACGCAAATATAATGGAAGATAACAGCATTTATAAGAGTTAAGAACACGTGCAACGGAGGAAGCATGTCGGCATATGAAATAGCATCGCTTATATTAACAGGCATCTACGATTTACTGACATTTCTTTTATTATCTTTCGTAGCCTATGAGACAATCTTCAGAGGCAAAATTCCGAACATTGCTTTTTACAGTCAACCCTTACCTGAAGATACTGAAAGGTGGGGCTTGAGAAGACAGATCGCTGATTTTATTTTAGAAAATCGCGGGATTGAGTTGACAAACATAACGATAAAATCTGAACCTGATGATATTGGCTGGAATAATTTGGGCGACAATGCACAGGAATCAGGTGCTCAGTCAAAAAAAACGTCTGAATATTTTAGGCAAGCCATACCGTATCTGAGCACAAACGAAAAATTGCAGTTTTTATGGTGTGATTTAGAAGCTAACATTGAAATTGTCAGAAAACCTTTTAAAATTATTATTGAATACGACAATACAATTTCGATTATTAGATTCTTCAAAAAAAGAGATAGGAAGTCATTCCCTTTTAATTTTTCAGTTTTTGACGGTATCACGTGGGGTGTGACAAACAAGTACGACATTCATAATGTTGCAAAGGAACTTAGCAGAATTAGAGAACGTTTAGAGAAATGTGAAGGACTTTCAACAAAAGGCGTGAAAGATAAGTAATCAGTAAATTACAAGGCAGCGTACAATTAAATCAAGGCGACGGTGCATAAGCGCTTTTTGGTTTCCGATCAAGCTGGTTGCCACCGCGCCTTATTTCCCGCGTTCGACTTGACCACCGAGAAATACAGTCCTCAAAACCGGCGCGAGGTAGTGTGTGCACTTTGTCAACAGCAAGGCCACCCGCCAGGCCGGCCGCACCTTTTTGCTTTGCCCGGGCGCCGGGCGCGAGGCAATCTCTTGAAGAATTCAGAGCGTGGGGGGATTGCTTCGCCCCTGCAGGGCTCGCAATGACACAAGAAATTCAGCGCCTCCTGGCTCCTGAATCCTGTTTCCTGTATCCCGGTTCGGGCCGGATTACGGATCACTGATTACGGATTACGAGTTTTTCGACTCTATGCTCCATGCCCTTTGCCCAATGCTTCTGTTGATATCCTGTGCATAACCGGAGGATAAGCCCGCCGGCGCCGGTGGAAAAATTGTTGACGACAGCCCCGGCCAGGCTAAAATCTTTTTTTTAGGATCGGAGAAATGACCGCCAACGAAAGAACACCCGCCCGTGCCGGGGGCGAGGAAGCCCAACTCCTTGCCAAAATAGAAGACTCCCCCGAGCAGCTCTCCTCCTACCGCCGCCTGGGGCGCCTGCAGGAATCCCGAGGGCGTTGCCAGGAGGCGGTGGAAACCCTGCGCGCGGCCCTCGAACAAGCCCCCCGGGACCGGGAAACCCACATGCTCCTGGCCCAGATTTACGAGAATTCCTCCCGCCTGGAAGAAGCCGAATGCGTCCTGCGGGGACTCATCCGCGGACAACCCGATCACTTCCCCTTTTACGAGCGGCTGGGGCGGATTTTGAAAAAACAGGGCTGCAAGCTCGCCGTCGCCCCCGACCTGGCCAAGGTCCGGCCAGGCAATCCCTGCCGGGAACAGGCCCTCAAGCAGCTGGTCCTTCTCCATAAGGAAGCGGGCAAAACCCGGACGGCTCTGAAGTGGGTGGAAAAACTGATCGCGGAATTCGGGGAGGATTTCTCCCGGGTCAAGGACCGGGCCCGCTTTCTCGACCGGCTCGGCCGCGGCGAAGAAGCCGTGGAGGCTTACCGCCGGGCCCGCGGCCTCGACCCTACCAACTCGGACGTGATCCTGCTCGAGGGCATTGCCTTAAAAAGGCTGGAGCGAAGGGAGGAGGCCAGGAAGGTTTTTTCGGAACTGGCCGCTCTCGCCAAGGGTTATTACGGGGGCAACATCCAGCTGGCCGAGATGGATATCGAGGACGGGGATGTCGCGTCCGCCCGCGCCCGCCTGCGCCGTCTGGAAGCGCGCTGGCCCGGCAACTCCCGGGTTAATCTCAACTACGCCCGGATCAGTCTCCTGGAGGGCCGGCCGGGAGAAGCCCTGGAGTCGGCCCTGAGCAGTCACCGCCAGACTCCTTTCTATTACACCGAGGAGCTGGCGCTCGGCTTCCAATTGATCGCGGACGCTTCCCGGAAACTGGGCAAGAGGGAAGACGCGGCCGTTTACCGCCTCCTGGCCAGGGAAGTGGGCCGGGGCGGGGACTTTTTCCAGATCCTCTCCTGCCTGGCCCGCAAACTCCTGAAGAAGAAAAGACCTGTCCCCGCCGAGCGCGTGGCCGACGAGATGCTCAACCGGTTCCCCGACAACTCCCTGGCCTCGGCCTGGAAGGCCGAGGCGCTCCTGGCCCGGGACCTCCACGAGGAAGCACGGCGCTTCGCCGAGCGGGCGGCGGGGGAAAGCGACCCCCGCTATCTCCGGGACCGGATCCACGGAATGAGGATCCTCGGCGAGATCCACCGGCGCCGGGGAAGCCCCGCCGAGGCCGACCGGATCGAGTCCGAAATCACCGGCCTCCAGGCCCGGGCCCGCTGAGACCCGAGAAAATTCGCCGATGCCCGAGATCGCCCCAACCACGGCTTCGCTTCCCGCGGAAGCGGAAAAGCTTTACGACCGGGTGCGGGAGAACCCCGGCCGCGCCGCGGCTTACAAGGAACTGGCCCGGCTCCTGCGCGCGCGGGGAGAGCACCGCAGGGCGGTCACGGTCCTCCGCCGGGGCTTGAAAAACCTTCCCGGGGATCTTGAACTCCTCCAGCACCTGGCCCTGACCCAGCAGGAAGGCGGGTTTTCCGCCGCCGCCGTCCGGACCTGGAAGCTGATTACCCGAGAACACCCGGACCATTACCTGGCCTACGAAAAACTGGAGCGCCACTATGTCCGCGCCGGGCAGCCCCTCAAGGCCCTGAACCTGTACCGGGGAGTAGCCGAAGAGGCCGGTTTCAAGGAAAAAAGCCTGGAGCGGACGGTCTTCGTGGCCAAGGAAGCCGGGGATGTCCCCGGGACCCTCAAGGCCCTGAAAAAACTGGTCCGGCGCTTCGGAGTCACCCGGGAGCGAGCCCGCGACCTGGGGCGATACTGCTTCAAGGCCGAACGCCACCGCGAGGCCTCGCATTGGCTGGAAAAGGCTTTCGCCCTGGGCGAAAACGATCATGAACTGCGCCTGCTGGCGGCCATCGCCTACGCCCGGCGGAAACTTTGGGTCCAGGCCCGGGCGGCGATCGAGCTCATCCTGGCCCAAAAACCCGACAACTTCGCGGCCCTGATCAATCTCTGCGAATTCCGCCTGGAGGCGGGGGAACTCCCGGAGGCCGGCGGGCTCCTGGAGCGGTTGGAAAAACTTTTCCCGGGCAACTCCCGGCTCCGCCTGGCCCGGGGGGAACTGGCCCTGCGCGAGGGGAAAACCGCCGAGGCGATCGACTCCATCCGCTCTGGAATCCGGGGCACGGCTTATTTTTACCGCTGGGAACTCAAGCGGGGCTACGGCCTCCTGGCCGAGGCTTTAGCGGCCGAGGGGAGGGAAGCCGAAAGCCGTTTCCACCTGCTCCTGGAGGAGAACATTTCCCGGGAAAGCGACGCTTATACGGCTTTCATGCCCCTGGCGGAAGAACTGATCGCCCGGCACGACCTGGAAACCGCTTCCCGGGTTCTGGATGAGCTCAAAAGGATGTTCCCCGGCAACACCCGGGTGGCCGTGGCGACGGGGGAACTCCTCCTGCTCAAGGGCTATCCCCTGGATTCGGTCCGCGCCATCGCCGCGAGCCTCCCCGAAACCCCCGATAAATTCGCCGCCGATCGGGTCCGGGGCTACCGCGTTCTCTCCCGGGCCTACCAGGCCCTGGGCGACTGGGAGCAGGCGCGCCGCTCCCGCCGGAGAGCCGACGAGCTCCAGGCCGAGCTGGGTGGCTGAACCCCGATGCCCGAGCTCCCGGAAGTCGAGACCATCCGGCGCGGGCTCCTTCCCCAGGTAGCCGGGAAAACCATCGCCGCCGTCGAGATCTGCCCCGACGCTAAAGGCTGCCGCCACCTCCGCCGGGACGAGAAAGGCGACTTCCCGGCCCGGGTCAAGGGCCGCAAAGTCGAGGGAATTTCCCGGCGGGGAAAATACCTGCTTTTTCACCTGAACGACGACGCCGTCCTCGTCGTCCACCTGGGGATGAGCGGACAGCTTCTCTACCGGGAAGAGAAGGGAGAGCGCCCCCGGCACGCCCGGATAGTCTTTCGCTTCCGGCCGAAAGGAACCGTATTTTTCAACGATCCCAGGAAGTTCGGCGAAGTTTACCTTTACTCCCCCCGGGAGGGGCGCAGCGCATGCGATCCCTTCTCCCTCGGCCCCGAGCCCCTGGACGAGCGGTTTACCCCGGCGGCGCTCAAAAATGCCCTGAAAGGAAAAAAAAGCCCGATCAAGGCGGTCCTCCTGGACCAGAGGGTGGTGGCGGGAATGGGCAACATCTACACCGACGAGGCCCTCTTCCGCTCCGGCATCCACCCCCGGAAAGCCGCCGGCGACCTGGGGCCGGAGGAAATCCGGCGGCT
>CAZIEA010000060.1:0-4408 GCA_964538495.1 uncultured bacterium | reverse complement strand
GGTCCTGCGGGAGGCGATCCGCCTGCAGGGCACCAGCGCCGCCGATCGCCAGTACGTGGATACCGAAGGCCGACTCGGCCGTTTCCAGGAGCGACTCCGGGTTTATCAGCGCGCCGGGCAGCCCTGCGCAGCCTGCCGGACCCCGATCGAAACGCTCCGCATCGCCGGGCGCACCGCCCATTTCTGCCCTCGTTGCCAGAACTACAGGCTGAAGGCTGAAGACTAAAGGCTGAAGGAACCGCCGCGCCTATTAACCACGAATCTCGCGAATCCACTCGAATCCAAACTGAGATTTCGCAGATTATTTTTTCCACAGATTTCACAGATTTACACAGATTTTTTTCTTCATGCTCTTCATGGTAAAAAAAAATCTTCCTGTGGCCTCTGCTTTTCCTCTGTGAGCTCTGTGGTCAGGAAGTTAGGCTGAAGGCAGGGTTCAAGCACCGTGCACTCGTCGCGACTAAATCAAGATGATTCCCTGGCGGCGCGGATCGCGGCCCTGCTCGAGAAGTCCCCGGGGCGGGTCGCCCTCCGGGTCTTGGCCGGGGACGTTTCGTCGCGGCGCTTTTTCCGGATCCTGACCGCTTCGGGCCGGGCCTCCGGACTGGTGGCGATGCTTTACCCGGAAGGCGCCGGAAAAGACGCCGAGCGCTATCTCGAACTTTCCCGGACCCTGGAAAGGGCGGGAATCCCCCGCCCGGCCTTGGCCGGCGCGGATCCCACGGCCGGGCTCGTCCTGATCGAGGACCTGGGGAACCGGTGCCTGCAGCAGGCCGCCGCCGGCGGGAACCGGGCGCTAAAGGACCGCCTCTCCCGAGCCGCCCTCGATCTCCTGCTGCTCTGGCAGGAGCGAACGGGGCCGGAAACCCCTTCCCCCAACCCGCCCTTCGACCGGGAGCTTTTCCTTAAGGAACTCGAGCTCTTTCTGGAAACCGTCGTGGGCGGGAGCGCCCGGGGCCGGGAGAAACGGTTTCGGGAGTTCTTCCTCCTGGTCGCGGAGGAATCCCTGGCCCAGGCCAAGGCCTTCTGCCACCGCGATTTCCACGCCCGCAACCTCATGCTCCGGCGGGGAAAACTATTTCTCATCGACTTTCAGGACGCCCGCGTCGGCCCCTACACCTACGACCTGGTCTCGCTGCTTCACGATCCCTACTCCGGAAGCGCCGGGAGGGCCAAGAGCCTCCGGTCCCGTTACCACCGCCGGCAACCCGGTTACCTGGGGGGGATTTCCCGGGACCGAATCGAACGGGATTGTGATATCATGCTCCTGCAGAGGCTCCTGAAAGCGGCGGGCACTTACGGATCGGTTTTCCGCCGCGGGAACCCTTCCTACCTGGGATACATAGCTCCCGCCCGGGCGGCGGCGAAGGCAGCGCTGAAACGACAGGGTGATCTCGAGCGCTTCCTGCCCCTGCTCGAAGGCTGGGAACTTCCCGGGAAGACCAGGGCTCAGCCAAGGAGGTTATCGCCATGAACAAGGCCATGCTCCTGACCGCCGGAAAGGGGAAACGCCTGCTCCCCCTGACCCGGCATTATCCCAAACCCCTTTTCCCGGTCGGGGACCGCCCCTGCCTCACCTACCTGATCGAACTCCTGCGCGACCGGGGGTTCCGGGAGCTAATCCTCAACCTCCACCACCTGGGGGACGTGATCGCCGATTACCTCGGGAATGGGGAAGCGTTCGGGGTCCGCATCTCCTATTCCCGCGAGGAGAAACTCCTGGGCACCGGGGGCGGGGTGCGCAAGGCTTTTTCCCTCCTCGATCCGGGCGAAAACCTCCTGGTTCTCAACGGGGATATCCTGACCGATTCCGATCCTACCCGCCTGGTGCGCCTGCAGCAGGCCAAGAACCCGATCGCCACCATGGGCCTGCGGGCGCGCCCCGCCGACAGCCCCTATACCGTCGTCCGCCTCGGGACCAAGTCCCTGGTCTCGGGAATAGGCGGCGAAGACCCCGGGCCGAGTTACTTTTTCCCCGGGATCCAGCTCCTCACCCCGGCCTTCGTGGAAAACCTCTCCGGTCCCTCTCCGCTCTGCCTGGTGGCCGACGGCTATCTCCCGGCCCTGCAAAAGGGCCTGGCCGTGGCCGGGCTGCCCCAAGCCGGATACTGGCGCGAAATCGGAACCCTCTCCTCCTACTGGTCGGCCAATCTCGACTTTCTCCGGGGGAAATCCCCGGCTTACTTCTACCGGGGCCGGGAGGACTTCACCCGGCGCGGCATCCACGCCGGCAAGCGCGCCCAGCTCGGCCAGCGAATCTCCTTCCGCGATCCGGTCTACCTGGGGGACGACTGCGCCGTGGGCAGCGGCGGCGTCCTCGGCCCCAATGTCCTGGTCGGGAGCGGCTGCCGGGTGGGGGATGACTGCCGCCTGGAAAATGTCCTGCTCTGGCCCGAGACCACGGTCCGCAAGAACAGCCAAATCAGCAACACCATCGTCACCCCCTTCGGCCGCGTCGAGCTCCCCTCGCCCGAAACTAAGATTACGTAGATTGCCGCTTTATTCGAACTGCAACTAAGATTTCGCAGATTACCGCAGATTATTTCTTTTCCACAGATTTCACAGATTTACACAGATTATTTTCGTACTCGTACTCGTTTACGGCGTGAGGCGTGCGGCGTGAGGCTTGGCGCGGATTCTTGCGCATTCTGAATTCTGGATTCTGTATTTTGGATTCCTGCTCTTGACTCTATGCTCTATGCCCTCTGCGGCTTTACATTCCTGAATGCGAACAGCGGCAAGCCGCGCCGGAGGCGCGGCGATACTGCAAGTCCCGAGGCGCAGCCGAGGGACGATACGGCAAGCTGCGAGCGCAGCGAGCAGCGATACTGCAAGTCACTCCGCAGGAGTGACGATACGACGGTTTCAGGGGAGGCAGGGGCGGGGACGGGAGATCAGGGGGACCCGCGGGAGCGAGAGCCACTGGACCGTCAAGGTCAAGCCCCCGGGAATTTCCGGGGTGTAGCCTATCGCCCGGACCAGGACCACGTTCAGCCGATTCCCGGCGAACTCGAACTCGTGGTGGCTCTCCCCCAGCACCGAGCCGGAGCGGGAAAGGACCTGGATGGCGACCGTGGCGGGGCCTTCCGGCGGGTAGGCGCGCAGGGCCTGGATGTTCTGGGGCAGCAGCAGCCAGCTCCGGAGGTCGGCCTGCTCGGAGGCAATGTTGTAGATGTTCACCAGCAGGCCCAGCCAGGGGTCGGCCTCGTTAGCGGCGTGGGCCGTCACCCCCTTGATCACGGCCCGGACCACCTGGCGGGCGACCATGACCGGGATATCGTCGATCAAGGTCCGGATGGCCTTGGCCTCGACGTCGTCCAGCTCCAGGGTCTCCCCGGCCGGCTCGGATCCGACCAGGACCCGGAGGGAGCCGAGATCGGTCGGCATGGTGTCATAGATCGGGAAGGCGATCGAAATCCAGGCGTCTTCAATGGGGAAGGCCAGCCCCACCTCGCGCTTGACCGGGGCAAGCCCGAGCTGGGCGAAAACCACCAGGTCCCCTTTCCCGGCCAGGTCCAGGTTTTCGCCGGAATACCTGATCCCCCCGGCGTCGTAGGTGGCCGCGTCCCGCCGGGCATACTCGAAGTCCGGGTACTGCTCCAGGACGCGCCGGCAGTCGAGGGCGGCGTCGGAAAAATCCCCCTCGACGTCGTAGATGATCGAGGAGAGATAGGAGCCGAAGGCGGAGAGATAGAGATTGGCCACCGAGGCCGCCCGAGCCCGGGCCCCCTGCCCGTACTGGGACAGCAACTGCGCCTCCACCCCCTCGAGCTCGCCTTCGGATACCTCGTTTTCCTTGGCCAGCTGCCTGGCTTCCTCCATCCGCTCCCCGTGGCGGCGGATCTCCTCCTGGCGCCGGTTCTCCAGGCGCTGCCGCTCCACCCGCGCCCCCTCCACGTCCCCGAGCATGAGGAAATTGAGAGCCTTGTAGCAGTGCAGGAGGATGAGCTCGTAGCCCTTCCCCTTGTAGGGGAGAACCGTCTCGTTGGTCAGGGCGGCGCCGGCCTCGTTGGCGGTGTCGCGGACGCTGACGGCGGCGCGGCGCTCGTATTCGCGCACCAACTGGTAAACCCGTTCGAAATCGGCGTTGCTCCCGGCGTAGTCGCCGGCGAGCTGCTTGATCGTGGCCCTCTCCAGCAGCACCAGGACCTGGTCGCCGCCGGATTCGCAATCGGACTCGTCGATCTCGCCCAGGGCCGCCTGGTAGTCCCCGGCCACGAAGTCGGCGCGGGCGGCGGCCATCCGGCTGGTGTAGCTGGCGCAACCGCCGGATACCAGCGCCGACGACAGCAGCAGCAGCAGGACCTTCCCTGAGCTTGCCTTATACAATTCTCTCCTCCGGCGGGCGCAACGGCCCGTGGGCGCGGGGGAACCCTCCGCCCCCGGGCCGGACCCGGACCCCTTCCCC
>CAZIEA010000059.1:2747-12335 GCA_964538495.1 uncultured bacterium | reverse complement strand
GCAGGAACCAGAGCTCGCCCCCGTCCGGGTTCTTGCGGGCGACCCGCCTCAAATCCCCATCGTAAGTGTACTCGCAGGTCGAGCTGTCTTCCAGCGTTACCTTCGTCAAACGGTTCTCGGGAGTGTACTCGTAGGCTTGGGCGGTACTGCCGTTGCCGCTCTTTTCGACCAGGCAGCCGTTGTCATCGTAAAAATACTCCACCATCGTGTCCAGGCCGGGGCGATAGTAGACTTCACGATTGCCGGAAGCAATATTACCGGCCTCGTCCCTGGCCTCCGCGACGATAACGTTGGTCCCAAAGCAAAGGATGCCTGAGAATGCGGCCCCGGACAGGAAAAAGGGCGGAGTTGTTCCCCATTGACAATGTTAGGAAATATAGGTATTTTTCCTAACATCTAAGTCCGGGGAAAATCATGCCAAGCCTCGAAACAAAACTTCGCGGGCGCGTCCGAAAAAATGGGCGAGGGTGGTGCTTCACCCCGAACGCGTTCATCGATCTGGCGAGCAAAGACTCGATCTGGGTTGCCCTCTCACGCCTGGCCGGGAAGGGGTTCATCCGGCGGCTGAGCCGGGGGCTCTATCACTATCCGCGAAAGCACCCTAAACTGGGAGAGCTCTCCCCCGATCCGAACGTGGTCGCCCAGGCGCTGGTTCGCCGAGACGCGATTCGCCTTCAACCATCAGGCGCTTATGCCGCCAATCTTTTGGGCTTGTCAGAGCAAGTTCCCGCCAAAGTGGTCTTTCTAACCGATGGGCCGGCGCACCAAGTCAAATTGGGACGCCAAACGATCGTGCTGAAAAGAACAACGCCCCGTAACATGGCTGCCGCCGGAAGGGTTTCCGGTACGGTGATCCAGGCGCTGCGGTTCATCGGTGAAAAACACATAACTGATGCCCACATCGCTCACTTAAAGACGGCTCTCCCCGAAGAGGGCAAGGCGCAACTGCGCAAGGATCGAGGTTATGCCCCCGGATGGATGCACGCGGTCATCGACAAGATCGCAGGGGGCGAAGATGCTTGATTTCGCCAAACTCCCTTTATCGGAACGCAGCCCGTATTTCAAGGAGGTTGCCGCCCGGCGCAATTTGACCGGCCGAATCGTGGAGAAAGACTTCTGGGTTTGCTTCATGCTGCGCCTGCTTTTCTCCGCGCCCGAACTCTCGGACAGGTTTGTCTTCAAAGGGGGAACGTCGCTCTCTAAAGTATTCGGCATCATCGAGCGGTTCTCCGAAGACATCGACCTCTCTGTCGATCCCGGCTGGTTGGGTTTTGGCGGAGATAACCGTCCTGACGCCGCGCCGTCGCGTTCCCAGTTCGAGAAGCGACGGGAACGCCTGAACGCCGCTTGCGCCCGGGCGGTAAAGCGAAAAGTCCAGCCTTGGCTTGAGCGGGCGATTCAAGGCGCGTTGGGCCGGCGGCCTGACGGCATCCCCTACCTGACCTTCAAGTTCGACGAGCAAACCCAATCGCCGATTCTTACCTTCTTCTACCCCACGACAGAACTCGAAATCCCCGGATACGTGCATCCTCAGGTTAGATTGGAGTTCGGATCGCTGACGGATCAGCAGCCGGTCGGGAATTACACCGTCATGCCCTGGGTTGCCGAGGAATTTCCCGGCCTTTTTGCCGAACCCGCCTGTCGGGTCGTCGCTCTCGAAGCCGAGCGCACGTTCTGGGAAAAAGCCACGATCTTGCACGTGGAGTATCACCGGCCACCCGAGAAACCGATGCGAGCCCGGTTTTCGCGCGACTGTTACGATATCTGCCTCCTGGCCGCACACTCCGCCGGACAGCGGGCAATGCGGGACACGGCCCTGCTGGCGCGCGTCGTTAGTCACAAGCAAACATATTTCCAGTCCGCATGGGCCAATTACGATACCGCTAAACCCGGTTCCTTGCGCCTGGTGCCCCCAGACCATCGTCTCACCGGCCTGCGGGTGGATTATCAACGAATGCAGGAGATGTTTACGAAACCGGCGCCGCCGTTTGAGGAGATTTTAGACAAACTGCGGGACATCGAGGAGACAATCAATGGAAGATAGCCTGCGATCGGCACCGGGCTTCCCTATCAGCATAAATCGCGCTTCGCCTCGCGTTCGCTTCGTCACGAGCATTCGCTCGGGGTTTTCTCATCTGGTTGCACCCGACCGGCCGCAGCGGGACCGTACGCCGGGAGGTAAACTTGTACTCGTTGGCCTCCGAGCCGCTTGAGGCGGTGACATTGCCCCAGGCGTCGTAGGCGTAGGTCCCCACCTGCCCCGCCCCCTCGTCTGTCAAAGAGCGGACGCTCCCGATCGCGTCGGCGTGGTAATACCTCGTCCTCGGGGCGCTCTGCCCCGTCCACTCCACCACCGAGACCAGCTTGTCGATCCCGATCCCCTGGTTGTAGCTAGCCCAGGGCGTCCCGTCCGTGGCCTGGTCCATCAGGATGTTGAGCCCGGCGTGCAGGAACCAGAGCTCGCCCCCGTCCGGGTTCTTGCGGGCGACCCGCCTCAAATCTTTAGTTTTATTATCCGGTCAATAGAACACCCAACAACTGTTGACTCGTTGGCAGATGCTAGTCATCTTTCCAAAAGTGCTTATAGCTTTTTTGCACCTCATCTCTACCACTCTCAGTGATTCTAAACCAAAATTTCCAGGGAACTATCTCATTTAATATTTCATTAATATTAGTATATTCTAGATTCTTCCCCTTTTCGTTTAGCACAGTAATCAATCTATTTGCTATTAATGCTTTTAATGCCAATTTTACTTGATCGTCTGTGATTATCTGATTTTTATATGGCAGCTTAAGTCTTTCTTTAAATCTTTCGTTTATTCTCGTTTCCGCGAGAATGAGATTTAAGGGTTCATCATCGTCCAGCAATTCGTCTAAAATCAACATTTGGGTGAAATCTAAGCTCATTTTGGATAGTCTCGTGGGTGTGGGCCATGCATTATTTCACCGTTTGGGCCTCTTATTACAGACTCATATACCCTTTCTCCGGTTTTTTTATGGGTATATTCTCTTTCATGAACTTTCCCCCCCTCCCGGTATCTCCCGCCTGTTGCATCTTTAATTTTTTCAGGACTTGTTTGTTCCCAATCTTCAGGATGCTCCTTAAGGTCTCTGTATTTCTCTCCCGCGTTTCTTGTTTCAATTTCTGCGGACGCTTCAACTTCTGCCGTCCCTATTTCTACTCCTTCTTTTTTTCTATCGCTAGATTCTACTGTATCAGATCCGGATCCGGATTCGCGCACGTCAGATAGGTAGGGGATATTTCTTCTGATGTCACTTATGATTATATTTTTCGCTATCTGAATTGCAACTGGTACTCCCGCAGCAAAAGCTTTAATCCCTCCCAAAACTTCACTAACACCTTCAGCAGCAATCTCACCAACAATTTTACCGCTATTTTTCCCTGATTTGGATTTACCCGCTGCAGATGCCCCAGCTGCTGCTGCTGCCTGCTGCCATGCTCCGTAGACAGCAGTCTCAATAATATGTAAGCCCAAGGGGTCAATAAGATTAACGGGGTTGTTGTAACAATATACATACCGATTGAGCTTGTCGGGCTGGAGGGCGTCCACGTACTCCTTGAGAAACCTATGAAACGCGGAGTAAAGCCCCCCGAAGTAGGAGATGGTGGGGTCGTCCGGCCCCCCGGTCAGGGGATCGGGGGAGATGAAGCGCCCGATGGCGGGATCGTAGAACCGGGCCCGGTTGTACTGGAGGCCAACGGCCGAGTCCCACCGCCGGGAGGTGAACTTATACTCGTTGCCCTCCGCCCCGCTTGATGCGGTGACGTTGCCCCAGGCGTCGTAGGCGTAGGTCCCGACCTGCCCCGCCCCCTCGTCTGTCAAAGAGCGGACGCTCCCGATCGCACAACTCAAAAACCATCAAACAAACTTTGAATTTATTTCCCAATACCTTGAATAGCAAATACGTATTATTCATCACTACCAGTTATCCAGAACTTGCCATATGCATAGTTCGCTCTATCTCTATTTGTAAATCTATAGTTATCTAATCCATATAAATTCTCGGTAACAATAACATAGCTATCCTCCGAAGCCTCCACAATTATATACGTATAGGCACATATATCCGGCTGCCATTTGTTTGCCATTTCTTTCGTCGGATAGTATTTATAAACTTCACTCCATTTCACTGGCAACATAGTGAAGTGAAAATCTAGTTCCCACCACTCTTTAGGATAATAGCTATTCTTTCTATGGTATTCATTGAATGCCTTGGAAGCCTTATTGAAAAAAGAAACAAGTTCAATTGCTGCGCAATCTTCTTGAAATATTTTTCCCGAATGATTGGCAGGCATTTCATTCGATGACGCATCTAATTCTCCATGGGCAGATAGGCAAAAAGTTGCGAAAATTATGCCCATATATAACTTCATTTTTCTACTCCTTTTTGTTTTGCATGGCTTAACCCGCAACAGCCATTAGTAGACTAGAGGGCATTTCACAGATTCATTCGTAGTTGTTATCGTTGTCGTGATCACAACCAAATACAAATCACAGATACGATAATTTACGATTACACAAGATAGTCCTACGGGCCAAAGACGCCCGGGGTTCTCCCGCCATAACCAAGCGAAAAATATGTTACTGAGTTAACTACAATTCAGTTTGCATAAGCTTTTGATCAGGAAGTATTGCAGGGTTAATAAAAATTGCGAATAACCAGATCGGAGGTGGAACGCTGCTTTGTTGGAAAGATTCTGACAAACTATATTATCTGGGAATAACATGTACATTACAGCAAATTAGTTGGCAAGACCTAAGCATTGCCTCATTTTTTAACTATCCTATTCTTCATTGTAATGTTTTTTTACGTAGTCTCGTACATATTCTGGCAATTTGCCGTTGTCCATTATTTCGACCAAGATAGCATGACTAGGCCATTCTGTATATCTATGGGATGTATTTTTATACAGTTCTATCTGCGCCGAGAAGGCATTAAGCTCCCGAGTATAGTGATCTGGGACCTTATCAACTTCCCAATCAAGAGCATGACTACCTTCATGTATTAGTCCACTTGCTGTCATATTTTCAAATTGCCTCGTCATACGATTTAATTGTATATCACCACTATCGTGTGAATAGAATCCCCTCCACTCAAGTTTTTCTGAAAGGATTTTTCTGTACTCCGGGGGATCAACAAAGTATATTTTTCCCAATACATTTTTCTCCTTGATCTTATCCAGTATTCGTTTTAATCTTCTCCGGTCAGAAAAATTGTACTCCCGGTTCTTGATGGCTTCTTCAATAAACTCGATTGCATTATCAATGCACTGTTGATCCTCTTTGGAATTTTCCCTCCTCTTAACTTCTGCGGCGTTCTGGCCCTTTTGTCTTGTAGTAGTATCTTGAGCTGGTCCCCTTATCTCCGATCTTTTTTCTCCTTCTTTCTCATCCTCAGCTTCAACTTCGAGTTCACCGGTCTGAGCTTCTTCTGCGCTGAGCCCCAGGGGATCGATCAGGTTGACGGGGTTGTTGTAGCAGTAGGCGTAGCGGTTAAGCTTGTCGGGCTGGAGGCCGTCCACGTACTCCTTCAGATACCTATGGAACGCCGAGTAAAGCCCGCCGAAATAGGAGATGGTGGGATCATCCGGTCCCCCGGTCAGGGGATCCGGGGAGATGAAGCGCCCGATGGCGGGATCGTAGAACCGGGCCCGGTTGTACTGGAGGCCAACGGCCGAGTCCCACCGCCGGGAGGTGAACTTATACTCGTTGCCCTCCGCCCCGCTTGATGCGGTGACGTTGCCCCAGGCGTCGTAGGCGTAGGTCCCGACCTGCCCCGCCCCCTCGTCTGTCAAAGAGCGGACGCTCCCGATCGCGTCGGCGTGATAAGAAGTGACATAGGAGCAAACAAGAATATATTCAAAAATTCACTCAATCATAACACCAACTCGGATCTAGATTAGAATCGGTCAGCCCGACAGCAGACCTTGTGATTTGCACCTCATTTTTACCGCTTATGTCTATTGCGAATATTTCGTCTCCGGAAAATGAATTTATTCTGCGATTAGAGGTAAAAACTATCATCTCACCGTCCGGCGACCAAGATGGGTTACGATCACGACCATAATTGCACGCAATACGACGCTGATTTGAACCGTCTTCGTTCATTATCCACAGCCTTGGGCCGAATCCAATCTCCGACTTTATAAACGCAATAAGCTTTCCGTCTGGAGATAAGCATGGCTCTGTATTGTTGCCGTCAAATGTAAGTTGCACAATTTTCTTCGTATCCAAATATAACTTGTAAGTTTGGAAGTGTTCGTTTTCATCCGTAAATTTCCCTAAGTGGCGTGAATAAATAATAATATTAGTATCTGCAGACCATGTTGGCGAGACGATATAACCATCTGCTTGATAAACACGCCTCAAATTAGACCCGTCCCTATTAATAATATTCAAGTAGTGGCAATTTCCCTCATAGGCGCTTGATGCAAATAGTATGCTCTGGCCATCCATGGACCACACAGGCTCCTCTGCCATTTCTGATTCCGACTCGAATATAACATTTTGTTTTTCTCCGTTGCCATCAGTCAGGCAGAGTTTACCCATACGCACAAATACAATTTCCTTCCCATCAGGATTCCAGTTTGGTTCAAGCCCTACCCCTAAGACCTTTTCCTGGCCTTCTCCTGAGGCGTTAATAACTGTAATATAGGCAGAATGTTCATCACTGTCCGATCTAATTCCTTTAAAAACAATCTTCCCTCTAAGCTGATTACTGGTAAACACAATCTTCCCTCTAAGCTGATTACTGCGCGGAATAGTCGCATTCATATCATTTTCCGTGCAACCGGATAGTATCGTCAAGATTCCAATGAAACAACATACAATTCTCATGGGTAGCACCAATCCATTGTTGACCAACAATTTGGTTGAGCTGCTGCATATCCCAATTGACCTTGGTAAATCAAATGCGGGCTAAAGGCCAAATCATTCGGTGTCGCTTGAAAATAACTAAATCTATAGCCAAACGTCGAATCGGGGAGCAACTTGATACCGGCCTTATCGTAGGCTTTACTTACTAATTCTGCACACTGATATGACAGGCCACTCTGATCTCCGTATCTCCGACTAATTACAGTTCATAACATTGCTCCCAACCTATCATAACCGCGGCCAGCTTGGCTTTCTGAAAGTAGCCACTTAGTGGCTCTTTGTGCAATGACATTAGAATCTTTCTTGTTGAGTCTAAAAACAAACGCGTTACCCATGTCGCGGCTGGTAATCTCTCGCGCTTTGACACCACCGTTTTTTATGCTTTCAACCAATAGGCCGTTGCCAACATAAACAGCAGCGTGTGAAAATGGACCACCACCCGATCCAAATCGAACTGTTTCAGAACCAATTGAATCAAACTGGGAATAGAGATATGAAAAAAGTAAAACGTCTCCTTCTTTTAAATCTTCAATACCAACTATATCCTCTACCGGCTCTCCAAACACCCACTCGATAAAATCTTTCTTATCTATTGTTTTACTATAATCTATATTCTTCTCGTCTCGCCTCCATCTTTTATATTCTCTCGCCTTTTTTCTCCAACCTCGCCACCAACTAGATGATATATTTTCATCAAGACCTTCCAGCCCGAGGGGATCGATCAGGTTGACGGGGTTGTTGTAGCAGTAGGCGTAGCGGTTGAGCTTGTCGGGCTGGAGGGCGTCCACGTACTCCTTGAGGAACCGGTGGAACGCCGAGTAAAGCCCCCCGAAGTAGGAGATGGTAGGATCGTCCGGTCCCCCGGTCAGGGGATCAGGGGAGATGAAGCGCCCGATCTGGGGATCGTAGAACCGGGCCCGGTTGTACTGGAGCCCGACGGCGGCTTCCCAGCGCCGGCTCGTGAACTTGTACTCGTTGGCCTCGGCACCGCTTGAGGCGGTAACGTTGCCCCAGGCGTCGTAGGCGTAGGTCCCCACCTGCCCCGCCCCCTCGTCTGTCAAAGAGCGGACGCTCCCGATCGCGTTTAAAGTCTAACGCCGGGATTCCGGGAAGGCAACGGATATCAGGTCAAGGCGTAGGCGTCGCCCCCTGCGGGGGCTTCCTGGATTTTTGGGGCTTCTTTGTCCACGGGCTTGCGCCCGTGGCTACTTTCCTTCGCCCCCTGCGGGGGCTTCTCCGCCCGAGATCGCGAGGGCATTGCAAGCCGCGCCGGAGGCGCGGCGATACGACAAGTCCCGAGGCGAAGCCGAGGAACGATACGACAAGTTCCGAGCGCAGCGAGGAACGATACTACAAGTCATTCCGGAGGAATGACGATACGACATCCTCATCCGACCCCGATTCGCGCCTGAACCCCGAACCCTGAACCCTGAACCCTCCTACATGTCCTACATGCCTACATGTGAAGGCGGCGGCGGGGCCCTCGGCAGGGCTGAAGCAAAAGCGCTACGAACGGCGCGGGAAGCGGGGGTCCCCGGCGAGCCGAACCGTCTCCAGGACCAGCCGGGCGGCATCGACCAGGTCGACCCGCCGGATATATTCCGTGGGAGCGTGGGGATCGCCCATGGCGACGCTGAGATTGGCCGTGGCGATGCCCAGGGCGTTGAGCGGGTTGGCGTCGCTGGCGCCGCAGGAAACCTGGACCTGGAAGGGAAATCCCAGCTTTTCCGCGGCCTTCCGGACCAGCCGGACGGGATAGGAGTCCCCGGGCAGTTTATAGCCGGTGTAGGCCCGCCGCGAGGCGATCTCGACCGCGCCGCCCATCTCGGCCGCCGCGGCCCGGAAAGTCTCCTCCATATGCTCCACCTGGGCCAGCAGACGCTTTTCCTCCAGGCTCCCGGCTTCCCCCCGGACATAAACCAGCTGGGTAACGATGTTGGTGGCCTCCCCGCCCCGGATCACGCCGATGTTGGCCGTGGAGATCTCGTCCAGGCGACCCTGCCGCAGGCGGGAGATGGCGGCGGCGGCGATGGCGATGGCGCTCACCCCCGCTTCCGGGCAGATCCCGGCGTGGGCCGCCCGGCCCCGGATCGTGAACTCGAGGTCCTGGCCGTAGGGCGCCTGGACCACCAGGGAGCCGATCGGGCCGGAAAGATCCAGCGTGAACCCGGCCCGGGCCCGGAGCCAGCCGGGGGCCAGGCCGGCGGAACCCATCAGCTCGGTCTCCTCGGAAACCGGGAACAGGAGTTCCAGAGGCACGGGGCTGCCCCCGGAATCGAGCAGGCAGCGGACGACCTCCAGGATCACGGCAATACCGGCGCGGTCGTCAACCCCGATGATCCCTCCCCCTCGGGCCCGGAAGACCCCGTCTTCCTCGATTGCCTCGACCCCGGCGGTGGGGGCGATCGTGTCCAGGTGGGCGCAGAGCAGCAGTGGCGCCCCCTCCTTGCCGGGGACCCGGCAGAGAAGGTTGCCGCAGTTTCCCCCGGTCCGGAGGTGCACGTTGTCTTCTTCCGGAGTCAGGCCCCGGGACAGGAAAAAGGCCTTGAGCAGGTCGGCCGCCTCGCGCTCGGCGCCGGAAGGGCCGTTAACCGAAGTCAGCTCGAAAAAAGTCTCGACCAGGCGGCTTTCGTCAATCCGCAACGCCGGCGTCATCGTTTTTTTCTTCCAGGATTTGCGGGTATTTTTC
>CAZIEA010000059.1:2161-2737 GCA_964538495.1 uncultured bacterium | reverse complement strand
CCTGCCGGTAGCGCAACTGGGCGTTTTCCAGGCCCTTGCCGGTGATCTCGACCTTGCGGTCGGCGAGTTCCAGCCGGAGCCGGGCCCCTTCCGCCCGGGCTTTCTCCAGGCGCGCGGTCAGCTCGGTTTTTTCCGGCCCCTCGCTTTTTGCGGAGACGCTTTCCTCCAGCTCGCGGATCAGGGCCCGGTTCGCGCGGACTTTCTTGCCCAGTTCCCCGAGCTCGCGATGGAAACGCCGGCCGGGGAACTCGGGCCGGGGGCCTTCCCCTCTCCCCCGGCGGCGAAACGCCCCGCCCTCCCCCGGCGGCGGAGGCGGCGGAAAGGGGGCTCCTGCCTCCGACTCCGGCAGGCCCCCCATATCTTCCGGGGGCCCAAAGGCAGCAGCGGGAAAAACCGGAAAGGAAAGGGCGATGAACAAGAACAACCGGAATGTTTTCATACCAGGTCTCCGTCGGCGCGGCCGTTTTCGAACAGCGCATCCAGCTTGTCGATCTCGGCGCAAAGTTCCCCGACCAGGGCATACTCGGAATCGAGTTCCTCGGTCAGGACCCGGACCGCCGCGACATCTTCCGGCTC
>CAZIEA010000059.1:1680-2151 GCA_964538495.1 uncultured bacterium | reverse complement strand
CCACGCCTGGACCGCCGCGGCCGCCGCCAGCCAGAGGGGCCGGGAACGGGAAAAGCGCCCGCGCGCGCTCCCGGCGGCCGCATCCAGGACCCGTTCGCGCAAAAGCGCCTTTTCCGGCGCGGAAAAATCGGGGGGAGGGAAAGAAGAGGCCGCGGATAGGACCTGCCGGGCTTCTCCCAAAAGAGCCCGGCAGGAGGGGCAGCCCCGGAGGTGCTCCCTCTCCCGGGAGGAAATGCCTTCCTCCCCGTAGAGAAAGCCGCCGATGTGGTTTTTGAATTCCCGGCAGTTCATGATCCTTGTTCCCCCCCGACCAGGTCGCCGAGCGAACGGCGCAGTTTCCGGATCGCCTGAAAAAGGTTGGCCTTAACCGACCCCAGGCTTCTTCCCTTGATCTCTGCTATCTCCTTCAATGTCATCCCCTCATAGTGCCGGAGCACGAACACTTCCCGCTGGCGGGGGGGGGGGTTCCCC
>CAZIEA010000059.1:0-1591 GCA_964538495.1 uncultured bacterium | reverse complement strand
GCACCCGGTGCATCCGGATAAAAGCCTCCTGGACGATATCGAGCGCGTCGTCGCGGTTCCCGGTCAGGTGCCAGGCCAGGGACAGGGCCCGGTCCTGGAAGAGCTTCATCAGTTCCTCAAAGAGCGCTTCCTCACCCGCCTGGTATCTCCCGATCAGTTCTGATTCTTCCGGTCCCATGAGCCCCGGCCGCCGGGGCTGGAACCCGGCCAGACGGCATTATCCTCGGCTGACAATCTAACTGTCCGCCCGGCGGAAAGGTTTAATCGTTTATTGTCCCGGCGGTTTCCGGTCCTCGCCTTCCGGCGGGCATATCCTCTTTCCCTTCCCCTCCAAACGGCAACGAAGAACCTGGTCCACGGCGGGCCCCCGGATCTCGAGGCGGACCAGCCTCCGGTCGGTGGCCTGGGTGACCAGGAACTCGTGCCCGGCGTAACTCAAACGGTCGCCCGCCTTGGGGATCCGTTCCAGAATGTCGATAACGAACCCGGCCACCGTCTCCTCCTCCCTCTCTTCCCGGAGATCGAGGCCCAGTTCCTCGTTGAGTTCATCCAGCCCCACCCGCCCGGAGAGATCGACGGCGTCCGGAAGATAACGGATGTCCCCGTCCTCCTCCTGGTCGTACTCGTCCCGGATGTCCCCGAAAATCTCCTCCAGGACGTTTTCCATGGTGACGATCCCGGAAACCCCCCCATACTCGTCGACCACGATCCCCAGATGCCGCCCGCTCTCGCGCATTTCCTCCAGCAATCTTTCCAGGGGCTTGCTCTCGGGCACGATAAAAGGCTTGCGGATAATCGGTCCGATGGGATCGGAGGCGGAGGCAGTGAGGAGATCGCCGGCCTCGACCGTGCCGATGATCCGATCCACCCGCTCCCGGTAAATCGGGATCCGGGTATGTCCGGTGCGGGCCACGATCGCCCGGATGTCCGCCACGGAGGAACCCTCCGGGGCCAGCGCCACGTCGATCAGCGGAACCATCACCTCCTCCGCCTGGGTCTCCCCGAAATCGAAGACCCGGGAGATCATCCGCCTTTCTTCTTCGGTCAGGGCGCCCTGGCGCAGCCCTTCTTCCATGAGAAACTTGATGTCCTCGTCGGACTCGAACATCTTTTCCGGGCGAGTGTCTTTCCCCAGAGCCCGGATCACCCCCCGGGAAGCCAGGCTTACCACCTTGATCAGGGGGAAAAGCAGAATGTAGGAAACCCGCAGCGGGTGGCAGAGGTACAGGCTGATCTCGGTGGCGCGCAGCCGCACCAGGGTCTTGGGCACGATCTCGGCGAATATCAGCACCAACGGGAGCATGACCGCGGTGGAAATCAGGGGAAAGACGCTCTGATAATCCCGACCCAGCAGTTTTACCAGTATCTTCGCCATCTGGTAGGAACCCACGGTGGCGCCCAGGACCAGGAAAAGATTGATCCCCACCAGGGTGGTCGAAAGCAGTATTTCCGGGTGATCGAGCAGGGCCTGGATCCGCATCGCCCGCCGGTGGCCGGATTCGGAGAGGTGGCGGATCCGGAGACGGTTGGAGGAAATCAGGGCCATCTCGGCGGCAGTGAAAAAAGCCTGGATCAGAAGACAGCCCAGAAC
>CAZIEA010000058.1:8856-12512 GCA_964538495.1 uncultured bacterium | reverse complement strand
GAACCCTGAACCCTGAACCCTGTAACCGCCCCTAAAGCAGGATGTACTTGGCCAGGAAAAGCCCGGCTACGACGTAAAGGGGCCAGGAAACCTCCCGGGCCCGCCCGGCCAAGAGCTTGATTGCGGGGTAGGTGATGAAGCCCCAGGCGATCCCGTCGGCGATGCTGTAGCTCAAGGGGATCCCGAGCATGATCAGAAAGGCCGGGAGCCCTTCGCTGAGGTCGTCCCACTGCACCTTGCGGATATTGCGGATCATCATCGCTCCCACCAGGACCAGGGCGGGGGCCGTCAGGGATTGGTCTTCGGTCACCATTCCCACCACCGGGCTGAAAAAGAGCGCGACCATAAAACAGCCGGCCGTCACCACGCTGGTAAAACCCGTTCTCCCCCCGTAAGCCACCCCGGTGACGCTTTCGATGAAGCTGGTTACGGTGCTGGTCCCCAGGGCCGCGCCCGCCACCGTTCCCACCGCGTCCGAGATCAGGGCCCGGTCGGCTCGGGGAAGTTTGTTGTCCTTGATGAAGCCGGCCTGCTCTCCCACTCCGATCAGCGTTCCCAGGGTGTCGAAGATGTCCATGAAGAGAAAGATCAGGATCAGCGACCACATGGCCGGCTGGAGCGCGTTGACCAGGTCCATTTTCAGGAAAGTCGGGGCCAGGGAAGGGGGCTGGGCCAGGATCCGCCCGGAAAAGGAGGTCCGGCCCAGGGCCAGGGAGAGCCCCAGCCCCGCGAAGATGCCGCCCAGGATTGCCCCCCGCACCCGGTGCAGCATCAACGCGACCGTGACCAGGAAGGCCAGGAAGAAAACCAGCAGGCCCCGGACTTCCGGGGCGTGGTTCATGGCCACCAGGGTTCCGGGGTCGGCCCGGATCAGCCCCGCGTTTTTCAGGCCGATGAAGCAGATGAAAAAACCGATCCCGACCGCGATCCCGTTGCGCAGGCTGGGGCTGACCGCCTCGATGATCACCCGCCTGATTTTGCAGAGGCTTAAGATCAGAAATAAGATCCCCGAGATGAAGACGACCCCGAGTCCCACCTGCCAGGCGGAAGTCTCCCCGGACCGGACCGCGCCCAGTTTCCCGGCCTCGACCAGGACCGTGAACACGAAGAAAAAATTTTCCCCCATCCCCGGGGCCTGGGCGATCGGGTAGTTGGCCAGAAGCCCCATCAGCAAGGTGGCCATGGCGCCGGCCAGGCAGGTGGCGGTGGTGACGGCCCCGAAATCCAGGCCGGTTTCGAGCCCGAACATTTTGCCCGAGAGGACCGCGGGTTGGACAAAAATGATGTAGGCCAGGGTGGTGAAGGTGGTGAGCCCGGCCCCGATCTCGGTGCGCAGGCAGGTGCCTTGGCTGGTGAAACCGAAATAGCGATCCAGTAATTCGGAAATGTTTTTCATGATGACGTTGGCTTGGCCCCGGAAATTATGAAAAAATCGCCAGCGCTTGTAAAGTCCGGCCACGGGAAACCTTGAGTCGCTCCCCATCCCGGTGCTAATATTAAATTTAAATTCTGGATTCCGGTTTGCGAAACTTCATGTTTCTTCATGATCTTCATGGTGTAAAAACAGGCTGAAGGCTGAAGGAACCGCCGCACCGATTGAACCGCGAATCTCGCGAATCCACACTAATCGGAACCAAGATTTCGCAGATTTTCGCAAATTGATTTTGTCCACAGATTTCACAGATTTTTTATCGTACTCGTACTCGAACTCGTACTCGTACACGGTGTGAGGTGTGGGGTATGAGGTTTGGCGCTGAAGGCAGGCTGAAGGCTGAAGGAACTGCTACTGCGGTATCACGCAAAGACGCAAAGACGCAAAAAACCGATTCGTCCACCGATTGAACCGCGAATCTCGCGAATCCACACAAATCAAGGCGACGGATTACGGATCACTGATTACTGATTACAAGTTTTCCTGAACCCTGAATCCTGAATCCTATGAGCGAGCCTATCACTCTGGTCACCTGCGGCATCATCTGGCGCGGAAACCGTTTTCTGATCGCCCAGCGCAAGAGCGATTCCCGCCTGGAAGCCCTGAAGTGGGAATTTCCCGGGGGCAAGATCGAGTTTACCGAGGATCCGCCCCGGGCTTTGCGCCGGGAGATCCGGGAGGAACTTGGCTTCGAGATCGATGTCGGGGAGATTTTTTGCGTCAGTTCCCACACTTACGCCCTTCCCGGGGGGGGCGCCAAGCACATCATGATGCTGGCCTACAGTTGCTCCCACCGGAGAGGGGAGCCGGAAGCCCTTGACGTCAATGACTTCCGCTGGGTGACGCCGGAGGAACTCGACGAATTCGACCTGGCCGCCGCCGATCACCCGGTGCGCGACCGGATCCAGGCCCGCTACGGGTCTCCGCCTCCGCCTCCTCCCGGGACCGGGGAGGAACCTGAACTTTCCGACGCTTCCACCACGATTGCCCGGCTCAAACAAGAGATGGCGAAATTCGTTCATGAGCGGGACTGGGGGCAGTTCCACTCCCCGAAAAATTTGAGCATGTCGATCGCCATCGAGGCGGCCGAGCTGATGGAGCTTTTTCAGTGGGTCACGGTGGAGGAATCCCGGTTGGTCGGGCGGGAGCCCGAGCGCTACGAGGCAATCTGCCAGGAACTTGCCGACGTGGCCGCCTATGTTCTAAGCCTGGCCAACGCCCTGGGAATCGACCTGAGCGAGGCGATCGGGCGCAAGATGAAACTCAATCGGGCCAAGTATCCCCGGGAGAAATACTGGGGCAGGTTTTGAGGCCGTGAAAGCCGTGATTACGGTCAGCGGGCTGGTCCAGGGGGTCTGTTTCCGCGTTGCCACCCTGCAAAAGGCCCGGGAACTCGCCCTGGCGGGGGAGGTCAGGAACCTCCCCGACGGCCGGGTGGAAATCCTGGTCGAGGGTCCCGGAAAAACTGTCTCCGAACTGGTCCATTGGGCCCGGACCGGCCCTCCCGGGGCCCGGGTGGAGGGGATCGAGGTCAAGCCCGGTTCCGGTCCCGGAGGTTACCGCGGTTTCCGCATCACCGGCTGATCCCCGCGCGCATAAACCGCTAATCTCGCCAATCCACACTAATCGGAACTAAGATTCCGCAGATTTTCGCAGATTTTTTCCTTTCCACAGATTTCACAGATTTTCTCAGATTTTACCTTCATGCTCTTCATGATCTTCATGGTGTAAAAACAGGCTGAAGGCTGAAGACTGAAGGCTGAAGACTGAAGGCTGAAGGAACCGCCGCCTCATTCACATGTAGGCATGTAGAACATGTAGAAAATCTGCTTATCTCACGCCAAGACGCCAAGAAAACCGATTCGTCCACGGATTGAACCGCGAATCTCGCGAATCCACGCCAATTCAAGCGACTGCTTACTGCTCACGATGGCAGGGCTAAAGCCCTGCGCTACGACTGCCCGGATTACGGATCACTGATTACGGATTACGGGTTTTCCTGAACCCTGAACCCTGTATCCCGGTCACCACGGAAAATGTCGGCGGCACTTTTAATTTTGCTGATGGGTTCGCTGGCCGCGGCCGCGGGTCCGGAGGGCTGGTACCAGCAGGGCGGCGACTCTTCCCGCGCCGGCGGCGAAGGCGGCATTCCGGCCGCCCCCTTCCTGCGTTGGACTTTTCGGGGGCGGGCGCCTTATTTCACCGCGCCCGCCCTGATCGGGGA
>CAZIEA010000058.1:5038-8846 GCA_964538495.1 uncultured bacterium | reverse complement strand
GGGATGCCCGGGGCGCTCTGGCCTGCTTCCGCCGCCGCGACGGCCGCCGGGCCTGGACCCGGAGTTCGACCGGGTATTTTGCCGGCCAGCCGGTCGGGGACGGCCGGAGGGTCTATGCGCTTTCTTCCCGCCGGGAGGAGTGGACCGAGACCTCCAGGGCCGGGGGGATTTTTTCCACCGGGGTCTCCCAGCCCGTGACCAAGGTTTCCGAGAAGGCCACGCTCGGCGCTTATCGCCTCTCCGACGGGGCCAAGCTCTGGACTCGGCGCTATTCCTCCCTGGCTCATACCACCCCGGCTCTGGACGGGGACAGGATCGTTCTGGCTTGTTCGGACCATAAGGTCTACTGCCTGGACGCCGAAAGCGGCCGCGCCGTCTGGGAGGTGAAGACCGAAGGGGCCGTCACCGCCTCCCCGGCGCTCTCTTCGGGCCGGGTCCTGGTCGCCTCGGAAGATGGGACCCTTTATTGCTTGGCCCTGGAGGACGGGAAACTGCTCTGGCGTTATAAGACCGAGGGGCCGCTCCAGCTTGGCCCGGCGGCGGCGCGAGGGGGAGTATTTCTCGCCGCCGGCGACAGGCGGATCCGCTGCCTGCTTCTGGGCACGGGTCAGCCGGTCTGGGAAAAGGAACTGGATAGCCGGCCGGCGGTTTCCCCGGTAATTTTGGAAACCATGATCTTCGCGGCCTGCCTGGACGGAACCGTGCGTTGCTTGCGGGGCGGAACGGGCGAAGAGGTCTGGCGGACCGGAGATTTGGGAAGCCCGCCCCGCAGCCTGGCGGTATCGTCCGAACATCTCGTGGTCGGGCTGGATTCGGGGAAAGTCGCGGTATTTTCCGCTTCCGACGGCCGCCCATTCTGGGAATACGGTCTTGCCCGGCGGGAGCCGGTCCTGGTTTCCCTGGGGGGTGGGGAAGTATATGCCGCTTCCCCGGGGGGAGTGCTATACTGCCTGGGCGAGAGAAAAACTATCTCCCCCCGGCGAAACTAAGATTAATGTAGATTAACCGCGAATCTCGCGAATCCGCGTAAATTCGGACTAAGATTACCGCAGATTTTTTTCCACAGATTTCACAGATTGAACTTCAGGCTGAAGGCTGAAGACCGAAGACTGAAGGAACCGCCGCACCGATTGAACCGCGAATCTCGCGAATCCACACAAATCAAGGCGACTGATTACGGATTACTGATTACTTTTTGCGGGTGCTCCTGAATCCTGACTCCTGTTTCCTGTATCCTGATGTTTTCGGACTCTCTGCTCTATGCCCTATGCTTAAGATTAAGGAGGAGAAGATGAAAAAAATCGTCTTGATCGCGGTTCTGCTGCTCCTGGCCCCTGGGAGTTCCCCGGGAGTGGAGACCTCGTCCCGGGACGGCTACGTTCTGCTCCAGCAAGCCGAGCGGCTGGAGAGCGGCGGGGACGTTTCCGGGGCGGCTGCGCTTCGGGAACAGGCTTTAAGCATCTTTCGCCGGATCGCCCTGGAAGCTCAGACCGTGGAAATGGATGCCCCCGGGCTTTCCCTGGCGGCTCAGGAAGAGCCCGAGCCCGAGCACGATCTGACGGCCCGGATGCTCCGGCAGCAGGAGATGATTCTCCGGCAACAGCAGTTGATTCTGCAGAAGATCGCCCGGTTGGACGCCTCCGACGCCTCCATCCTCAAGACCTTGGAGACCATGAACTCGGACACCAAACTCCTGCCCCGGATCGCCGGGGACGTCGAGGATGTCCGGGACGATACTCGCGGGATCGCGGACCTGGAATCCCGGATCTCCGACGTCGAGGACAACACCCGCGACATTCCCGAAATCCTCAGCACCGTGGACGAGATCGACAACACTACCAGCAACCTGGGCAACCTGGGGGACGCCGCCCAGGAAATCCGGGACAACCGCGATCTGATCGAGCAGGCGATCAGCATCGCGGAGGACATCAAGAGCGAGACCGACCGGATCAGCGACCTCGATTCCGCTATCAACGAGGTCCGCGACCGCGTGGACAACCTGGAAAAATAGCCTTACCGCCCCGGGCGACGGTTTCCGGATCACGGATTACTGATCACGGATTACTGATTACGATCCCTCAACGGGGCAGGGCCAGGAGCTGGCTACGTAGGCCTCTGTCGTGGGGGTTCAGGGCCAGGCCCTCCTCCAGGACCTTCCGGGCGGCCGGGAAATCCCCCTTGCGGACGTATAGCCGCGCCAGCAAGCTGAACCCGGAAGGGTGAGCGGGCTGGATCCGCCGCGCTTCCAGGGTAGCCTCCAGCGCTTCTTGGTAGTCTCCTTCTTCCTGGAGCAGGAGGGCCAGGTTGCGCAAAGGAACGGCGTATTCCGGGTTCAGCTCCGCCGAATGCCGGTAGGCGTCGGCGGCTTCCTCGACCCGGCCCTGGTTCTCGAGGGCGATGGCCAGGGCGTTATAAGCCTCCGCGACATGGGGATTGTCCGCGATCACTCCCCGGACGGTTTCCTCGGCTTTGGCCGGCTGCCCCAGCCGGATCTGGACTTCGGCCAGGTTGAGCGCGGCGATATGGTAGCGCGGGTCGCTTCTCAGACTGAGCTGAAAATGCTCGATTGCCTGTCGCCATTTGCCTTGCTTGCGATAATAAACTCCGAAGTTGTTGTGGGCCTCGCAGTGGTCGGGGTCGATCCGGAGGGTCTCCCGGAGGGTGTCCAGGGCGTCCTTTTCCCGGCCCCGGGCGTGGTAGGCGATGGCCAGATTGTTGAAGGCCAGGGCCGCCCGGGGGGAGAGGATCGAGGCCCGAAGCCAGAGGTGGTATTCGCTTCGCCAGGCGGCAAGGTATTGAGCGCCCAGCAGGGTCAGGCATATGCCCGCGGCCGCCGCCCCCAGGAAGGCGATCTTCCGGCGGCGGCGGGGAAGGCCGCGGAAGGCGCCGACAAAGATCCCGGCCGCCAAGAGGCAGTAAAAGACCGAGGGCAGGTAAAGCCGTTGTTCGGCCACGGTCCTCCCGGCTTGGGCCACCTTGCTCAGGGCGGGCAGCAGGCTGAGCAGAAGGGCGGTCCCGATCCAGCAGAGGAGCGGGCGGGATTTTCGGATTCTCGCCAGCAGGATTCCCCCGGCGGCCAGTGCGGCCAGGGGAAAGAACCAGGCCGGACCCGTCCAGAGCACGGGAACTCGGAAGGGGTAGAGGGTCTTGAGGGGAAAAGGGAAAACCAGCAGGCGCGCGTAGATTCCGAAAAGCCGCGCCGCTTCGAAGGGATATTCCCCGAGGGCGCCGGGCCGGGGGGAGCCCCCCGAGACCAAAGTAACGGCTTTCCAGGCCCCGGCCGCGGCGGCCAGGACCCAGAAGGGGAAGGTAATCCGCCACGCCTGCTTCCAGCCCTTTTTGAGCCCGGCCAACCCCCAGAGCAGAAACGGCAGGATCAGGGCGGTTTCCTTGGTCAGGAGGGCCAGGGCATAAAGGGACCAGAGCCAGGCGCTCCGGCCCGGCCCCGGCCCCGGTTTGCGGGCGTAGGCGGCCAGGATTACCGTCAAGAGCAGGGCGGGCAGGAGTTCGGAGATATTGCGGGGGTTGACCACCGCCTCGACGTGGGCCGGGTGGAGCGCGAACAGGGCCGAAGCCGCCAGCGCCGCCGCCTCCTGCTTCAGGACCCGCCGTCCGAGGACGAATACCCAAACTGTGGTCAAGGCGTGCACGACCAGGTTCATGACCCGGTAGGGGAGGGGATCGGCCCCGCCGACCCGGGCCGCCAGGCTCAGAGCCACCATCTGCAGAGGCCGGTAATCGTTGCGGGAGATCGGCACCATCTGGCGCCAGAACCGCGGCCGGAAAAAAAGGGTTGCCGATCCGTTCT
>CAZIEA010000058.1:0-5028 GCA_964538495.1 uncultured bacterium | reverse complement strand
GGTTATCCCGGACTACCTTGACGTCGTCCCAGACCAGGGGATAGCGCAGGGCGGGCAGGAACAAGGCTCCGGCCAGGACGGCCAGGGAAAAGACCGGCAAGGCGCGGGAGAGCAGGCGGTTCATGGGATTTATGAAAAATTTAATTTGACCGAACGGCGGCGGGGCAATAGTATGAATTGTTGCCTTGACCTGTCAATCACCTAAAGGAGGTTGCACATGACCAGAGCCAGGAGCCGTTATCTCGGTGCCGGCGTCTTCTTGGCTGCGACCGCGCTTCTCCTCTACTTCTCTTTCGGGAGCCATACCGCTCCCCTCCCGTCTTCCTGGGAGACCAAGTATTCCAACCTGAAGGACAGCTTGCGGGCGCTCGCGATCAACCCTCTCGATCCCGGCATTATCTACATCGGGACCGACCAGGCCGTGCTCAAGACCGCCGACGGCGGCGCGACCTGGGCTTCGGTCCAGAGCTTCCGCAACAACAAGATATCGGTTTCCGACGTTGTTTCCGAGGGGGCGTTGGAACTTCTGCTCGAGGTGGAGGGGGCAAGTGCCGCCAGCGCGGCCGGCCGCGACGCCAGGGTTGCAGAAGAGATCTCTCCGGGTTCTTCCCAGGAGGGGGCACCGGAAGATTACTCCGCCCGTCTTGCCGCCGCGGCGGCCGTGACGGCCGCCGCCTCCGCGGAAATCGACCGGGCCCGGGACGCGCTTGCGCTGGCCCAGGCGGAGGCGTATGCTTCCGCCGCCGCGCTGGAACTCATGGACCCCGAGGACCTCACCGTCTCCGAGGTGGAGGCCATCCCCGAGGAAAACGGTTTCGTGGACGAGCCTTATTTTACCCAACTGGGGGATTGGCTCACCGAGCGCGGGCTGGCTCTCCCGGCCGATGGGGCGGAGAGAATCAAGGATCTGGTCGATTACCTGAAAAAATACGAGGAGCAGCGGCAGGCTTTGCTCCGGGACCTGGCGACCGACCAGGCCGCCCAGGCTGCGGCCGAGGCCCAGAGCGTCTCCGCCCAGGCCGACTACAATACGGCTCTGGCCGCCCAGCAGGAGCTGGAGGCCGCCCCCCCGGAAACGGAAGTCGCGATCGCGACCGAGACCGAGGACATCGGCCCCTCGACTTCGGCTACCCCGGTCCTGGACACGGGTTATTTTACCGGCGTGACCTACCTGGCCATCGACCCTTCCGATCCGGACAAAATTTTCGCCGCCACCTTCAACGGGACCTATCTCTCCCGGGACGGCGGGGCGACCTGGTCGGTCCTTTATTCCGGGGGAAACACCAGCCAGGCGGTCAACCTCTGCCTGGCCGTGGATCCCTCCAATCCCGCCCACATCTATATCGGGACCATGGTGGGGATCGCCCTGAGCAAGGACGGGGGGACCACCTGGGACCGCGCCCCCGGAGCCCTCAGCTCCGACGTGGTGACCGCCCTGGCGGTCCACCCCTTTGACGGCAAGATCGTGCTGGCCGGGACCCGCGGCGACGGAATTTACCTTTCCCGCGATGCCGGCGGGAGTTGGGAGCGGGTCTTCACCAACCCTGCCGCCGGGGCTCAGAACATCTACGCGGTAGTCTTCTCTCCGGCCGATCCCAGCTTGGTCTATGCCGCGACCGGGGGCGGGATTTACCGCAGCCGCGACGGGGGCCTCAACTGGGAAACCGCCGGGGGGATGGGGCTGGGTTCTTCTTCCGTTCGCGACTTGGTGGTCTGCCCCGCCGATTCCAACCGGGTCATCCTGGCCACCGCCAACGGGGTTTTCGGGACTCAGGACGGCGGCTCGATCTGGCGGCGGCTTACTTACGGATTGCCTTACCGCAGCGGGGTCTGGCTCGACTTCAGCCCCCTCGATCCCGAGCAAATCTGGTATTTGACGGATAATTACCTTTTCGTCAACCGCTGCGCCGCGAAAGTGGACCTGGAAAAGGAAGCCGGGATCCTGACCGGCAACAGCGAGTTCACCTTCGACGGCAAGACCGTGCACACCCTCTTTATCGAGGACATCGACGAGGAGGCCGGGATCGTGAAGATCGAGATCCGCTCCGTCCCGCTCAAGCTCGAGCTTGCCACCGGCCAGGAGCAGTCGGTGGACCTGGACGGCGACGGCACATTCGACACCGTGATCAAGCTGGAATCCCTCTCCGAGGGTGTTCCCCGGATTTCCCTGCACAAGACCGTCAAGGTTCCGGCCGTGGAAAAAAGCGTTCAGCTCAAGTCGGCCGACCAGATCGGCGATCTTGAGGATCTCGAACCCTACTTCCTGGCCGAGCCGAGCTGCGTCGAGGTGCAGGACGCCGCTTCCCGCTGGGGCGAAGTGCATCCCGAGATGATCGCGGACTGGCGTTGGGGCAGCCGCTTCCGGGCCTTGCTGCCCAAGTTCCAGATCCAGCACACCTACATGGCGGAGGACTCCACCCGGACCGAGGACTACGTCTCCGCCTCCCGGGACTTCAATTTCTACAGCCTGACCCAGGGCTACGACGAACACCGCTCCAGTCGTGGGGATTATTACTCCGAGGGTTTTTACCCCTCTACCAGCCTGGGCTGGCCCGACACTTACGAGTGGTACGACTCCTATTCCGACTTCGAGTTGGACAAGAGCGACCAGAGTCGGATGGATACCCATGGGAACCGGAATCGGGACGAGTCCCGGGTCCGCGACGAATACGGCTCCCACAACAACAAGGGATGGCGGATCCAGCTCGACTGGTGGCTGGGCGACTTCCTCTTCGAACGCGAGCAGCTTTACATCAGTCGGGAAGCCCGCGACCTGGTGGAACTGCGCCAGAACATTCTCGAGCAGGTGACGATGTATTATTTCGACCGCAAGGCCGCCCGGATCGACATGATCATGAACCCCCCGGCCGACCCTTATTCCAAGCTGGAAAGTTTGCTCCGGCTGCAGCAGCTTGACGCCAGCATCGATGCCCTGACCGGGAGCTATTTCACCCGGACCATCAAGGAGCGGCGCCGGCTTTATCCGGAAGTCCCGGTTTATTGATCTCTCAATCCGAGCCACGCCCTGAAATTTCAGGCATAAGGAGGGTGCCATGACCCCAAGAATCGCGGTGCCGGCCAGCGCGGGAGTGCTGCTGCTTGCCGTGCTTTTCACCATCAGCATCGGCCAGCAGGTCGTCACTCAGCCGCCGCCGGTCGAGACCCTGGACGACCTCAACGAGATGTTCGCCGAGGAGCCCACCTACGGCGAGATCCAGGAAGCGGCCATGCATTACGCCGAGGTCCACCCCGACCTGATCGAGTCCTGGCGCCGGGGGGCCAAGTTCCGCGCCTTCCTGCCCCGGGTCAGCTACCGCTACGCCGCTTTCGACGACTGGGCCGAGGCGGTATCCTCCGGCTACGAAGAGAGCGTGATGTTCGAGTATTCCTACGATTACGAGAGAGGAATGTCCACGGAAGAGGGCTATGCCGACCAGTACGGCCAGGCCGGCAGCACCGGCTGGCCGGTCCCGGAATGGTCCATGGTTTACGAATTTACCTCCCGCGAAGGCGATGTGGTTTCCATTCGGGAAGCCCACGGGAGTCAGAGCGGCAGCCGCGAATTCGGCGGCGGGTACGAAAACTCCGGAGACCGCTCGGAGTGGGGCCTGATGCTGGAATGGGACCTGCGCGATTTTCTCTACAGCGACGAGCAGCCCCGGATCAGCAAGGAAGCCCGCGACCTGGTGGAACTCCGCCAGGACATCATGGAGGAGGTCAACACCTACTTCTTCGATCGGCGCCGGGCCCAAATCGATTTTCTCTTCTCGCCTCCGAACGACACCGCTTCCCGGATCGACAGCCAGCTCCGCCTGGCCCGCCTGACCGCCAACATCGATGCCCTGACCGGGGGATACCTGAGCAAGCGCCTGGCCGCCGCCAAGGAAAAAAAGTAGCCGATCACGGCGGGGAACCCGCCGGGAGGACAGGGTGAGATGCTGAGTTTCACCTCCTCCTTCGCAGTTCTCAACCTGGTCATCCGGTTGCTGGCCTATAGTTCCGGCGAGTTCCAGGGTCGGGAGGCGGATATCGCGGCCGCCCTGTTCTGGCGCGATCGGGCGCTCGAGGCCCCCCGCTGCTCGTATCGCCGGATCGATTGCTACCGGCGGGCGCTGGCTTGCGACCGGACCTTTTACCGGGCGCATCTCGAACTGGCGGAAGTTTATTACGAATTGGGCATCACTTACGGCTATCGCGATCTGTTCCAGGAAGCCGCCTTGCACCTGAGGAAAGCCCTCGATCTCGACCCCGCCTCCGCCGAGGCTCACCGGATCATGGGCCGGATCTGTTTTTTGCTGCGGGATTTCGAGGGGGCCCGGAGAGAGTTGGAAGCCGCCCGGGCACTGGAGATAGAGCCGTGAAGCCGGCGGGGAAAATCGCCCTGATAGCGGTCTGCCTGCTGATTTTTTCGCCCGCGTCCCCGGTCCGCGCCCAGGCGAAAAAAGTCAACCTCAACCTGGCCACCCAGGCCGAGTTGGAAGCCCTGCCCGGGATCGGGCGGGTCAAGGCCCAGCGGATCATCGCCTACCGGGAGGAAAAGGGAGGGTTTTCCCGCCTCGAGCAGCTCAAGGAAGTTTACGGAATCGGGCCCAAGACCTTCGAATCTTTGAAGGGGCTGTGCGAAGTCTACACGTCTCTCCCGGCGCCGGCGCCGCCGGCCCAGCCGGTTTCCGGCGGCCCGATCCGGGTCCGCTGCTGGAAATGCGGCGACTCGTTTGAAATCCCTTCCGGAATCCGGTCGGGCAGTTGTCCCAACTGCGCGGCTAAATTTTCCCTTTCCTCTCCTTGAAGACCAATCTTCTCGGCCCGGTTTACCGGGAGCTTTCTGCCTCGTCCGGACTGGAAGTCTTCGATCTGCGCCGAGGCGAAAGCGATTTGCGCATCCTGGCGGAGGGCGATTTCCGCGCCCGCGCCCGCGCCGCGCTGGAGGGCGTCCGGCGTCGGTTGCGGGCTTATCTTGCCCGGGAGCCGCTTTTCGGCTCCAGTCTCACGCCTGTGCTGGTTTCCCCGGGCGCCCCGGAGATCGCC
>CAZIEA010000057.1:11412-12648 GCA_964538495.1 uncultured bacterium | reverse complement strand
TGTGAGGCTTAGCGCCAAGGAAGGCCGAATGAACCGCCGCGCTATTCACATGTAGACATGTAGAGCATGTAGAAAGGCAAATTCGAAACCGCGAATCTCGCGAATCCCCGCCAATTCTTTCTTGTGCTCGTACTCGGGGCGTGCGGTGTGAGGCTTAGCGCCAAGGAAGGCCGAATGAACCGCCGCGCTATTCACATGTAGGCAGGTAGAACCGAGTGGACGATATGGACGAAGTGGACTTAGTGGACCAGCTCCTGAACCCTGAACACTGAACCCTGAATCCTGAACACTACTACATGAGCTACATGTCTACATGTGAATGAGGGGTCAGAGGGAAAGGAGTTCGAAGCCGGTGTCGGGGTCGAGGCGCCTCGCGGCTTCCGTCCCCGTGAGTTCCCGGATCACGACCTCCATTACCTGCCAAACCAGGACCCCCGTTCGGGCGCAGCCGGTGACGGTTTTCCGGCCCCGCCCGCAGGCTAGGTGGAGGTGGAGAACGGGGGCTCCCGCCTCGTCGGGGAAAACCGTTCCGGTCCCGGAGGCTTCATGGACCCCGTCCAGGATCGCGACCAGGGGAACGATGGGGCGGGCGTTTCCGTCTCGGGGACCGACCACCAGGCGGCTGCCCCGGTCGGCGCCGCCCAGGACGCCGACTTCGGCCGCCTGAATGGAGTTCCGGGCGCAGAAAGCCTCGATCGCTTCGTGCAGGATCTCACCGTGTTCCAGGCGCAGGATGAAAATCCTCCCCGCCTCGGCCCGGCAATATTTCATCTCCCCTCCCGGTGCTTCTTGACTCTCTACATGCCATACCTGTCTACATGTGCAGTCGGCGGTAGTTCCTTCAGCCTTCAGTCTTCAGCCTGCTTTTTTTACCATGAAGAGCATGAAGAAACATGAAGGAATAATCCGTGTAAATCTGTGAAATCTGTGGACAGATTGTTTCTTGGCGTCTTTGCGTGAGAAAAGCGGGTTTTCTACATGCCCTACATGTCTACATGTGAATGTGAACCGCTCTCCCCAGGGATGGGGGCGGTCTCGAGGGCCGCCAGAAAGGCCTCGTAATCGCGCAGGTCCGGCAGGACTATCCCGGCCCCGAGTTCGCGCATCCGGGTTGCTTTTTTCCCCTCGGCGATCCCGACAAAGGGGTGTTGCAACTCCCGGGTCATGGCCAGGTCCCAGACCCCGTCTCCGACATAGACCACGCGCTCGAAGTGCCGGATCCGGTAATACTGGCGG
>CAZIEA010000057.1:7534-11396 GCA_964538495.1 uncultured bacterium | reverse complement strand
CTCGAGAGCGATTCGGAAGATCCGGCTCCGGATCATGGAATCGTCGGCGGTGGCCAGGGGCATGCCCTGGAAATCCACCCCGGCGGACTCCAGCTTGAAGCGGGCCGATTCCAGCCAACAACCGGTGGCAATGGCGATTTTCCAGTCCGGCTCCCGGCGGAGCCGGGAGAGGGTTTCCCCGGCCCCCGGCACCTCCCCGAAGAGGGCGGGGTCGTCGCTTTTCCGGGTGGAGAGCAGGAAGAGAAAACGCGCGATCAGCCGCTGGTGTTCCCCCGCTTCCAGAGAGCGCCCGAAACTCCCGGCGAAGATCTCGTCGGCGATCCCGGAATCGGTGTAGTTCCGCTAACTTCCCCAGTCGGCGTTGAAGCCGGAGAGGCCGAACTCGTCGGCGAAAGCCCGGATATAGCATTCCGCGTCCACGGAGAGCGTCCGGGTCAGGGTGCCGTCGATATCGAAGATTGCCAGGTTCATGACCTTTTTCCCATCCGGGCCATTACCTCCTGGAGGACCCGGGAAACGCCTTGCTCGATCCCCGCCCCGCGCAGGAGCGCTCCAGCCGCCGTTTGGTGTCCTCCGCCCCCCAGGGCCTGGGCCGCTTTCCCCACGTCCACGTCGCGCTTGGAGCGGAGCCAGACCTCGACCCCGGCGGCTTCCTCGTGCATCATCAATGCCGCCCGCACCCGGCCCACGCTGAGCAGTTGCCGGAGGGCCTCCGAGGCCAGTTCTCTCTGGGAGAAAGTGAGATGCTCGCTCCGGTACATGGTAAACCAGGCCAGAGCCCCTTCCAACTCGTATCTGACGGTCCGGAGCAGGCGGTGGAGGTCCTCGAGATAAGTGTCCCGGTAGGAGCAGTATAACTTTTCCTGGAGCATCTCGATGTCGATGCCTTCCCGCAGGAGTTCCCCCAGGATGGCGAGCATGTTGCCGGCGGGGTCGATATAGCGGAAGTTCACCGTGTCGGTGGAGATGCCCACGTAGATGGCCTCGGCGATCCGCCCGGAAGGACGGATGCCCAGGGCGCGGATTACCTCGTAAAGGAGTTCGGCGGCGCCGCCGGCGGCAAAGCGGACATAGTTGATGTCCCCGAAAAAAGCGTTGTCGCGGTGGTGGTCGATATTGACGACCCGGCCCGGAAGGCTCCGGACCGTCTTTTCCAGCCGTCCGAGCCGGAAAAAATCGCAGCAGTCCACCATAACCACGACCTCGGTTTCCCCCAGTTCCCGGTCGTGGCGGGCGGGATCGTAGGCTTCGACCACCCCGTCCTGGTTGAGGAATTCCAGGGCGGGTGCGATCCGGTCCGCGCGCAGGGCCAGCGCTCGCTTGCCCAGGGCGCGCAAGGCCAGGGCCAGGGCCACCTGGCAACCGATGGCGTCCCCATCCGGTTCCTCGTGGGAGAAAACGGCGAAACGGTCGTGGGCCCGGATCAAGGCGGCTGCTTCCCGGAGCAGCTTTTCCCGGGTTTTTCCCCGGGCCTGGAGTTTTCTCTTCATGACCGCCGTGAAACTATCACCGCGGCTTCCCGGGAAAAACATAAAACTTGCCGCTTCCGAAAATAGATGGTTCGCCCGGAGAGCGTTGGGATAACATGAATTTGGAGAAAACGATGAACGCGGTGCTGCTTTGTGCGGTTTCGATTTTCTGTTTTCTGGCGGCTTATTTCACTTACGGGCGGTTTCTCCAGAGGCGGATTTTCCGGGTTCGCCCCGACGAGCCCGTCCCCTCCCGGCTCCGGGAAGACGGGGTGGATTTCGTCCCCACCCGGCCCGGAATCCTCTTCGGTCACCACTTCGTTTCCATCGCCGGCCTCGGCCCCATCCTGGGTCCGGCCATCGGGGTGATCTGGGGCTGGCTCCCCGCCGTCCTCTGGGTCCTGCTGGGGACGATTTTCTTCGGGGCCGTGCACGACCTCGGGACCCTGATCATCTCCATGCGCAGCGAAGGCCGCCCGATCGGGGAAATTGTCCGCGACACCGTCGGGTTCCGGGCCGGGACTCTTTTCATGCTCATCATCCTTTTCCTGCTCGCTCTGGCCATGGGGGTGTTCGCCTACCTGGTGGCGGTCCTTTTTACCTCCTTCTATCCCGAGGCGGTCCTGCCGGTCGCCGCCCTGATGCCGATTGCCGTCCTGATCGGATACCTGATTTACCGGCGCAATTTTTCCTCCTGGGCGGCCACGGGGCTGGGGCTCTTGCTGATGTTTGCCGCCGTTGGCGTTGGCCTCCGGCACCCGGTGCATCTTTACCGGATTTTTCTCCCGGCTCAAACCGCGGCCCTGGTGAATTCCCTCCCCGGGAGCGGCTTGCCGGACGCGGCCGCTTCGGCTTTGGCAGCGGAAGGAAATCCGGAAGGCGCCGCGGCGGTCCGGACGGCGGCCGGCCGTTCCCGCGATGCCTGGATCCTGATCCTGCTCGGCTATTCTTTTCTGGCGTCGGTTCTCCCGGTCTGGCTGCTCCTGCAGCCCCGCGACTACCTGAACTCCTTCCAACTCTACCTGGGGATGATCCTGATTGGGGGCGGACTGGTCCTGGCTTCCCCGGATTTGGTGGCCCCGGCGATATTCACGGGGGGGGAAGGGGCCCCGCCGCTTTTTCCCTTTCTCTTCATCGTGATCGCTTGCGGGGCAATTTCTGGTTTCCACAGCCTGGTGGCGACCGGGACCACGGTTCGCCAGCTCTCCCGCGCCGGCCAGGCGGGGCTGGTCGGCTATGCCCCCATGCTGCTGGAGGGGCTCCTGGCCATCCTGGCTGTGGTCGTCTGCACGGCCCGTTCGGAGCTTTTCCCCGGCCCCGCGGCCTGGGCCGCTCGTTACCGCGATTTCGCCGCCCTGGACAAGCTCGGTCCCAAGCTCGACGTCTTTATCAGCGCCTCGGGAGGATTCATCTCTTCCCTGGGGGTTCCGGCCGCCTTCGCCCGCGGCCTGGTGGCGGTGGTGGTGGTTTCTTTCGCCATGACCACCCTGGATTCCGGGACCCGGCTGTTGCGCTACGACATCGAGGCCCTGGGCCGGACCTTCAAGATCAAGTTCCTCGACCGTCGGTTCCCCGCCGGGGTTCTCTCCGTTCTCTTCATCGGTTATTTCGCCCTGATGAAAATCTCGGGCCAGCCGGCCGGGATGGCCCTCTGGGAACTTTTCGGCTCGGCCAACCAGATCCTGGCCGCCCTGGGGTTGCTCGCGGTCTGTGCCTTTCTCTTCGTGCGCCGGGGCCGGATTCTGCCTTTCCTCGTTCCCATGGCGCTGATGCTGGTTTTTTCCCTCAGCGCCCTGGCCGCCAAGCTTCCGGATTTTTACCGGGAAGGCTCGATCACCATGTTCGTCACCGGGTTGATCCTGTTGGGGATGACCGTTTGGCTCCTGGCCGAGGTGTTCGTCCTGGTCCGTCTTTTCCGCTTCGGGCGCTCCGGAGGGCCGGCCCGTGAATGAGCGCGATGCGTTGATCGTACTCAACTTGGTCCCGGGGCTGGGACCCCGGCGGGCCCGAAACCTGATCCGGGAGCTGGGTTCGGCGGCGGCCGCGCTGGAGGCTTCTCCCCGGGACCTGGAAAGGGTGGAGGGGATGGGCCCGGTTCTCTCCCGCGTTCTTAACGCCTGGCGCAACCTCGAATATGAGAAGGAACTCGAGCTGATCGCGAGATATTCCCTGGAAACGATTCCTTACGACGATCCGCGCTACCCGAAGAATCTCCTGGAAATATACGATCCCCCGGTTTTGCTCTACTGTCGCGGGGAACCGGTTCCGCGGGATAGGTTCGCGGTGGCTGTGGTCGGTTCCCGCCGGGCTTCCCATTATGGTCTTTCCATCGCCCGTCGCCTGGGGCGGGAACTGGCAGAGAGAGGCTTGACCGTGGTGAGCGGGCTGGCTTT
>CAZIEA010000057.1:5077-7520 GCA_964538495.1 uncultured bacterium | reverse complement strand
GACCTGGCCCGGCGGGCGGCGGCCTCCGGGGCGGTGCTTTCCGAGTTCCCGGTCCGTTTCGCTCCCCGCCCGGAGAATTTCCCCGCCCGCAACCGGATTATCAGCGGGCTTTCCCTGGGGACGGTGGTGGTGGAGGCGGCCGGCCGCAGTGGGGCCCTGATCACGGCGAGAACCGCGATGGAGCAGGGGCGTTCGGTGATGGCGGTCCCGGGCCAGGCGGACAACCCGCTTGCGGAGGGGACCAACAGCCTGATCCGGGACGGGGCCCGGATGGTGAGAACGGTCGAGGATATTCTGGATGAATTCGAGTATCTCCGCGCCGCCGCGCCCGGGGATTCCGGTTCTATTCCCGGGGAGATCCGGCTTTCTCCGGAAGAGTCAGCGGTCATGGCGGCGCTGGGCGCCGCCGCGGTCGGGATCGAGGAATTGATCGAGAAAACAGGCTTGACTTCATCCCGGCTCTCGGCCATTTTGCTCGGTCTCGAACTCAAGCGCATGGTCCGCCAGCTCCCCGGCAAGAATTACCTGCCTTACCGGTCTTGAGCGCGTCCGGGGGGCGACGGGCCTTTCGAATTTGGAGGAATGATGGCTGCCGCCGTTCGTAAGAAGAACCTACCCGCCCCGAAATGGCGTTACTTGCTGATCGTGGAATCCCCGGGCAAGATCAAATCCTTGAGCCGGATCCTGGGCCCGGAATTCAAGGTTTCTGCCTCGCTCGGGCATATCCGCGACCTGCCCAAGTCGCGCCTGGCCATAGACATCGAGAAGGGCTTTGCCCCCGAATACATCATCCCCCCCGCCAAGAAGAAGGTGGCCAAGGAACTGAAGGCCGAGGCCGGAGTGGCCGAAGAGGTTTACCTGGCGCCGGATCCGGACCGGGAAGGGGAAGCGATTGCCTGGCACCTGGCCGAGTCGCTTGCGGACGCCGGGAAACCCCTGCGCCGGGTGACTTACCAGGAGATCACCCCGCGCGCGGTCCGGGAGGCGCTGGCGCATCCCGGCCGGATCGACCAGGGCAAGGTCGACGCCCAGACCGCCCGGCGGGTGATGGACCGCCTGATGGGATACAAGCTCAGCCCCCTGCTCTGGAAGAAGGTTGCCTCCGGGCTTTCGGCCGGGAGGGTCCAGTCGGTGGCGCTGCTGCTGGTTTGCGTCCGGGAAGCGGAGATCGAGGCTTTCGTTTCGGAGGAATACTGGCTGCTCGATGCTTTCCTGGCCAAGGGGGGAGAGGGCGGTTTCTGGGCCCGCCTGGAGAAAATTGACGGGAAAAAGGCCCGGGTCGCCACTGCCGCCGAGGCGGAAACGATCGAGGGCGAGGTCAGGGCGGGGGAGTTCCTGGTCGCCGGGGTCGAGGAAAAAGAACGGAGCAAGGCCCCTCCGTTGCCGTTCATTACCAGTTCGCTTCAGCTCGAGGCCGCCCGCCGGTTCCGCTGGTCGGTGGCCCAGACCATGAGGGTGGCCCAATCCCTTTACGAAGGCGTGGAGTTGGGCGCGCGCGGGGCGGTCGGGTTGATTACCTATATGAGGACCGACTCCTACCGGTTGGCCCGGGAGGCCCTGGACGAGATCCGCTCTCTGATCCGGAAGGATTTTGGGGACGAATACCTGCCTGAAGCCCCGCGGGTTTTCCGGGCCCGCCGGGGCGCTCAGGACGCCCACGAAGCCATCCGGGTCACCGATTCCGCCTTGTCCCCCGACCAGATCGGCCAATTTTTGGAGGCCGATCAACTGCGCCTTTACGCCCTGATCTGGCGGAGGACCCTGGCTTGCCAGATGGCTTCGGCCCGCCTGTCCCAAGTGACGGTTCGGGTCGAGGTTTCCCGTTGCGAATTCGTCGCCCGCCGGGAAAAGGTGCTCTTCCCCGGATACCTGCGGATCTGGGAAGGAGTGGAGGAAAACGGTCAGGATCCGATCGCTCCGGGGGAGGAGGCGCCGCTGCCTCCGCTGCAGGAGGGGGACCGCCTTGACCTGAAGGAGTTGAAAAAAGAGCAGAAGTTTACCCAACCCCCCGCTCGCTATACCGAGGGCACTCTGGTCAAGGCCCTGGAAGCCAACGGGGTGGGCCGCCCCTCCACTTACGCTCCCACCGTGGGCACCTTGCTCAAGCGCAATTACGCGGAAAAACGGGAGCGCAAACTCTTTCCCACCATGTTGGGCCGGGTGGTCAACCGGCTGCTTCAGGAACATTTCGCTTCCGTTATCAATGCGGAATTCACCGCCTCCATGGAAGCGGAGTTGGATGGGATCGCGGAGGGGAAACTTTCCTGGGAGAAGGTGGTGGGGGATTTTTACACCCCCTTTATCGCCACCCTGGAGGGGGCGGAAAAGGAAATGGCCGATCTCAAGCGCGTGTCCATCCCCACCGAAGTTCCCTGTCCCAACTGCGGGAAGAAAATGTCGGTTCGCTGGGGGCGCAACGGGGAATACCTGGCTTGTCCGGATT
>CAZIEA010000057.1:0-5050 GCA_964538495.1 uncultured bacterium | reverse complement strand
CCTGCCGGGGGACGATGAATTTCGAACGCGACGAGGCGGGCAACATCCGTCCCCGGCAGCCCCGGGAAAGCTCCGAGATCTGCGGGGAGTGCGGCGCGCCCATGGTGATCAGGTCCGGCCGCTTCGGCGAGTTCCTCTCCTGTTCGAAATACCCGGAATGCCGCCACAAGCGGCCGCTTCCCACCGGGGTGAAGTGTCCCCGGGAAGGCTGCGCGGGGCAGCTCGTCTCCCGGCGCTCCAAGAAAGGTTCCCGGTTTTACGGCTGTTCGCGTTATCCCGAGTGCGACTATCTGACCCGACGCCTGCCCAAGCCGCCTTCCGAATCCGAGGATGAAATTGACTCTTCCGAAACCTGAGCGCCGGGATTAACCGCGAATCTCGCGAATCCAAACTAAGATTTCGCAGATTTACTGCAACTAAGATTACGCAGATTAACGCAGATTTTTTTCCACAGATTTCACAGATTTACACAGATTATCGTACTCGCACTCGTACTCGGTGTGCGGTGTGGGGTGTGAGGTTTGGCGCCGAAAAGTCAGGCTGAAGGCTGAAGCAACTGCGGCCTCATTCACATGTAGACATGTAGAACTTCATGTTTCTTCATGGTAAGAAAAAATTCTCTGTGGCCTCTGATCTTCCTCTGTGACCTCTGTGGTGAGGAAGTTAAACCGCGAATCTCCGCCAATCCAAGCGACTGATTACGGATCACTGATCACGGATTGCAGGTTTTCCTGAACCCTGAACCCTTTTAGACTCCGGGAGGTTGAGAATGCAGTGGTTGGCCCAGGGCGGATTCCTGATGTACGTGATCCTGGGGTGCTCGATCCTGGGGCTGGGGATATTCTTCGAGAAGGTTTTTCATCTTAATCGGGCCGCTATCGACCCCGGGGCTTTTCTCCGGGAGATCCGGGGATTGGTCCAGGCCGGGAATATCTCCGCCGCCCGCTCCCTCTGCGGCCGGACCCCGGGGCCGGTGGCCCACATCGTCCAGGCGGGACTGGCCCGGGCGGGATATCCCCGGCCCGAGATCAAGGAAGCCATCCAGGATGCCGGGTTGCGCGAGGTTTCCCGGCTTGAATCCCGGATGGGGGTGCTGGCCACGGTGGCCCACATTTCCCCCCTGCTCGGGCTTCTGGGGACGGTGCTGGGGATGATCCGCAGTTTCCGGGCCATCGAGCGGCTCCAGGGAGCCGTTAATCCTTCCGACCTGGCGGGGGGGATCTGGGAGGCTCTGCTTACCACCGCCTTCGGGCTGATCGTCGCCCTCGGAGCTTTCGTCGGCTATAATTACCTGGTTTCCCGGGTGGGCCGGATCGTGATGGAAATGGAGACCTCGGCGGTGGAGATCGCCGATCTTCTGGCGCCGCCCCAGGGCTCCCGATGAGATTCGCCCGTAAGCGCCAGCTGGAAAAGGGGGCTCTCGACATTGCGCCTCTGGTCGATGTCGTCCTCTTGTTGCTGCTTTTTTTTATGCTCACCTCCAGCATGGTCACCCAGGGCGGGTTCAAGGTCGACCTGCCCCCGACCACGGCCTCGATCCCGGCTCCGGACTCTCCGGCGGTGGTGACGATCGCGGCTTCCGGAGAGATCTTTCTCGGGGAGCTGGCGGTGGCCCGGGAAGGGCTGGGGGAGGAGCTGGGCCGCTTGCGCCTCGGGCGCGCCGGCGGGGATCTGGTGATCCGGGCCGACCGGGAAGTCCGGCACGGGCTGGTGGTGGAGGTGATGACCCGGGCCCGGGAGGCGGGGTGGGAGAGTTTGGCGGTGATGGCCCGCCCGGAAAGCGCCGCCGCCGGGCAATGACCGACCGCCGCGGCGGGCGGCGGTTTAAGCTGGGCAACCCGGGAATCGGCCGGGTATAATCCTCCGGTTTTCACCCCTGAAGAGGTTCCATGAATCCGGCGGATTTTGTTCACCTGCACGTCCACAGCGAATACAGCCTGCTGGACGGGGCCGGCCGGATCCCCGACCTGGTCCGGCGCGCCCGGGAGCTGGGGATGCGTTCCCTGGCCATCACCGACCACGGGAACATGCACGGGGCGGTCAAATTCTACAAGGAAGCCCGCGCCGGGGGGGTGCATCCCGTGCTCGGCGTCGAACTTTACCTGGCCCCGGGCAGCCGCCACGAGAAGGGGCCCGGCTCCCCCCGCCATAGCTACCACATGACTTTCCTGGCCCGCTCCGAGGCCGGTTTCGCCAACCTGCTCGAACTCAGTTCCCGGGCTTACCTGGAGGGCTTTTACTACAAGCCCAGAGTCGACCGGGAGCTCCTGGGATTGAAGAGCCAGGGGCTGATCGCCCTTTCCGGGTGCCTGCAGGGGGAAATTCCCCGGGCTTTGCTGGGAGGGGAGGAGGCCAAGGCGGAGCAGGCGGCGGCCTATTACCGCGATCTGCTGGGCGAGGGGAATTTTTTCCTCGAACTCCAGGACCACGGGATTCCGGAGCAGAAAAAGCTCAACCCCATGCTGGTCCGCCTGGCCCGGCGTCTTTCCCTGCCCCTGGCGGCGTCCAACGACTGCCACTACGTCAACCCGGACGACGCCTTCGCCCAGGAGGTCCTGCTCTGCATCCAGACCGGAGCCAAGCTCGAGGACGAAAAACGGATGCGGATGCCCAACGGGGAGTTTTACCTGAAGTCGGCCGCGGAGATGGAAGAGCGTTTCCGGGAAATTCCCGAGGCCTTGCTCAATACTTGCGAGATCGCCGAACGCTGCCGGGTGGAACTCGTTTTCGGGCGCAACCTTCTGCCCGAGTATCCCGTGCCGCCGGGGAAAGAGGCCAAGGGCTACCTGGAGGAACTCTGCCGGGAAGGAATCGCCCGGCGCTACGGAGACCCCACCCCCGAGATTCTTCAGAGAATGGCGCACGAGCTCGGGGTCATTCACCAGAAAGGGTTCGATTCCTACTTCCTGATCGTCTGGGACCTGATTCATTACGCCAAGAGCAACCGGATCCCGGTCGGCCCCGGCCGCGGCTCCGCCGCCGGGAGCCTGGTCGCCTACCTGCTGGGGATCACCGATATCGACCCTTTTCGCCACGATCTGCTTTTCGAGCGCTTTCTCAACCCGGAGCGGATGGCCCTTCCCGACATCGACATGGACATCTGCGACCGCCGCCGCGGGGAACTCATCCAGTATGCCAGCCGCAAGTACGGCGGCGACAACCACGTGGCCCAGATCATCACTTTCGGATCGATGAAATCGCGGGCCGTCCTGCGCGACGTGGGCCGGGTGATGGGAATGCCTTACGACGAGGTGGACCGGATCGCCAAGCTGGTGCCCGCCGGGCCCAAGATGACCCTGAAACAGGCCCTCCAGCTCGAGCCGCGCCTGCGCGAGATCGCCGGGCAGGACGAAGCCAAGGCCAAGCTTTTCGAGGTGAGCTTCCGGCTGGAAGGACTCTCCCGCAACGCCTCCACCCACGCGGCGGGGGTGATCATCTGCGGCGATCCGCTCACCCGTTACGTGCCCCTCTGCCGGGGCAGCAACGGGGAAGTCGTGACCCAGTTCGACATGCACGACGACGACGGGATCGGGCTCTTGAAAATGGATTTGCTGGGCCTGAAAACCCTCTCGATCATTCAGGACACCGTGGAGATGGTGGAAGCCGTCCAGGGCGTCAAGATCGAGCTCGACAAGATCCCCCTCGACGACCCCGCCACCTACGAGCAGCTTTCCCGGGGCAACGCCATCGGGGTTTTCCAGATGGAAAGCCAGGGGATGCGGGATCTGTCCCGGCGCTTCGGCCTGAAAACCCTCGACGATATCCTGGCCCTGATCGCCCTTTACCGCCCCGGGCCGATGCACATGCTCGACGACTTCATCAAGCGCAAGCACGGCCAGGTCAAGATCGAGTACGCCCACCCGGATCTCGAGCCCATCCTCAAGAGCACCTACGGGGTGATGCTTTACCAGGAACAGGTCATGCAGATCGCCCACCGCTTCGCCGGGTTCACCCTGGCCAAGGCCGACACGCTGCGCAAGGCCATGGGGAAGAAGCAGGCGGACAAGATGGCCCAGCTCGAGGAGGACTTCGTCCGGGGCGCCCGGGAACGCTCCATAGACGCGAAAACGGCCTCCGGGATCTTCTCCGACATGGCCCGTTTCGCCGAGTACGGCTTCAACAAGTCCCACAGCGCCGCCTACGCCCTGATCGCCTACCGGACGGCCTACCTCAAGGCCAACTATCCCCGCGAGTACATGGCCGCCCTGCTTAACAGCGAAATGAGCGACATGGACAAGCTCGCCTTTTACATGGGGGAGTGCCGGGAAATGGGGATCGAGGTCCTGCCCCCCGACGTCAACGAGAGCTTTTCCTCATTCACGGTGGTCCAGGACCGGATCCGGTTCGGGTTGAGCGCGATTAAGAACGTGGGGCAGGGCGCGGTCGAATCGGTGATCAAGGCGCGCGCCGAGGGCGGGCCCTACCGGAGCCTTTTCGATTTCCTCGAACGGGTGGAGAACTCCTGCCTGAACAAGCGAGTGGTGGAGAGCATGATCCGCTGCGGGGCGCTGGATTCGCTTCCCGGAAACCGCGCCCAGAAGTTGAAGGTGCTCGACGCCGCCTTGGACGCCGCCGCCGGCGCCCGCCGGGACCGCCAGCAGGGGCAGAGAACGCTTTTCGAGGAATTGACCTCCCAGCCCGGCCTGGACGGCCTGATCAGTTTTCCCGAGGTCGAGGAAGCCGGCCCCGCGGAACTCCTGGCCGCCGAGAAGGAACTGCTCGGGATGTACGTGACCGGGCATCCCCTGGAGAAGTATTCCCGGCTCATGAACGTGCTGGTGACGGCGCCCCTGCGGGAGCTGGACCGCTTCAAGCCCGACACCCGGGTCCGGATCGGGGGCCTGATCGTGAAGGCCGAGGAAAGGATTTCCCGCAAGACCGGCAAGCCTTTCGGCATTTACCGGATCGAGGACATGGACGCCGCGGCCGACCTGCTGGTATCCGGGCACGAGCTGGCCCGGCTGCGCCCGCACCTGGCCGAGGGTTCGATCGTGGTGGTGGAGGGACGGCTCCGGGGCGGCGAACTCGGCCCCAGCCTCTTCGTGGCCGA
>CAZIEA010000056.1:9528-12900 GCA_964538495.1 uncultured bacterium | reverse complement strand
GTCACCCCCTCGGTCACCCCCTCGACCACTCCCACCCCCTCTTTCGCCTACTGGTTCCTGGCCGCCGGGGGGACCAAGATCAACAACTACGACTTCGACCAGTTCGTCTCCATCATCAACCCCACCGACTACGATGCTCCCGTCGAGACCACGGCGGTGGACTCCCTGGGGCCGATCGTCCGGCGCAACAATATCATCCCGGCCGAAAGCCGCTACACTTTCGCCCTCGGCGACCTGGTGGAAGGGACCCGGGGGGAGAACAACCCCTCGGTTTCCCTGCTCATCTACGACCAGACCGACCGGATCATCCTGGTGGACCGCTCGATGTACTGGAACGCCGGGGGAATAGAGTGGGGCGGGGGGCACAACAGCGTCGGGAGCCACGTGGCCGCCACGACCTGGGCCCTCCCCGAAGGGGCCACCCACATGTTCGACGAGTACATCCACATCGTCAACCCGGGCAAGATCGGGGACGCCACCGGATTCGCCGCCAGCGTCCGGGTCACCTTCACCAACGAGAAGGGGCAGACCTGGGTCCGGAGCAAGAACATGCCCGCCGAGACCAACTGGACCATCTACGTCAACAGCGTGGTCGGGAAACAGCCCCACGTTTCCACCCTGGTCGAGGTCCTCAACGGGGTGGGGGTCTCGGCCGACCGCACCATGTATTTCGACGGGCCCGGCTTCAACGGGCAGACGGTCGAATGGGTGGACGGGCACTGCTCGATCGGGACCAGCGAGCGCTCGACCACCTGGTATATCTCCGAGGGCGCCACCCACATGTTCGACACCTGGGTCCTGGTCCTCAACCCCTCCCGGGTCCAGGACGCCGACATCCGGGTGACCCTGCTGGGACTGGAAGGGGTGCTCAAGGAGTTCTACCACGTGATCCCGCCCCTGACCCGCTACACCGTCTACGTCAACCGGGAAGTGGGCTGGCACAACCCCCACGTATCCACCGTGGTCGAATCCCTCCCCCGCCCGGCCCCGGCGCCCTCCCCGCACGACGCCACCTACATCATGGTGGAGAGGGCCACGTACTGGAAACCCTTCACCGTCAACGCCTGGGGGGGAGCCCACGGAACCATCGGGGCCCTTTATCCCGCCCCGGTCTGGTACCTCCCGGAAGGCGCCACCCAGGGCTTCGACGAGTTCGTCCTCATCGCCAACCCCGACAAGACCCTGACCGCCGAATTCAAGCTTACCTTCTACTTCGAGGACCGGCCGCCCATGGTCGTCTACGATTCGGTCGGGCCCCAGAACCGCAAGACCATCTACGTCAACAAGATCGTCAACTCCCAGGCCATCTCCACCAAGGTCGAGTCCCTGCCCGGCTATCCTCACATCATCGCCGAGCGGGCGATGTACTGGCACTCCTACAACCCCTGGGTGCAGTGGGTTTCCGGGCATTCGACCATCGGGATTCCCTACCTGGCCGAGGACTGAAGGGCGGGCGGATCGTCCCTCGCTTTGCTCGGGACTTGCCGTATCGCCGCGCCTGTCGTTGCGGCTTGTAGTATCGTCCCTCGCTGCGCTCGGGACTTGTCGTATCGCCGCTCCTGGCGGAGCGGCTTGCAACACTATGCTCTATGCCCTATGCTAAAACTCCCACAGATTAACCGCTAATCTCGCCAATCCTCACGAATCAAGGCGACGGATTACTGATTACCGATCACGGATTACGTTGATCCTCCTGACTCCTGTTTCCTGTATCCTGCGTTTCGACGGATTACGGATTACCGATTACGGTTTACGTGGTTTTCCTGAATCCCGAACCCTGAACCCTGACTCCAGTTGACCGGGGAACGGCGGGAAGGCTATACTGCCCCCAACTCGAGGGAGGAATATTGAGAACTTTCGCCGCCAAACGACGGGGCCGACCGCTCCTGGTCATCTATCTTGCCGTTTTCCTGGCCCTGGTTCCGGGCCTGGCCCGGGCGGGGGCGGTCGAGTCACAAACGGCCTCGGGCACAGGCGAAAAGGCGGCCCTGGCCGCCTACCTGGCCGATTCCGGCCTGAGCCGGGAAACGGCCGAATCCCTGGCGGCCGAATTCCTCCGCAGCGACGCGCCGCTTCCCCTGCCCCGGGCCGGGGCCGGGACGCAGACCCCCGACGAGGACGTCACCACCGAGTTGGGCATTGTCTTTGTCTGCATGGTCGCGATCCTGGGCGGCGCGGTCTGGGCGGCTTCCTCCGCCTTCCATTGATCCGCTTCGCGGATTTTAACCGCGAATCTCGCCAATCCCCGCCAATTTTTCCTTCATGTCCTTCATGCTCTTCATGGTAAAAAAAAAAGGCTGAAGGAACCGACGCCTCATCACGCAAAGACGCAAAGACGCCAAGACGCCAAATTTGGTTTTGTTTCTCTATCTCTATGCCCTATGCTCTATGCTGAGACGTCCACAGATTTCACAGATTAATCGTTTCCTTAGGCGGAGAAGCCCCCGCAGGGGGCGAAGGAATGTAGCCACGGGCGCAAGCCCGTGGACAGAAGAAGAATAAAAACATTTCGCAAGCCCCCGCAGGGGGTGAAGCCCAGCGATTGGACTACGAATTACGCGAATTGCGCGAAAACAGACTGAAGGCTGAAGGAACCGCCACATTGTTAAACCATGTAGAGCATGTAGGGCATGTAGGAGGGTTCAGGGTTCGGGGTTCAGGCGCAAGACTTCATGTCCTTCATGCTCTTCATGGTAAAAAAAAGAAAAGCAGTCCTCTGTGGCCTCTGTCTTCTCTCTGTGCGCTCTGTGGTAAGGAAAGCGGCGCGCACCCCGCGCCTCACACGCCAACCAGGTTTTCCAGCAGGATCCGGCCGCGGATGATCTCCTCGGGCGTTGCCCCGGGGTGAACCTCGAAAACCTTGTGGATGCCCTTAGCGGCCAGCCACGGCCGGTAGGGGGAAAAATCCATCTCCCCCTCCCCCGGGGCTTTGTGGTCCCGGGTGACGACGACGTCGTGGATGTGCATTCCGATCAGCCTCGTCCCGTAGCGCTCCAGGTAACTCAAGGCCGGCTCATCCCCCAGGGTCTCCCGAACCGCGGCGTGCCCAAGGTCGTGCCAGTAACCCAGCGCCGGCGAAGCCACGGAATCCAGGAGCTCCCCGATCTCGGGGAAGGAGGGGATCTCCCAGGGATGGTAGCGCGTCTCCAGCCCCAGCCTGACCCCGAGCCCCTCGGCCGAGGGGGCCAGCTCCCGAAGGCTGCGGACGACGTTCTCCAGGTAGGGGCGCTCCAGGCGCGCGCGCCGGGAGCGCACCCGCTCCCGGAGCCGGAGAAATTTCTCCGTCCCGGCCAGCCCCCGTTCCGCCCCGGCCGCCATTCGGCGCGCCGACCGGCGCGGCGATCAACAGTTCGACCGGCGTCTTCACCTGGA
>CAZIEA010000056.1:9165-9518 GCA_964538495.1 uncultured bacterium | reverse complement strand
GGTCAGGATGGTGTTGCGCACCGCCCGGGCGCGAATTTTCTCGCGCGGCGAGGCCAGGGAATCGCCTTCCTCCCCCGCGGGCGGGGCGGGGCAGAAGTTATGCAGGCTCCCCACCAGGAACCCGGAGCGGGCGGCTTCCTCCGCCATGGAGTCCAGAAGATAGCGGGGAAGCTGGGCATTGAGCTCCACCCGGGAAAAACCCAGGCGGCCGATCTCCTCCAGCAGGGGCCGGGCGGCCACCTGGCGCCAGGAGTTCCAGATCGTGGAAAAACTGAAAATGTTCCGGCTCGGTTCCACCGCGGGAGGTTGGTTCGTTCCGGCCCCCGGCCCAAGCCGCTCTTCTCGAGTTGATT
>CAZIEA010000056.1:4430-9155 GCA_964538495.1 uncultured bacterium | reverse complement strand
GGCGCTTGTCACTGGGCTTTTCGTAATGCCGATGACGCTTGATCGACTTGATGATGCCCTCCTTGTCCATCTTCTTCTTGAGGCGGCGGAGAGCCTTATCCACTGATTCGTTGGACTTGAGAACTACCTTCGGCACAGAACATCCCCTCCCTTTGGGTTGCGGTTGGCAAAGCCCCAACCGATTGCGGCGAAGATTATACCGGCCTCTTCCCCGCGTCCACCTTATTTTCTGTCGTATCCTTCAGTCTATTTTTTCACCATGAAGAGCATGAAGAACATGAAGGAAAAATTCGCGCCTGAACCCCGAACCCTGAACCCTCCTACAGGAAACCACGTAATCCGTAATCAGTGATCCGTAATCCGTCACTGGAATTGGCGGAGATTGGCGAGATTCGCGGTTCAGTCTTTAACCCTATGCTCTATGCCAAAACATGTCTACATGTGAAATGAGTTGTTCGAGTCAGGGGAGGCGGAAGGCGATCACGAGCTGCCAGGTCATCTCCGCCCCCGAGAGTCCGTCCGGGAAAGGGGGGAAAGCGGCCGCCGCTTCCCGGACCGCCCGCAAGGCCTCCCGGTTGAAGGCCGCGAAGCGGGATTCCCCCCCGGCCGGGATGCCCAGGTTCCGCAGGGTCCCTTCCCGGTCCAGGGTGAAAACCACCACCACTTCTCCTTCCCAGCCCAGCTGGGCCGCCTCGGGCGGGTATTTGCGCTGCCGGTAAATCTCCGCCCAGAGGCGCGAGGTATAAAGTTCCAGAGCCGTGGGCCCCGGCGGGCTTGGCCACGGGTCCTGGAGCAAGGCGGAAACGGCCTCCGGGAGGGAAAGCGGCGGCGGCGCGGGGAGCGGGAGCGCTTCGGGCTCCTCTGCTTTCTCCGCGGGCGGCGCCTCTTCTGTCGGGGGAGGCGCGGGGGGAGCTGCAACCGCCGAAGCCATGGCTTCGGGGACTTCAACCCCAGGCGGCAAAAACAGGCGGCAGGGAATCGGCTCGGCCGGGACATCCGGGAGGCAATCCCCCCCCCGGAACGGATCCAACAGCAGCAGGACCAGGTGCAGGGCGACCGAGACCAGCAGGAAAAACAAAAGTCCGGTTTGGGGTCTGTTCTTTCTCTCCACGGATTTCACGAATCGAACCGATTTTTTCTGTCCACAGATTTCACAGATTATCTCGTTTCGTAACTGAGGAGTGCGGCGTGAGGCATGGCGCTGAACTTTCTACATGTCCTACAGGAAAACCACGTAAACCGTAATCAGTGATCCGTAATCCGTCCTTTGGAGTATCCGGAATTCGGAAGGGGAAAGTCAGAAGCAAAATTCGAAATTCGAAGTCAGAAATCTTAAAACAAATCTCAAATTCGAATTTACCAAACTCGCCTGGCTAATTTTGCGGTTTCGAATTTGCCCTTCTACATGCCCTACATGTCTACATGTGAATGCGGCGGCAGTTCCTTCAGTCTTCAGTCTTTAGCCTTCAGCCTGTTTTTTTTCACCATGAAGAGCATGAAGAACATGAAGGAAAAATTCGCGCCCGAAACCCCGGCGCCCCCCCCATGCCTCACGCCCCGATTACGATTACGACCACGACAACGATAGCGACAACGAACCTGTGGTTTCGAATTTCGTCATTCTGATTTCGAATTTGCCCTTCTACATGCCCTACATGTCTACATGTGAACGCAGCATCGGTTCCTTCAGTCTTCAGTCTTTAGCCTTCAGCCTGTTTTTTTCACCATGAAGAGCATGAAGAACATGAAGGAAAATCTGTGCAATCCGTGGACGTTTTAGCATGGAGCATAGGGCATAGAGCATAGGGTCAAGAGCAGAAATCCAGAATTCAGAATGCGCAAGAATTCGCCCGATCCCGATACCGATAGCGATACCGACCCCGAGCTTGAGATTTCGAATTTCGAGTTTCTGATTTCGAATTTGCCCCTCTACATGCCCTACATGTCTACATGTGAACGCAGCATCGGTTCCTTCAGTCTTCAGTCTTTAGCCTTCAGCCTGTTTTTTCACCATGAAGAGCATGAAGAACATGAAGGAAAATCTGTGAAATCTGTGGACAAATCGGTTTCCTGCGTCTTGGCGTCTTGGCGCCTTTGCGTGATGAGGCGGCAGTTCCTTCAGGCTTCAAAGCCGGCGGCCCGCAGGGAATCCCGGGTGAGGCCCGGCCGGGCCGAAGCGGCGCCCAGGAGCCGCTCGACGTATTTTCCCAAAATATCGGCTTCCAGGTTCACCAGGTCGCCGGGAGAGCGGGCGGAAAGAGTGGTCCGGTTCAGGGTAAAGGGAACCGCGTGGATCTCGGCCGTATCGCCCCGAACCGCGGCGATGGTGAGGCTGATCCCGTCCAGGGCCAGCGAGCCTTTCTCCACCAGGTAACGAATGATCCCGGGCGGGCACTCCACCCTGAAAATGGTATCGGTCCCCCGGCGGCTGATTCCCCCAATCCGCCCCACCCCGTCCACGTGCCCGGTGACCAAGTGCCCCCCGACCCGGTCGCCCAGCCGCAAGGCGGGCTCGAGGTTGACCCTGTCCCCGGGCCGGGCATTCTTCAAGGTGGTCCTCTCCAGGGTCTCGTCCGAGACATCCAGCGCGAGGAAACCGGCCGTACCCGAGGTCACGGTCAGGCAGGCCCCGTCGACGGAGAGGCTGTCCCCCGGCGCCAGTTCTCCCGCCAAGCCGCCGGAGGCAACCGTCAGGGCGGCGCCGCCCGGAACCCGACGGATTTCCGCCACCTTCCCGATCTCCTGGATTATCCCCGTGAACATTCTCTTTCCCCCCTGATTTCCCTGCTTACCTTTCTTTCCACAGATTTCACAGATTTACACAGATTATTTCGCCATCGTTATCGTTGTCGTAATCGTAATCGAGGCGTGCGGCTGCGCTGCCTTCCTCACCACAGAGCTCACAGAGAAAAAATTCAGGCCACAGAGAACTATTTTTTTCTCACCATGAAGGCCATGAAGAGCATGAAGGGAAAATCTGTTTAATCTGTGTAATCTGTGGACAAATCAGTTTCCTGCGTCTTGGCGTCTTGTCGTGATGCTTGCGCGCACCCGACCCCGATACCGATCCCGATACCGATATCGATTCGCGCCCGAATTCGAATTTCGGTTCTACATGCCTACATGTGAATGAATCGGCGGTTCCTTCAGCCTATAAAGCCGGAGAGCCAGAGGTCGGGGCCGCAGCGGCGAACCCGGAGATTTTCCAGCCTCGGGGCCAGCGCCACCCGGGCCCAGCCTTTCCCCCCCAGGGCCGGGACCGAACCGGCGCCGCCGATCAGGCGGGGAGCGAGGAAAAAGTGGACCTCGTCGATCAGGCTCTCGTCGAAAAGAGCCCCGGCCAGCTCCCCTCCCCCCTCGACCATGACCCGCATGATCCCCTCGGAGGCCAGGAACCCCCAGAGCTTCGCCAGGTCGACCCGCCCGCCCTTTCCGGGGAAGGCGGCCACCCGGGCGCCGGCTCTCTCCAGGCGGCGGACGCGGGCCGCCGGCGCGGAGGAAACCGCGACCAGGACTTTTCCCGGAGTCCGCAGGAGCCGCGCCGCCGGGCTGAGCCGGCCCCGGGAATCCACCACCACCTTGAGCAGGCCCGGATGCGAGAAGCCGTGCCGGACATCGAGGCGGGGGTCGTCGATCCGGGCCGTCCCGCTCCCGATCACCAGGGCATCGGCAGCGGCCCGGAGCCGGTGCGCTTCCTTCCGGCTTTGGGGGGAACTGATCCATTTCGAGTCACCCGAGGCCGTGGCGATTTTTCCGTCCAAACTCTCGGCCAGCTTGAGCAAGGTGTAGGGCCTTTTTCGCGCGACCCAGACCGCGAAGTCCCGAATCAGGTCCCGGCACTCCGCTTCCAGAATCCCCGGCGCCACCTCAATCCCCGCCCGGCGTAGAATCCGCGCCGAGCGGGCGTGGTTGCGGGGATTGGGGTCGGTCGTCCCGATCACGACCCGCTTGACCCCGGAGGCGATAATCGCCTTCACGCAGGGCGGGGTCTTGCCCTGAGTGCTGCAGGGTTCCAGGGTGACATAGAGGGTGCCGCCGGAGGCGGCTTTTCCCGCCCGGGCCAGAACCTTGGCCTCGGCATGGGGCCCCCCGAAACGGGAATGGTAGCCTTCCGCGACGACCCGGCCGGACCGGACCAGGACCGAGCCCACCCGGGGGTTGGGCCGGACCGAGCGCGTTCCCCGCCGGGCCAAGGCCAGCGCCCGGTTCATATATCTCTCGTCAGGTGAACCGATTTTTTTTCTTTCCACAGATTTCACAGATTCTCGTACTCGTACTCGGTGTGAGGTGTGAGGTTTGGGGTGTGAGGTTTGGCGCTGAAAAGCAGATTTTCTACATGTCCTACATGTCTACATGTGAGGGAAAAGAGTTTGGCGGAGATTCGCGAGATTCGCGGTTCAATCGGGAGCGAGCAGGGCGCGGGCGAACTCGCCGGGATCGAATTCCACCAAGTCCTCCATTCGCTCCCCCACCCCGAGGAAAAGAACCGGGAGGCCGAGGCGGCGGCTGATCGGCACCACGATCCCACCCCGGGCGGTCCCATCGAGCTTGGTCAGAACCAGCCCGGCGACCGGAACCGCCTGAGAAAAGCTCGCCGCCTGGATCAGGCCGTTCTGCCCTACCGTGGCGTCGAGAACCAGAAGAACCCGGGGCGGCGCCCCCAGGGCCTTTTCCAGGACCCGGATAATCTTGGCCGCCTCCCCCATCAGGTCCCGGCGGTTGTGC
>CAZIEA010000056.1:0-4420 GCA_964538495.1 uncultured bacterium | reverse complement strand
AAACGGCATCGAAGGCCACGGCCGCCGGGTCGGCCCCGGGTTGCTGAGAAACCAGTTCCACCCCGGCCCGATCCGCCCAGATCCGCAACTGCTCCCCGGCGGCGGCCCGGAAGGTATCGGCGGCCGCGACCAGGACCTTTTCCCCTTTCCGGCTCCAGAACCAGGCCAGCTTGGCCAGGGTGGTAGTTTTGCCCGAACCGTTGACCCCGACCAGCACCCAGGTTTCCGGAGAAGGGGAACTCGAGGTTGCCGGCGCGGCCGCGGGAGAGGGCGCCAGGCTCCGGGCGAGAATGTCTTCCATGACCTCCAGGATTTTCCCGGGTTCGCGGATCTTCTCCTCCCGGGCGCGCTGCCGGGTCTCCTCGACCAGTTCGAGCGCGGTCTCGACCCCGAGATCCACCCCCACCAGGGCCTCCTCCCACTCGTCCCAAACCTCGGGGGAAATGCTCCCGGAACGGCCGAGCAGGGCGGAGAGCTTATCCCGAAGGCGGGAGCGGGTTTTTCTCAAGCCCAGGCCCAGGCCGGGCCGGACGCCGGGGCCGCTCATTCCGGCATTCCCCCGTGAATTCTCCTGAGCTCCTCCAGGACCAGGTAAGGGACCCGGGCGGCGCCCATGAGGATCCTGCCCTTGTTGGCCCCGTGGCAGTCGGAACCGCCGGTGACGGCCAACCCGTAATGCCTGGCCAGCTCGAGGTAGTGGTTGGTCTCGAACTGGGTGTGGCTGGGGTAATAAGCCTCCAGCCCTCCCAGCCCCAGCTCCACCATCCCGGGGATGAGATCGTCCTTTTTCAACTGGCCGGGATGGGCCAGAACGGAGATGCCGCCCAGGCGGCGGATGGTATCGAGGGCTTCCTCGAGCGAGAAGGTCAGTTTGGGGACGTACGCCGGCCCCTGATTCCCGATGTAGCGGGAAAAGGCTTCCTGAACCGATGAGACCTTCCCTTCCAGAAACATGGCCCGGGCGATGTGGAGCCGGCCCACCGCTCCGCGCGGGCCATCCGGAAATACCCTGGCCAGATCAAGGTCCACCCCCAGCCCCCGCAATCTTTCCAGCATCATCCCGGCCCGCTCCCAGCGGGCGACCCGGAAATCCGCCAGGCGCTCGCGCAGTTCGGGATCCCGATAGTCGAAAAGATAGCCCAGGAGGTGGACCTCGAAATCCCCGATCTCGACCGAGAGCTCCATCCCGGGCACGAACTCTATCCCGGCTTCCCGGGCCCGGGCCATCCCCTCGGGAAGGCCCTCCACGGAGTCGTGATCGGTGATCGAGATCGCCGACAGATCCAGGGAAACCGCCAGGTCGACCACCTCGGAAGGGGTGGAAGCCCCATCCGAGAATGTGGTGTGAATGTGCAGGTCAACGGTCTTCATGGCCCTCGATCTCGTCGCGGATCCGGTCCAGGACGCCGTTGATGAACCTCCCCGATTGGGCCGTACTGAAGCGCTTGGCGATGTCGATGGCTTCGTTGATCGAGACCGCCGGGGGAATGTCATCCTCGTGAAGCATCTCGTAAGCGGCCAGCCGCAGGATCGTCCGGTCCACCAGCGTGATCCTCTCCAGCCCCCAGTTTTCCACCAGACGCTTGAGGTAATCGTCCAGGGAAGCGCGGTGAGCCTCCACTCCCAGGACCAGCCTCCGGGTGAACTCTTCCGCTCCCGGTTCGGAAGCGAAGGAGGCAAGACAGGCCTGCAGGTTTTCCTCCGCCGGGAGGAGGTTGATCTCCCCGGCATAAAGGATCTGAAGCGCCTGTTCCCGCGCCTTGCGCCGGAACCCCATCCCTCACTCCCCGGCGCCGTCGAGACGGCGGTAAAGGTCGGCGGTCTCCATGGCGGCCATGGCGGCCTCGAAACCCTTGTTCCCGGCCTTGCTCCCGGAACGCTCGATCGCCTGTTCCAGGGTTTCCGGGGTGATGACCCCGAACACCACCGGAATCCCGCTCTCGATCGCGGCGGCGGAGATGCCGCGGGTAAGCTGGTTGTTGATGTATTCCCAGTGCGGGGTCTCCCCCCGGATCACCGCCCCCAGACAGATGACGGCGTCGTAACGCCCGCTCTTGGCCATCCGGTGGGCGACCGGGGCGATTTCCCAAGCTCCAGGGACCCAGGCCGTCTCGATCTTCTTCCCGTCGGCCCCGTGGCGCTCCAGGCAGTCGAGCGCCCCGGCGAGCAGTTTGCCGGTGAAAAACTCGTTGAACCGGCTCACCACGATCCCGAAGCGCAGGCCCGAAGCCGATAGCTGGCCTTGAAATACCTTCATTTTCTCCTCCCCGGGGACCAATCCCCTGTCTATTCCCACGGATTTCTTTCCACAGATTGCACAGATTTTCACAGATTATTTTGCAGCGCCTCCTTCCTTACCACAGAGTTCACAGAGAAAAATACTTCAGGCCACAGAGAACTGCTTTTCTTTTCTCATAATTTGCCCTTCTACATGCCCTACATGTCTACATGTGAATGCGGCGTCAGTTCCTTCAGCCTTCAGCTTGATTTCGCCCGATCCCGATACCGATTCCGATACCGACCCCAATTCGCCCCTGAACCCCGAACCCTGAACCCTGAATCCTCCTACATGCCCTACATGTCTACATGTGAGGGAAAAGAGTTTGGCGGAGATTCGCGAGATTAGCGGTTCAGTTTTTAGCCCTATGCCGCTGTTAAAGGCAATGACCGAGGCGGCGGCGCTTGGTCTCCAGGTAGCGCTGGTTGTGGGGATTGGGTTCGGCCCGGATCGGGATGGTCTCGACGATTTTGAGCCCGTATCCGTTCAACCCCACCACCTTGCGGGGATTGTTGGTGAGCAGGCGAATGGTGGAAAGGCCGAGTTCCCGCAGGACCTGGGCCCCGATCCCGTATTCCCTCAGATCGGGCTCGTAACCCAGTTCCTCGTTGGCCTCCACGGTATCGAGCCCCTCGTCCTGGAGAGCGTAAGCCTTGATCTTGCTTTCCAGCCCGATCCCCCGGCCTTCCTGCTCCAGGTAGAGCAGGACCCCGGCTTTCTCCTCGGAGATCCGGCGCATGGCCTCGTGAAGCTGCTGGCCGCAATCGCAGCGGCGGGAGAGGAAGACATCCCCGGTCAGGCAACTGGAGTGAACCCGGACCAGAACATTCTCCCGGCCGTTCACCTCCCCCTTGACTAGGGCGACCAGGGCCCGGTCGTCCAGAACCGAGCGATAGAGCCGAAGCTGGAAATCGCCCCAGGGCGTGGGGATGCAGGTGGCGGCGGTCTGAAAGACCAAGCGATCGCGGGAGCGCCGGTATTCGATCAGGTCGGCGATGGAGCCGATCTTGAGGCCGAACTTCCGGCTGAATTCCCGCAACTGGGGGAGGCGGGCCATGCTCCCGTCCGGATTTATGATTTCACAGATCACCCCCGCGGGGCGCAGAGAGGCCAGACGGGCGAAGTCCACGGCCGCCTCGGTGTGCCCAGCCCGGACCAGGACCCCCCCGGGCCGGGACTTGAGAGGGAAAACATGGCCCGGGGTGACAATGTCGACGGCGGCGGAGCCCGGGTCGGCCAGCACCCGGATGGTCCGGGCCCGGTCAGCGGCGGAAATCCCGGTGGTGACGCCCTCGGCGGCGTCCACCGAGACGGTGAAAGCGGTGGAAAAGGTGTCCCGATTGTTGCTCACCATTTGCCGGAGTCCGAAACGTTCCAGATCTTCCCCGACCATGGGGGCGCAGACCAGGCCCTTGCCGTGGGTGATCATGAAATTGACCGAATCCGGGGTGACTTTCTCGGCGGCCATGATCAGATCGCCCTCGTTCTCCCGGTTCTCGTCGTCAACCACGACCACGAGCCGCCCGGCGCGGATTTCGGCGATGATCTCTTCCGTGGGACTGAATGTCGTTTCTTTTCCCATGCGGATAATAAACCTCTCCGCTCCGGGCAAAACAAAAGCCCCGGAGTTTATCGACTCCGGGGCAGCGAGAGCGCGCCGTGTTCTTCTTCCATCCGGACTTTACCGTCGGCGCCGGAATCACACCGGCTCGGTCCCCCGGAGGGGATTCGCGGGCTTTAACCGCCGGTCGGGAATTGCCTGCAACCGCCAGGCTCACCCTGCCCCGAAGATTTAAATACTATATCTCAGATTTTCTCAGGATTCAACAGAATACGTAATCAGTAATCCGTCGAAAACCAGGATACAGGAGACAGGAGTCAGGAGCGCCAACGTAATCCGTGATCAGTGATCCGTAATCCGTCACCTTGATTCGTAAACGTGAACGAGTACGTGAACGGGAACGAATCCGTGTAAATCTGTGAAATCTGTGGATGGATTGTTTCTTGGCGTCTTTGCGTCTTGGCGCCTTGGCGTGATGCCGGTTTTTGGGTTTCGAATTTCGTCATTCTGATTTCGAATTTGCCCTTCTACATGCCCTACATGTCTACATGTGAACGCAGCATCGGTTCCTTCAGTCTTCA
>CAZIEA010000055.1:4104-13162 GCA_964538495.1 uncultured bacterium | reverse complement strand
AGACATCGCTTACCGGGGGCTGGCCGATGCCCTGATCGTCTCCGGCAGCGGGACCGGGGCCGAAGTCGATCTCGAGGAGCTCAAAACCGTGCGGGCGGCCGTGCCCGACCGCCCGCTCCTGCTCGGGAGCGGGGTGAGCCCGGAGAACCTGGCCCGTTATCTTCCTTACGCCGACGGCTTTATCGTCGGAACCGCGCTCAAGGCGGGGGGCGTCTCCGACGGGCCGGTCTCGGAGAGCCGGGTCCGGCGCTTCATGGCGGCCCTGGCGCGCGCCTGATGCGGTCCGCGGGTTGAACCGCGAATCTCGCCAATCCCCACAAATCAAGGCGACGGATTACGGATTACTGATCACGGATTACGTTGGTTTTCCTGAACCCTATGCTCTATGCCCTATGCTCTATGCCAGACCGTCCACAGATTACACAGATTTTACCTTCATGTTCTTCATGCTCTTCATGGTGAGAAAAAACCAGGCTGAAGGCTGAAGACTGAAGGCTGAAGGAACTGCCGCCGCATTCACATGTAGACATGTAGGACATGTAGACAACCCACTTTTCTCACGCAAAGGCGCCAAGACGCAGAAAAAGATTTGTCCACAGATTTCACAGATTTTACCTTCATGTTTCTTCATGCTCTTCATGGTAAGAAAAAAAACTAGGCTGAAGGCTGAAGGAACTGCTGCCGCATTCACATGTAGGCATGTAGGGCATGTAGAAAAAACTCGATTGCAAACACGATAACGAATCAATCTGTGCAAATCTGTGAAATCTGTGGAAAGAAAAACGCGGTCCTGAACCCTTGGTCGAGGACGAGAAATGGTGATCCTGGTCTGGAGTCTGACGGTCCTGGTCGGGGGCCTGGTCCTGGCCGCCCTGGAGGCAAACGGGGAGTGAGGACATTTTTTGTTGCAATCCGGCCCCCATCGCGCAAACATATCAAATCGGTTCGGGCGATTAGCTCAGTTTGGTTAGAGCGCTACGTTGACATCGTAGAGGTCACTGGTTCGAGTCCAGTATCGCCCAGGACGGGAAGGCCGCCGGAGCTTTGGCGCCTTTTCGCGACGAAAAACCGTCTGGAAGGCATTTTTCCGGGCCGGGACCGCGTTGCCCTGGGGGCCAGGCGCGGTTTTTCGGCCTTTTAGTTTAGGGTGATTTTTTATGAATTCCGCCAAAGTCAACCTGGAAACCTATCGCCACAGCGTGGCCCATGTCATGGCCCATGCCCTGAAACGGATTTTTCCCGGAGCCAGGCTGGGGATCGGCCCGGCCATCGAGGACGGGTTTTATTACGACTTCGACCTGTCCGAGACCCTGACCCCGGAAATCTTGGAGAAGATCGAGGCCCAGATGAAGTCCCTGATCGCCGAGGACCATCCTTTCCGGAGGGAGGAAATCTCCCGGGAAGAGGCCCGGCGCCTTCTGGAAAAGGCAGGCGAAATCTACAAGCTGGAACTCCTGGAGGGGCTGCCCGCGGGACCGATCTCGATCTACCGCAGCGGGGATTTTTTCGACCTTTGCCGGGGCCCGCACCTGGAATCCACCGGGCGGATCAAGGCCTTCAAGCTCCTCTCGGTGGCCGGGGCTTACTGGAAAGGCGACGAGCAGCGCCCCATGCTGCAGCGGATTTACGGGACCGCCTTCCTCTCCCCGGCGGAACTCGAGGAATACCTCCACAACCTGGAAGAGGCGAAAAAAAGGGACCACCGCAAGCTGGGCCGGGAGATGGATCTTTTCAGTTTTCACGAGGAGGCGCCCGGGATGGTTTTCTTCCATCCCCGGGGCGTGGTCCTTTACGAACTGCTCCTGGATTTCTGGAGAAAACTCCACCGCTCCCGCGGCTACCGGGAAATCATGACCCCGATGATCCTCAAGGACGAGCTCTGGCACCGGAGCGGGCATTGGGACCACTACAAGGATCACATGTTTTTCTGCCCCATCGGAGAACAGACCTTCGCGGTCAAGCCGATGAACTGCCCCGGGGGAATCCTCTACTACAAGGAGAGCCAGCACTCGTACCGGGAATTTCCCCTCCGGGTGGCCGAGCTCGGACGGGTGCACCGGCGGGAACTGACCGGGGTCCTGCACGGCCTGTTCCGGGTGCAGGGATTCGTAATCGACGACGCCCATGTTTATTGTCTTCCCTCCCAGATCAAGGAAGAGATCAAGCGGATCGTGGAGCTGATCCTCGACCTCTACCGGCAGGTGGGGTTCTCCCAATACCAGATCGAGGTCTCCACCCGGCCGGAATCTTCGATCGGTTCGGACGCGGACTGGGACCTGGCCGTCCGCAGCCTGAAGGAAGCCCTGGACGAGATGGGGATCGCCTATTCCGTCAGCGAGGGCGAGGGCGCTTTCTACGGGCCGAAGATAGATTTTCACATCCGTGACAGCCTCAAGCGCAGCTACCAGTGCGGGACCGTCCAACTCGATTTCTCCATGCCGGAGCGTTTCGGCTTGGAATACATCGGCGCCGACGGGGCCAAACACCGCCCGGTCATGATTCACCGCGCCGCCTTCGGCTCGATCGAGCGTTTTCTCGGCATCCTGCTCGAACACTACGGGGGGGCCCTGCCGGTCTGGCTGGCCCCGGTTCAGGCGGCGGTGCTCCCGGTTTCGGAGAAGTTCTTCTCCTACGCCGAGCGGGTCCGTGACGAGCTTGAGGCCCGGGGATTCAGGGTGGAGATGGACGAGCGCAACGAGAAGCTGGGCTGGAAAATCAGGGCGGCTCAGGAACAGAAGATCCCTTACATGCTGGTGGTGGGCGGCCGGGAGGCCGATTCCGAAACCGTGTCCGTCCGCTCCCGCGACCATGGGGAGCTGGGGGCGAAAACCCTTCCCGAATGCGCCGCTTTGATCCTGGAAGCGGTTCAGGGCAAAGCCGGCGTGATGTCCGGGGGGCGGGGGGAGTAAAATCGGTTTATTTTGGCTTGCCTTTTGGGCGGCATTCCCGCAAATTCAAGCATTTAGCGGGATGCCGCGTTTTCCGCCGCCGAGGCGGAGGGGAGCGCTAATCCGGGAAACGAGCCGTGGCGGAGGAGCCAAAGGAGGTGCCTTATTCCCAAGAATGTCTTCATCAACAGGGAGATTCGGGCCGACCAGGTCCGCACGATCGACGAAGATGGAACCCAGGTCGGAGTGCTTCCCCTGGAGGAAGCCCTGGCTCTGGCCCAGGAGAGAAAATTAGATCTGGTGTGTGTCTCTCCCCAGTCCATCCCTCCGGTCTGCCGAGTCCTGGACTTCGGGAAGTACAAATACGAGACGGCCAAAAGGGAGCGGGATTCGAAAAAGAAGGCGCATACCGACCGGCTCAAGGAAATCAAGATCCGGCCCCGGATCGAGGATAACGACTACGCGATCAAGCTCAAGAAGTCGATCGATTTTCTCCAGAAGGGTTTCAAGCTCAGGCTGACCCTGATGTTCCGGGGTCGGGAGATGACCCATCAGGAAATCGGTTTCGCCACTATCGGGAGGTTGATCGAAGACTTGAAGGAATACGGCACCCTGGAAAGCGATTACCGCAAGATGGGCAGGCGGGTAACCTGCCTGATCAACCCCCGCCCGACCGGCGTCAAGAAGGAGAGCAAAAAACAGGGAGAGGGAAATGCCCAAACTGAAAACAGTCAAAGCGGCCAGAAAACGCTTTAAAATCACAAAAACGGGGAAGGTCAAAAACCGCCGGGCCGGCAAGAGCCATTTGCTGACCGGGAAGTCCCGCAAGCGCAAGCGTAACCTGCGCCACGCCGACATCCTGTCCGATGTCGAGGCCAAGCGGGTCAGGAAGATGCTCCCCTACGGCTGATGAAAATGGAGCGCTGACATGCCAAGAGCCACCAACGCACCGGCACGCAAGAAAAAGAAGAAGAAGCTGTTCGACCGGGTCAAGGGATTCCGGGGGGGGCGGGGAAAGCTCTACCGCACCGCCAAGGAAACGGCCATGCGGGCCATGGTCTTTTCCTACCAGCACCGGAAGCTGCGCAAGCGGGATTTCCGCCGGCTCTGGATCGCCCGGATTACGGCGGCGTCCAAGGCGAACGGAATCTCCTATTCCGCCTTCATTCACGGGCTCGCGGTTTCCGGCATCCGGCTGGACCGCCAGATCCTGGCCGATTTGGCCGTGCGCGAGCCCGGGATCTTTGCCGACCTGGTCGGGCGGGCGAAGAGTTCTCCCCCGAACAACTGAGAGGCTCCGGGTTCCCGGCGGCGCCGAAGGGCGCCGGACGGGCGGCTGGAGGATCGGATGAGGGAAGAACTCGAAAGCCTGCGCCAGGAGGCCCTGGAAGAGCTCAAGCAACTTTCCCGGAAGGGGGAATTCGAGTCATTTCAGGTTAAATACCTGGGACGCAAGGGGCTGCTCACCACCTGCATGCGCTCGTTGGGAGCGCTCTCTCCCGAGGAGCGCCCCCTTCTGGGCGGCCTGGCCAACCGGATCAAGCGGGAAGTAACCGAGGTTTTCGAGGCCGCCTTCGCCGAGATGGCCAGCCGGGAGCTGCGGCAGCGGGTTGTTTCCGACGCTCTCGACGTGACTCTTCCCGGAGACCGGGGAATTCTCGGCTGCCGCCACCCGATCAGCCGGGTTCTGGCCGAGATCATCGAGGTTTTCCGGGGGATGGGTTTCGAGTTGGAAAGCGGTCCGGAAACCGAAAACGAGTGGTATAACTTCGACGCGCTCAACATCCCGGGCAACCACCCGGCCCGGGACATGCACGATACCATCTACCTGGATGGAGGATTCCTGCTCCGGACCCATACCTCCCCGGTCCAGATCCGGACCATGGAAAAACAGGCCCCCCCGGTGCGGATGATCTGCGCCGGGAAAACCTTCCGGGCCGATACCGCCGATGCGTCCCATTCCCCCATGTTCCATCAACTGGAAGGCCTGATGGTGGATAAGGACATTTCCTTCGCCCAGCTCAAGGGGGTGCTGCACGAGTTTGTGGGGGCGGTTTTCGGCCCCGGCACCCGCTTGCGCTTCCGGCCCAGTTTTTTCCCATTCACCGAGCCTTCGGCGGAGGTGGACATTTCCTGCATCGTCTGCGGAGGGGCCGGCTGCCGGCTTTGCTCCCGCCGAGGCTGGCTGGAAATCCTGGGGGCGGGGATGGTGGATCCCAAGGTTTTTGCCGCCGTCGGCTACGATCCCGAAGTCTACACCGGCTTCGCTTTCGGCTTGGGGATAGACCGGATCGCCATGCTCAAATACCGCATCGACGATATCCGGCTTTTCTACGAGAACGACCTGCGCTTTCTCCATCAATTTTAGCATAGGGCTCGCATTTTCACCATGTAGAGCATGTAGATTTATTCGTTAGAGCTCACAGAGAAAAATCTTCAGGCCACAGAGAATTATTTTTCTCACCATGAAGGACATGAAGAGCATGAAGGATACGTTCGCGTGGATTCGTGAGATTCGCGGTTCAATCTGTGGACGGAATTAATCTGGTTAATCTGCGTAATCTTAGTTTTGATTGGTGCGGATTCGCGAGATTCGCGGTTCAATTCTTGTAATTCGTGGTAAGGCAATGAAAATTACGCGGCAATGGCTCCGGGAGTTCGTTCCCACCGAATCGAGCGCGGATGAGCTCGCAGAGCGCTTCACGCTCCTGGGGGCGGAAGTGGAAAGCGTCCGGAAAATCGAAATCCCCGGGGGGGTGCTGGTCGCCAAGGTCCTCTCGACCGCGCCGGACGAAAAGCGCTCCCGGATTACCTGGTGCCGGGTCGAGGCCGGGGAGCCCTCGGGCCCGATCGAAGTGGCCTGCGGCGCTCCCAATGTCCGCCCCGGTCTCCTCACCGCCCTGGCTCTGCCCGGGACCGAGTTCCCCGGAGGTTTCCAGGTGGGGATCCGGAAGTTTGGCGGTCGGCCTTCCGGGGGGATGCTCTGCTCGGAGCGGGAACTCGGGCTTTCCGACGAGCACGAGGGCATCCTGGAATTGCCGCCGGAGAGCGAGCCCGGGGTTCCCTTGGCGAAGGCGCTGGGCGGCCCGGACGCGGTCCTGGATCTCGACATCACGCCCAACCGCCCAGATCTTCTCAGCGTGGCGGGCCTGGCCCGGGAGATCGCGGCGGCCGAGGGGCTTCCCCTGAAATTGCCGTCGCCGGTTTTCCCGGAGGAAGGCCCCCCGATCTCCGCCGAGACCTCGGTGGCGGTGGAAGACTCCGAACTCTGCGGGCGTTACTGCGCCAGGGTTGTCCGGGGGGTGAAGATCGGCGCCTCGCCCGACCGGATCAAACGCCGCCTGGAAGCCTGCGGGATCCGCTCGATCAACAATGTGGTGGACGCCACCAATTACGTGATGCTGGAACTGGGCCAGCCCCTGCATGCCTTCGACCTCGGACGCCTCTCCGGGGGCGGCGTGATCGTCCGCCTGGCCCGCCCCGGGGAAAAGATAGTCGCCATCGACGGCGTGGAAAGGAATCTCGACGACCGAATGCTGGTGATCGCCGACCGGCGCGGCCCGGTGGCGGTGGCCGGGGTGATGGGGGGGAAGGAAAGCGAGGTGGGGGAGGACACCGTTGATCTTTTTCTCGAGAGCGCCCACTTCAATTTTAGTTCCGTGCGCCGGACTTCCCGGAGCCTCTTGCTCTCGAGCGAGAGTTCGCGCCGGTTCGAGCGGATCGTGGACCCCAATCTCCCTCCCCGGGCCCTGGACCGGCTCACCGAGTTGATCCTGGAAACGGCCGGGGGGAAGGCTTCCGCCGGGATGATCGATACCAGGAAAGAGGGATTCCCCCGTCGGGAGGTGGGTTTTTGTCCCCGCCGGGTCTCGACTTTCCTCGGGGTGGACATTTCCGCCGGGGAGGCGTCCCGGCTCCTGGGCGGCCTGGGCTTGGAGCAGTCCGGGGCGGAGGGGGACCAACTCCTTTTCCTGGTTCCGACCGCCCGTCCGGACCTGGAGAGGGAAACCGATCTGGCGGAGGAAACGGCCCGGCTTTACGGGTATAACCGGATTCCCGAGTCCCTCCCGCGGCGGGCCATCCGCTATTGTCCGCCCCGGCCCCGGCGCCGCCTGGAGGAACTTTCCGCCTCGACCCTGTGCGCCCTGGGGCTGGACGAGGCGATCACCTACAGCTTCATGGACCCCCGGGAACTCGAACTCCTGGGTTTCCCCCCGGATTCCCCCCGCCGCCGGGCGCCCCGGATTCTTAACCCCGTGAACAAGGAACAGTCGTTGCTCCGGACCTCCCTGCTTCCGGGACTGCTGAGGGTGATCCGGACCAACCAGTCCCAAAAAGCCCCCCGGATCGGCGTCTTCGAGATGGGGACCGTTTTCCGGCGGGGCGATCAAGACTCCAGGCCGGAGGAGTCGGCGGCCCTCGGCATCGCCCTGGCCCCCGGGGAGAGCGCCCCTTACTGGGGCGGCGGCGGCCGGGAACGGGACTTTTTTACCCTCAAGGGCGTGATCGAGACCCTGCTGGACCGCCTGGGAGTGAAGGACGCGGTTTTCTCTTCCGTCGCGGAACCCCCTTTCCAGCCCGGGCAGACCGCCGCGCTGGAGATTGCCGGCCGCCGGGTCGGTCTCCTGGGACGCCTGGACGAACCCGTCCTGGCGGCGGCGGCGATCACGGGGCCGGTTCTGGGGGCGGAACTGGATCTCGAGATCCTGTTTAACGCCGCGGATCTCACCCGCTCCTACCGCGCCCTGGAAACATATCCCGGCGTGGAGCGCGACATTGCCCTGGTAATCGGGGCGGAAACGTCTTTTGCCGAGGTGGCCGCGGCCGTCGCGGCGTCAAGGCCCGAAATCCTGGAGTCATTCCAGCTCTTTGACGTTTATTCGGGAGAACAGGTCCCGGATGGGAAAAAAAGTCTGGCCATCCGCTTGCGTTATCGCTCGAAACTTGGTACCCTGGATGAAAATACGGTAAGCGCCGCCCACGCGGGGCTGGTCGATAACTTGAGGGCCAGTCTCGGCGGAGAGTTGCGCTGAAGCTGAAAAACGATCGCCCGCGAACAGGTTGTGGGCGAATTAACCATAGATAGGCTGGTGCGGGTAGCGGCACCGCCGCCTGAAAAAGAAATCGCGGCAAAATTTCGCCGAAGTTGTTTCTGCGGACAAAAAATGAGATCTGAAGGGGGAGAGTCCCGTTGGAATTCGGGCTGAACGGATGAAGTTCCGGGCTTTTCCGGCCCGGAAACGGTTCTTTTCCCCTGATTTTGGATCCGCCGCTCCCGCCTTGCCCAGCCTAAAAAGCAGGGGCAGGGTGAATGAACGATCTTTTTGCCCGGCCTGCCGGGACCGAGCGGGTGCGCCCGCTGGCGGACCGGTTCAGGCCGCAAACGATAGATGATTTTCTCGGGCAGGAGCGCTTGCTCGGCCCCGGGAAATTGCTCCGTCGCCTGATTGAGGGCGACTGCCTGGAGGCGGCGATTTTTTTCGGCCCTCCGGGAACCGGCAAAACCAGCCTGGCGCGCTACATTGCCGGGGCGACTTCCTCCCACCCGGTCGCCTTGAGCGCGGTGGATTCCAGCACCAAGGAAGTCAAGGAGGCGATCGCCCTGGCCCGGCACCGGCGCGGGAGCACCGGGCAGCGGACGCTGCTGCTGATCGACGAGTTTCACCGCTTCAACCGCGCCCAGCAGGAAGTCCTCCTCCCCCATATCGAGGAAGGGGTGGTCGCTTTTATCGGCCTGACCACCTATAACCCGTTTTTTTCCCTGGCCCCGGCTCTGCTTTCCCGCACCCACTTGTTCGAATTCCGCCCGCTTAAGCCGGAAGCGGTCCGGGGAATCCTGGAGCGGGTTCTGCAGGATTCCCCAAACGGACTGGGAGGGAAAAACCTGGCCTTGTCCCCGGCCGCCCTGGACCTGCTGGTTTCCCGTTCCCAGGGCGACGCCCGGCGCGCCCTGCGGGCGCTGGAAGTGGCGGCTATGACTACTTCCGGCGGAGCCGCCGGGCAAATCGTGATCACGCCCGAAATAATGTCGGAATCGCTCCAGTCCGGGAGCGCCCCCTACCACCGGGACGGCGACGAGCATTACGACACCATTTCGGCCCTGATCAAGAGCGTGCGGGGGAGCGATCCCGACGCGGCCGTTTACTGGCTGGCCCGGATGCTCGAGGCGG
>CAZIEA010000055.1:1121-4094 GCA_964538495.1 uncultured bacterium | reverse complement strand
AACCCCGGTTCATCGCCCGGCGCCTTGTCATCGCCGCCAGCGAGGATATCGGCAACGCCGATCCCGCCGCCTTGGCGGTGGCCATGAACGCTTTCTGGGCCGTGGAGACGGTGGGGATGCCGGAAGCCAGGATCAACCTGGCCCACGCGGTCACTTACCTGGCCGCCGCGCCCAAGAGCAATGCTTCTTACCTGGCGCTGGAGGAGGCGGCCCAGGATATCCGGACCGGGCGCGTCCAGGAAGTCCCGGCCCACCTCAAGAGTTCCGCTTACCGGGGGGCGGCTTCCCTGGGCCGGGGGATCGGGTACGTGTATCCGCACTCCCGTCCCGAGGAGGCGGCCGACCAGGATTATATCTCGGTCAAGACCCATTACTATCGCCCTCTCGAACGCGGTTACGAGGCCGTCATCCGCCAGCGCCTGGATGCCCGGGGGAAACCGCCCCGGGACGGGGAGGGGCGGCATGAAGGCTGAACTGCGGCGGAAGCTCCAGGCTCTCCGGCGGGAATTGACCGGGGAAGAGATCGAGCGCCTCAGCCGCCGGATCTGGGAAAACCTGGAGTCCCTGGAGGAATTCCGCCGGGCCGGGACCGTGATGTTTTACGCTTCCGCGGGGAACGAGGTCCGGACCGCGGAGATGATCCGCCAAACCCTGGCCCTGAGGAAACGGGTGCTGGTCCCGGTCCTCGAGCCCGGCTCGGACCTGCTGAGAGCGGGCGAGATTTTCGACCCGGAACGGGATCTGAGCTCGAGGGTGCTCGGTTGTCCCACGCCCGATTTCGCCGCGTGCCCGCCGGCTTCGCCGGCGGAAATCGACCTGGTCGTGATTCCCGGGGTCGGGTTCGATGCGGCCGGGAACCGGTTGGGGCGGGGCCGGGGGTGTTACGACGTCTTTCTCAAGCAGGCGCCGTCCGCCTTCCGGGTCGGGGTGGCCTTCGAATTTCAGGTCCGGGCCGAGATCCCCTCCGCGCCGCACGATTGCAGGATGGATCTGGTCGTGACCGAGGACCGCGTGATTCGTTGCCCCCGAAACAGGCTGAAGGCTGAAGACTGAAGGCTGAAGGAACTGCCGCGCTATTCACATGTAGACATGTAGGACATGTAGGAGGGTTCAGGGTTCGGGGTTCAGGGAACCAAACCCCATACCCCACACCTCATGCCTCGATTACGACAACGATAACGACCGCCTGGTTCCGCTATGCGAAAGAAGTAATCAGAGTTAATCAGGTGCAAAAAAGTGAAGTTTGCTCGAAATACCGATAACGCTTAAGCCGCTCGCGGCGAAACGGAGAAGAAGATATGAGCTTACTCATGGGATTGATGCTGGCCTTTCTCGGGCTCCTGCTCGGCCTGGGAGGGGGGGTGGCGGCGAACCTGGTCTGGAACAACAAGCGGGTCGGGAGCGCCAAGCGCGAGGCCGAGAAAATCCGCCTCGAGGCCGAATCCGAGGCTCGGGCCGCCCGCAAGGAAGCCTCCCTGCAGGCCAAAGAGGAGATTTTTCAGGCCCGGACCGCTTTCGAGAAGGAAAGCCGGGAGCGCACCCGCGAACTCAAGAAAACCGAACAGAGGCTGGCGCTGCGCGAAGAGAACCTCGACCGCAAGGTTGCCTTCCTCGACCGCAAGGACGCCGAGCTCAAGGACCGGGAAGGAAAGCTTACCAATCGGGAAGGGGAACTGGAGGCGCAGGCCGAGCAGGTTCGGGACCTGGTGGAGAAGCAGAAGGTCCGGCTGCAGCGGATTTCCGGGTTGAGCCAGGCCGAGGCCAAGGACCTGCTCATCGCTTCGATGCGCGAGGAGGCTGAAAGGGACGCCGCCCTGATGATTCACAAGATCGAGACCGAGGCCCGGGAAAACGCCGAGAAAGAAGCCAACAAGATCATCGCCCTGGCCATCCAGCGTTATTCCGCCGACCATGTTTCCGAGAACGCCGTTTCCACGGTGGCGCTTCCCTCCGACGACATGAAGGGAAGGATCATCGGCCGGGAAGGCCGCAACATCCGGGCTTTTCAGAACGCCACCGGGGTGGATGTCGTGGTGGACGACACCCCCGAGGTGGTGGTCCTTTCCGCCTTCGATCCCGTTCGCCGGGAGATTGCCCGGATTTCGCTCGAGCGGTTGATCGCCGACGGGCGGATTCACCCGCCCCGGGTGGAGGAAGTGGTAAAAAAGGTCGAGGAGGAAGTCAACAAGCTGATCCGGGAAACCGGGGAACAGACCGCTTTCGACATCGGGATTCACGGCTTGAAGCCGGAACTGCTGAAACTTCTCGGCCGGCTCAAGTACCGCACCAGCTACGGGCAGAATGTCCTCATGCACAGCCAGGAAGTGGCTTACCTGATGGGGATAATGGCTTCCGAGCTGGGTCTGGACGTCCAGACCGCCAAGATGGTCGGGCTTCTGCACGACATCGGCAAGGCGGTGGACCACGAAGTCGAGGGGCCGCACGCCGAGATCGGGGCGGGACTGGCGAAAAAATACGGCCTGCCCGCGGATGTGATTCAGGCCATCGCTTCCCACCACGGGGAAGTCGAGCCCACGTCGGTCTACGACGTCCTCGCCCAGGCGGCCGACGCTCTTTCGGCCGCGCGTCCCGGGGCGCGGACGGAATCGATGGAGGCCTACATCAAGCGGCTCCAGGACCTCGAACAACTGGCCATGACTTTCCAGGGGGTAAAAAAAGCCTTTGCCATCCAGGCCGGACGGGAAGTCCGGGTCATGGTCGAGCCGGAACGGGTGGACGATCGGGAGATCATCCAACTGGCCCGCAACATCAGCCGCAAGATCGAGGAGGACATGGCTTACCCGGGCCAGGTCAAGGTCACGGTGGTCCGGGAGACCCGGGCGGTCGAGTATGCCAAGTGAGGCTTCAGCGGCCCCGGTCAGGATACTCTTCGTCGGCGACACGGTCGGCCGCCCGGGCCGGGAGGCGTTTGGGGCGATTTACCCCCGGCTCCGGGAGCGGGAGAGGATAGAA
>CAZIEA010000055.1:0-1111 GCA_964538495.1 uncultured bacterium | reverse complement strand
GGGATCACCCCGGCGGCGGCGGAGGAATTGTTCCGGGCCGGGGCCGATGTTCTCACTTCCGGCGACCACGTCTGGAGAAACAAGGAGGTCTTGGGCCTGCTCCGGGACAACCCCCGGGTCCTGAGGCCGGCCAATTATCCCCCGCCCGCTCCGGGGCAGGGGAGCGTAGTGCTCCCGCTTCCTCAGGGGGGCGAGATTGCCGTGGTTTCCCTGCTGGGGCGGGTTTTCCTGTCCCCCCTGGACTGTCCCTTCCGGGTTCTGGAGCAGGAACTGGAAGCGCTCGCCCGCCGCACCCCCCTGGTCCTGGTGGATTTTCACGCCGAAGCCACCTCGGAAAAGGCGGCCCTGGGGCGGCATTTCGCCGGCCGGGTCTCGGCGGTGCTGGGCACCCATACCCATGTCCCCACCGCGGACGAGCAGGTTTTGTCCGGGGGCACGGCCTTCATCACGGATGTGGGGATGTGCGGAAGCCTGGATTCCATCCTGGGAAGGGAGCCGAAGGCGGTGATCGCCCGTTTGCTCAGCTCCCGTCCCGCGGTTTTGGCGGTCGCCGCCGCCGCTCCCGGACTCCAGGGAGTGATCGTGGAACTTGATCGCTCCTCGGGCCGGGCGCTCTCCATCCGGCGCCTCCGGGAGATTCCGCAAGAGGGCGCGCGATGAACGGCCCCGGCGGAACCGGGCCGGAGGCCGCGGGGCGGCCGATCAGCGTCAGCCGGCTGGTGGCCAGGCTCAAAGAGCTGGTGGAAGGGGGAATTCCCATCCTTCTGGTCGAGGGGGAGGTTTCCAACTTTACCCTGGCCGGGAGCGGCCACGCTTACTTTTCCCTCAAGGATTCCCGGAGCCAGATTCCGGTGGTCATGTTTCGCCAAAATTTCGCCTTGCTGCGCTTCCGGCCCCGGGACGGCGAGCAGGTCGTGATCCGGGGGAAACTGACCGTGTACGGGCCCCGGGGCTCCTGCCAGCTCCAGGCCCTGGGTATGATTCCCCGGGGGAAGGGGGATCTCCAGCTTGCCTTCGAGAAGCTCAAAAAGAAACTGGGGGAGGAAGGGCTGTTCGATCCCGAGCGCAAGCGCCCCATTCCCCCTTTTCCGGCCCGGGTCGGGGTGGTGAC
>CAZIEA010000054.1:5602-13414 GCA_964538495.1 uncultured bacterium | reverse complement strand
GACTGAAGGCTGAAGGAACTGCCGCACCGATTGAACCGCGAATCTCGCGAATCCCTGCCAAGCGACTGTTTACTGCTAACCGCCCACTGCTTACTGGTTTTCGCGGACGGATTACGGATCACTGATTACGGATTACTTTGGTTCTCCTGACTCCTGACTCCTGTTTCCTGTATCCTGGTTTTCGAAGGATTACGGATCACTGATTACGGATTACTTTGGTTCTCCTGACTCCTGTTTCCTGTATCCTGGGTTTTTCCTGGTTACGGATTCCGGTTTTTGCAACTCTATGCTCTATGCCCCATGCTCTATGCTTGAGCAGGAGGGGAGGGGGCATTTTCGCCCGTCGCCGCCGAGATTGACCAGGGCAACCTCGGTGGCGAAGACGGGTTCCCCGCCCGCGTCCGCGCCGCTGCTCTTGAAAACGGTCACCTGGTAGCGGACCGAGGTCTTTCCCACCCCGGTTTTTTCGACCGCAAAGCGCAGGATCGTGCCCAGCCCGACCGGCCGGCGAAACTCTACCCGGTCCATGGAGATGGTGACGAAGGAGGCGCCCCGGTAGTCGAGACTGGCGGCGATCCAGGCGTATTCGTCAACCCATTTGAGGAGCGCCCCGCCGAAGAGGAACCCGTTGTGGTTGAGGTGCTCCGGCATGACCAGCTTATAGTTTTCCATTCCGATCTCCTGGAAGTTGCGGAGGCTGGTGAGCACGCCGTCAGGCCCAGACGGCGGTTAGGGTGGTGGCCAGGCTCAGGAGCACGCCGAAGGCGTTGCAGGTAAACATCGGCCAGTCCTTCTTGTCCTTGAGCAGGGCGTAGCTCACCCAGGCTAGACAGTTGACGGCGGTGGCGACCGGGAGGATGACGGACCCCGGTTTCCCGCTCAAGTTCAGCCTGATCTGGTCGAGGTAGGAAGTGAACATCACCACGGCCAGTGCGGCCGCCAACCAGCCCACCCGGTTGACCACGCGTTCATTCATCTCTGGTCCCGCCTTCCGCGAATTTAACCGCTTTTTTCTCCACAGATTTCACAGATTTTTATCTTCATGCTTCATGGTGAAAAATCAGGCTGAAGGCTGAAGGACCCGCCGCCTTTATCACGCAAAGACGCAGAGACGCAGAAAACTGATTTGTCCACAGATTTCACAGATTAAACAGATTCATTTTTTTGTGCATTCTGGATTCTGGATTCTGAATTCTGGATTCCGATTGCGCCAGCGGACGGATTACGGATTACTGATTACAGATTACAGTTTTTGGGCTTTCTTCCATAGGCCCCAGAGAGGATTTTTCTCACCATGAAGATCATGAAGGACATGAAGGCAATACGTGAAATTCGCGGAAAGCGTCCTGAACCCTGAACCCTGTGCCCCTGTCTCTGCAAGATACCGAAGAAACCTGGGGAGTTCAACCGCCGGCGGTTTCCAGGACCCCGGTCCGGCCGGCGGCGAGGCGGCGCGCTTCGCGGAGCATGATGAAAATCGCGGCCAAACCGGCCAGGAAGTCGCAGGCCGGAGGAGTGAGCCAGACCCCGTTGAGCCCCCAGCGGGAGGAGAAAATAAACATCACCGGGAAATAGAGCACGACCATCCGCAAGAGGTGGAATCCGATGCTGAGCAAGGGCCGGGCGGTGGTCTGGAAGTAATTGGCCGAAACCACCTGGAAGGCCGCAAAAGGAAACATCAACAGCATTAGCCTCATCCCGTTGGAGGAGGTCGCGATCAGGACGGGGTCCAGAGTGAAGATGCGCGCCAGCAGGGGCGCGAAGCCCTGGACCAGTCCCGCCCCGGCCAGTCCGATCAGGAGCGCCACCAGGAGCGAGGCTTTCAGGGCCTGGAGCACCCGGGCGAAATTGCGAGCCCCGTAATTGAAGCCAATGATGGGCTGGCCCCCGCGGGTGAGCCCGATTACCGGCATCATCATCAGCATTATGACGCTGTGCACGATTCCCATTGCCCCGACCGCGACGTCGCCGCCCGTCCTGAGGAGAAAACGATTGGTGACGGTGATGAAAAAGCTGTTGATGAACTGCATGGTGAAGGGGGAAAGACCGATGTAGAGCATGGAGCGGGTCAAGGCCGGATAGATCCGGAAGTTTTTCCGGCGCAGGGTCAGGACCCGCCGCGGTCCCTTGGTAAAGTGCAGGAGAATCCACCCCGCCGAGATGGCCTTGGAGAAGGCGGTGGCCAGGGCGGCGCCCCGCACCCCCATCCCCAGCCGGGCGATCAGGATGTAGTCGCAGCCGGCGTTGAGGACGGCTCCGCTGCTCAGGATCAGCATGGCGATGGCGGGATTTCCTTCCGCCTGGAGCATCCCGTTGAGGCCCATGGCCAGGAAATCCAGCGTGATCACCCACATCAGGATGCGCATGTAGGCCCGGGCGTGGGGGAGAACGGTCTCGGAAGCCCCGAAAAAGGTGAGCAGGGAGTCGAGAAAGATTTGGCCCAGAACGGTCAGGACGGCGCCGCCGATCAGGAAAAGAACGAAAACATTGCCCAGGATCTGCTCGGCCTGGGCGTATTTTTTTTCTCCCAGCCGCAGCGAGGTCAGGGCGCCCCCGCCCACCCCCACCAGCATCCCGATGGCGATGGCGATCATGAAGAGCGGGAAGGTGATGCTCACCCCGGTCAGGGCGTCGGTCCCACCGAAGCGGCCGATGAACATCCGGTCCACGATGTTGTAGATGCTGAAGACGAAGAAACCGACCGTGGTGGGGACGCTGTAGCGCCAGAGCAGCCGGTAAACGTTATGGCCGCCCAGTTCCCGGGCCTTGCGTTGGATTCTCTCGCTCATGGCCGGATGGAGTTCAGGCGCCGTGGCGGACGACCACGATGTCTCCGTCGGCCACCAGGTATTCCTTCCCTTCCAGACGCTTGAGCCCGGCCTTGGCGACCGCTTCCTCGCTCCCATGGGCGATGAGGTCCGCGTAGCGGATCACTTCCATCCGGATGAAACCTTTCTCCATGTCGGTGTGGATCTTTCCCGCCGCCTTCTGAGCGGTGTCCCCTTCCCGGCAGGTCCAGGCCCGGCATTCGTCGGGGCCGGAGGTGAAGAAGGTGACCAAGCCGAGCAGGAGGTAGGCGGAGCGGATCAGGCGGACCGCGGAGGACTCCGGAATTCCCAGTTCCGCCATGAAGTCGGCGCGTTCGCTCTCCTCGAGTTCGGCCAGGTCGGCTTCGTCGCGTCCCGCCGCCGCGATCATCCCCGCCCCTTCGGCCCGGGCAATCTCCTCGAGCCGGCGCGCCGGGGATGCCGCGGCGTCGGCCCAGGAAGCGAGGTTGGCAACGTAAAGGACTGGCTTGAGGGAGCAAAGATGGCATTCGAACACCGCGGCCCGCTCAGCCGCGTCGAGGTTCTGCCGCCGGGCCGGGATGCCTTCTCCCAGGCCGGCGGCTACGCGGAGGCAGATCTCGAGTTCCCGGGCGGCCTCCTTGTCGCCGGAGCGGCTTTTCTTTTCCAGGCGTTCGATCTTGTGGGAGAGCGTGCGGGCATCGGCCGCGGTCATCTCCAGGTCGATGATCCCCGCGTCCTCCTCGGGATCGGGGGGGGAGGTTCCGGGAAAGCAGCGGACCACGTGCAAGAGGGCATCCACGTCCTTGATGTGCCCGAGGAGACGGTCTCCCCGCCCGGCCCCGGCGTTCCCGGCGATCCCGGGAATGTCTACGAGTTCGACCGTGGCCGGGACCGTCTTCAGGGGCTGGTAAATCCGTACCAGCTTGTCGAGGCGCTCGTCGGGGACCGCGACCACCGCTCGGTTCAATTCCGTCTTCCCCCTTTCCGACGCTCCCGCCGAGGTCAGAGCGTTGAAGATAGTGGTCTTTCCGCACCCGGGCAGTCCGATCATTCCCGCCTTAAGAGACATGGCTTCTCATGGGTTCAGGGTTCGAAAACAGGAAACAGGGATTCTCTTTCGTTTTACGCTCCTTGCCGCCTGATTGTAGTCCACGGATTTCACGGATTATTTCAAAAACCAGGCTGAAGGCTGAAGAAACTGCCGCCTTTTCAACCATGTAGAACATATAGGGCATGTAGTTTAATTCGTGATCGTTGTCGTGTTTCGGCATAGAGCATAGGGCATAGAGCATAGAGTCAAAGGAGGTTCGCGGGTTCAAGAGCCGTGGGGCCAGAGCAGGATCGAGAGCCAGCGTTTCCCTTCCGGGCCCAGTTCCCAGGCCCCGTTTTTTTCCCGGAGCAGGCGGGCGCCGTTTCTTCCCAAGACTTTCCGGTCGACTTCCAGGATACGGACGGAGGCGTTTCCCAGGAGGGCTGCCTCATCTGCTTGAGCGGCGCGGCCGGAGAGGACAGTCCCGTTGTCCGAGCACTCCAGCACCAGCGGCCCGCCGCCGGCGGGGCCGCTCCAGAGAAGGGGATGGCGCCGGAAGTAATCCGGCGCGGTTTTGGCCCGGACCAGCAACCGGAAAGCGCGGGGATAAGCGGCCAGGAAATTCCGGAAGGAATGATTTCCGCCCTCCATCCGGTCGGCGAAAAATCTTAAGGGATCGAGACCCTGCAGGTTCCAGCCGTGGTAACGCCCGTGCGGATTTTTGGTCCGGTGCTGTTTTGTCCAGCCGACGAAGTGGTGGTTGAGCAGGAGCCCGATCTCGAAATGGAGGTGGCTGCGGGAACGGGGAATCCCGCCGCGACTTCCCCGCCGGCTTTCAGATTCGGGGATAAGCTATCGAGATGAGCGTAAAGAGTGTAAATCTCCCCGATCGGGTCCGGATGAAGGAGCACGACATAGATCCCGTAGCTGGAATTGCCGGGATAGCGGTTGAGGTAGGCTACCCGGCCCGGGGCCGCCGCCAGTACCCGGTCCCGGGCCCGGCCCCGGCGATCCCGGGAGGCGGGGGCGATATCGATGCCCTCGTGAAAGGAAGCGGCGAAGCCTCCGGAGGTCTGCCGGGTCCGGACCGAACCGTAGAGGGCCGATTCCGGGTTTCCGGCCGCGGTGGGCTGCAACGCCTCCCCGTTTATCCAGGACATCAGATCGCTTTTTTCGGTCGGAAAGGAAAGCGCCCGCGCGCCTCCGGCGCTCGAAAAGCGCTTCGTCCAGGCGGGCAAGGAGGAAGGAGGTCCGGGCGGGCGGATGGAAAGCAGGGGGGAGAGGAGGAGATACCAGGCCGCCAGGCCGACCGCAGCGGCGCCGGCGGCGGTCGGGATGCGCCTCCGGGTCTTTCGCGCAAGCTGTTCTCCCTCCCAATTCATTTCTTCACCCGGGCTGCTGGGAATCTCCTCAGCGGCGCTCTCCCTCCCGGCGGCTCCTCCCGCGCCCGCCACGGCGATCCCGGTCTTCCTGACGAGGCCGGCGTTTCCGGACCTGGGGTTGGGGGAGGGGTTTGAGGAGGTCTTCCTCGGGCTGGCGGCAGGCCAGTTCCCGCCCGATGTATTGTTCGATGGCCGGGATCTGAAAGGCGTCATCGTCGCAGGCGAAGCTCACCGAGATCCCGGCCTGGCCCGCCCGGCCGGTCCGCCCGATCCGGTGGACATAATCGTCCGCCTCGAAGGGGAGGTTGAAATTGACCACGTGGCTGATCTCCTCGACATGGATCCCGCGGGAGGCCACGTCGGTGGCGATTAGGACCCGGACCCGGCCGTCCCGGAAGCCTTCCAGGGTCTGGAGGCGCTTTTTCTGGGGGACTTCCCCGGAAAGGATTTCCGCCTTGAGCCCGTAATCCTCGAGCTGTTCCTGGAGGCGGCGGACCTGGTCGCGCCGGTTGCAGAAGACCAGGACCCGGCTCAATTCCCGCCCGGTGATCAGGTTGTAAAGGAGCTTGAATTTCTCGGAACTGGTGGTGATGTAGACGAGCTGGTCGATGGTTTCGACCACAACCTGTTCGGGCTCGATTTCCACGAAAACCGGGCGGCGGGTCCAGCGCGAAATCAACTCGGTTACCTGCGGGGTGAGGGTGGCCGAGAAAAGCATGGTCTGGCGCTTGTCTTTGTCCGGGGTAGCCCGGATAATCCGGCGCATGTCGGGGATGAAACCCATGTCCAGCATCCGGTCGGCCTCGTCGATGACCAGGATCTCCACTCCCCCGAGGTCGAGGGCCTTTTTGCCCAGGTAATCCAGGAGTCTTCCCGGGGTGGCCACCACCAGGTCAACGGGGCGGCTCCGGAGTTCGCTTTCCTGCCGGTTGTAATCCATCCCTCCGTAAATGCAGAGGATCCGGAATCCCGCGTAGCGGTTGATGCTACGGGCGTCGTTTTCGATCTGGAGGGCGAGTTCGCGGGTGGGAGCCATCACCAGCGCCCGCGGCCGGCCGTTGGGCCGCCCGGCGGCGTCCCGCCCGGAGAGGGTATGGGGAAGGATTTCGGCCTGGATGGGGGTGCAGTACTCGAACCCAAGGGTATCGACGGCGCCCTGGATTTCCCGGGGGAGGCCGAGTTCGAGGAACCGGGTTTTCCCCTCCGCCGGCTCGATTTGCCGGATCGGGGGGATAGGCTCCAGTCCGTCCTCCGGGATCGGGCCGGGGCCGGAAGCGCTTCCCCGGGATTTTCCGCCTCCGCCCCTCCGCCGCCGCGGGCGTCCGGGTCGTTATCGGGGGGCCGGGAAGGCTCTCGGGAGGGCGGGGAGACGTTGCTGATTTCTTCCGTGGGGGCGGCTTTCGGGGCGATTTTCCTGATCCGGCTGATAAGTTTCTTGAACAAAACCAATTCTCCTTGGAAATCTCCGAAGTGGTGCCGATTCCGGGCTTGAGCCGGCGGAACCGATTCCGGCCGCCGGCGAGGCAAGCCAGCGTCCGCTCAGGTCAGTTTGATTCCGCCCCCGGGCATTCCGGGCAGGCCGCCGCCGCCCATTTCCTGACCCGGCACCACGATCCGGGAACTCTCGCGGCGGCGCAGTTCGTTGATATCCTCGACCATCTTCAGGGCCGCCTCCTGAATGGCGGCGGGGAAATCGCTGGCGGCTTCGGAGAGAGTTTTCCCCTCCAGCCGGGCCGAAAGCGGCAGAGGGCCCAGGGATGAGACGATCTGAGTCTCTCCGATAAAGATGGCATCCCTCCCCGGATCGTCGCCTCCGTCCGGGCGCACCGGAACCAGGCGGCGGATGGTGGCGAGCTTAAGATCGGTGAAAACCTCTTCCCGGTAGAGGGACGAGGGTTCCACCCGGATATTCTCCAGGGCCTGAAATTTCTTTTCTTCCATAAGTAATTCTCCTTCTTGAAATTATTCCAAACCCTCAATCATACCGCCTTGAGCCGGATTGGACAGGAAAAAATGAAGAGAGCCTCCGTCGAAAACCGGGATACAGGAAACAGGAGTCAGAGAATCAACGTAATCCGTGATCAGTAATCCGTAATCCGTCCGCGAAAACCAGTAAGCAGTGGGCGGTTAGCAGTAAACAGTCGCTTGGCGTGGATTCGCGAGATTCGCGGTTCAATCGGTGCGGCGGTTCCTTCAGTCTTCACCCTTCAGCCTGATTTTTTACCATGAAGAACATGAAGGAATAATCTGTGAAATCTGTGGACGTTTCAGCATAGAGCATAGGGCATAGAGCATAGAGCTAATAAAACAAAACCCAAGTTTGCGTCTTGGCGTGAGAAAAGCAGATTTCCTACATGTTCTACATGCCTACATGTGAATGAGGCGGCGGTTCCTTCAGCCTTCAGTCTGATTTTCACCATGAAGGGAAAAATCTGTGTAAATCTGTGCAATCCGTGGAAAAAAATTGGTTTTTCAGGTTTCCCAGAGGAGGGCGCGCCAGAGCCGGCATTGGCGCATCAGCTCCGCTTCCGGCCTTTGCCAGAGGTAAGGGAAATCACGGCAGGCCCGGGGGCGCAGGGAGTAGATCCGGCAGCCTTCTTCCCCGAGAAAC